>NZ_JBLZPT010000038.1:0-30063 GCF_049199985.1 Pseudomonas kitaguniensis
GAGCCCCGTATTTGAAGTGCGACCCATCTGTGTCAATCTATGTTGTTGTTGCCTTTACCCCGAATCATCCTACAGACCCCGATTTACGGGAGGGGCTGTGTCAAACTATGTTGTTGATAACCACCAGGCCTCAGCGAAAGGATGCGACTTCGATGCAACCCCCCGCACAACTCCACCAGCGTTTGAATAATCGCCGATTTACGGTCGCCGCCAACACCCACGGGCTTTCCGGTGCCGGCACGGTGTTTCACTACCGTGTCGAGGGTGATGCCATTTCCGGTACTTACCAGGGCGGGCGAATTCGCGCGGGAACCCAAGTCGGGCGCGTTACCGGCCCTGACACCATCGAGCTGCTTTATCAGTGCCTGACCCACGAGGGCGAGTTGCTGGCCGGTTGGTCGCGTGGCACGGTCGGCGTTGATCAGGCCGGGCGCACCACGCTGAGTTTTGTATGGGGCTGGTTGTCGGGCGCGACAGGCGGTGGGGAATCCCACTACCTGGAGCTCTCCGATTAGGGGCCAGGTTCAGGTCCACCAGTAGCGCACAAGATGAAAGAAAATCGGCGCTGCAAAGCACACCGAATCCAGCCTATCCAGCATCCCGCCGTGCCCTTCGATCATATGCCCCCAGTCTTTCACGCCACGGTCGCGCTTGATCGCCGACATCACAATGCCGCCGGCAAAACCCAGCAGGTTGATCAACAGCGCGATCAAGAATGACTGCCACGGGTTGAACGGCGTGGTCCACCACAGCGCGGCGCCGATCAGCGATGACAGCAGAATTCCGCCGAAGAAGCCTTCGAAGGTTTTGGACGGCGACAGGTTGGGCGCAATCTTGTGTTTGCCGAACAGCTTGCCGCACACGTACTGCAACACGTCCGACAGTTGCACCACGATCACCAGGTAGGCGATCAGCAGCAGGTTACGGCCTTCGTAGCCGGGGATGTCGAGGGTCAGCAGCGCGGGTACGAAGGACACGCAAAACACCGCGATCATCAAGCCCCATTGCACCTTGGAGGCGCGTTCGAGGAAGTGTGTGCTGTCGCCGCCGAGGGAGGCGAGGATCGGCAGCAGCAAGAACACGTACACCGGGATAAAGATCGAGAACAGCCCGTACCAGTCGGCGTAGATCAGCAGGTATTGCAGCGGCAGCGCCAGGTAAAACGCGGCCACCAGCGCCGGGTAGTCGCTGCGGCGCGTGGGTGTGAGGGTGAGGAATTCGCGCAGGGCGTAGAACGACACCGCGTAGAACAGCAAGATTACCGCGGCAGTGCCGAGCCAGAAGGCAATGCCGATCACCACCACCATCACCCACCACGCGTTGATACGCGCGTTGAGGTTATCGATTACCGCATTCGGCGTGCCACGGGTGCGCAGCTTGAGGATCAGGCCGATCAGCGAGGCGAGCACCAGGATCGCGCCGATCCCGCCGAACAACATCAGGGTTTGGCTATCCATGTCAGACAAGCTCCGGGGCGAGGGCAAGCAGGGCATCGCGTGTGCGTTGAAGAAACACGGCTTTGTCTTCGCCTTCTTCCAAGTGCAGCGGCGCGCCAAAGCTGGTGGTGCACAGCAACGGCAGCGGCAGTACGCGGCCTTTGGGCATGACGCGGTTAAGGTTGGCGATCCATACCGGGATCAGTTCGGCCTGTGGGTAACTTTTTGCCAAGTGATACAGGCCGCTTTTGAACGGCAGCAAGCCTGCTTCAAGGTTGCGTGTACCTTCGGGGAAGATGATCAGCGAGTCGCCACCTTCCAGGGCCGCAAGCATTGGTTGCAAGGGGTTATCCACAGGCTCTTTGCGCTCGCGATCAATCAGCACGCCGTTAAACACGCGGTTGATGATGTAGCGACGCAAGGCGCTTTTGTTCCAGTAATCGCTACCGGCCACCGGGCGCGTGAATTTGCGCAGGTTTTGCGGTAACGACGCCCACAGCAATACAAAATCGCCGTGGCTACTGTGGTTGGCGAAATAGATACGTTGTACCGGCACTGGCGCGCAGCCCAACCATAGGCTGCGGGCGCCGGTGACGGTGCGGGCCATTGAGGTAATCAGCGTGGCGACCACGGGTTCGAACATGGGATTTCCTTATCCGGCGAAAGGTAGCCAAGGGCTGGCGAAAATCACGGCCACGGTCAGCAGCACTTGCGCACCGAGCAACCAGGCTTGCTTGCGCAGCAGTTTGAGGGCGCCGCGACGGCGTTCTGTCCACGGTCTGCCAGCACGCTTGGCCGATTGCAGGCCAAGGGCTTGCAAGGCCTGGTCGAGGTCGGCGGTGCGTTTGGTATCGCGGGCCAGCAGAGCGAACAGGTCGGCATCAAACGCCACCCGCAGCGCCCAGTACTTTTGCAGCAGCCCCAAAATAATCATCCACAGGGCGAGTAGCAGGCAGATGCTCGAAATACTCGCCATCAGCAACTGGGCCAGGCCGAACAACACGCCGAGTAGCGTCAGGCCTGTGGATAACTGATCCAGTGAACGACCACGACGCAGCAGGCTGGCGACCACCTGGAGGTCCATATCAGCGGGCATTGGGTAAGCCCTCCAAGGCTTCGCGGTGAGCGGGATGCAGGACCACATCGGCCCGTGCTGTACGAATAATAGTCAACGCCTGATCAATCGTGGCGGCGCGGCCGCTGTGCAGCAGCCAGGCGGCGACGGCGGTGGCGCTGCGCGAGTAACCGAGCGCGCAACACACCAGCAACGGCCCGTTTGAACGCAGGCGTTCGATGGCCTGCGCAGCTTGCAGGCATTCGGCAGGCGTGGGTGCGATCAGGTCCAGCACAGGGATGCTGTGATAAGCGCGGCCCTGTGGATTAATCGGCAATTCGGCGCACAGATCTACGATGGCCTTGAATGAGCCCTGTTCGCTTGTTGCAGGCAGTCGACCCAGCCAAACGTTATCCACAATCTGGTCGGGCTGTGGATGGTGTCGCGTCCACAGCCGCGAGTTAACCCACGCCGCAGCCAGGTAAGGTGCATACAGCCAGCGAGCGGCGGGTGTCAACCGGCCGTCGGCACGCTTTTGAAAGCCCCACGCACCGAGTACGCAGTAATTGGCCGTGATCAGGCCAAGGGACACGGCCGGCCAAAGCAACCATAGCCACCCACCGCCGAGCGCGAACGCGAGGATCGCTACTGCCAAAGTGCCCAGACCGTAGCGGGCGCCCAACCGCCAGCGCTTCGAATTGCGTGTGAATCGCGCATTCAGCAGCGGGCTCGGATGTCCCATCGGCCATAACCACACACACAACCACCCGGCGAGGGCTCCTGTGGGTAAGTCTATAAAGTGATGTTGATAAGTGGTCAGCACTGAAACACCGATCAACGCAAACCAGCCATGCACCACCCAACGCCAAAGCCCTTGGGTGTGACGCTGGTAAACCACCCACAGGATGACCAGCAGCGCAATATGCAACGACGGCGCCTGGTTGAACGGCTTGTCAAAACCCGCCAGCACCGCAAACAGCCAGCCAAATACGCCGTCCAGCTCGGGCCGCTCGAAAGTGAAACGCAGCGGCCAGATCAGGAAACAGCTCACGGCGATTAGTTGAGCGCTTAGCAGGCGCAGCGCGTGTTGTTTCAGCGCATGGCGGCTGTTGGGCAGCAGCAGGGAGAAGCCGTAGAGCAAGTCGATGGACCAGTAGGGCACGATGGTCCAGGCCAGGAACGGCATATGGCTTTCCCAGCCGAACACCAGCGCACCCACGTCGCTGCGCTGGCTGGTCACCCAAGTGGCAAACCCATAAGTGCTGAAAAACAGCGGCGCCAATAGCAGCAGCCACAGGACAGCGGGTTTTAATAAACCGGGTTCGCGCATGCTCAGATCTTCTGTGCCAGGGACACAGTGAAAATGCCCCACTCATCCACGCGCTGGGTGATCTTGCGAAAGCCTGCGGCTTCGACCAGTTGATCCATTTCCGCCTGGCTGCGACGGCGCATCACCCAGGCTTGGCCCTGGCGATGGCTGGTCAACGCACGGGCGATCAATTCCAACTGTGGGTGCCACGGCTGGCCGGTGTAGACCAGGTAACCGCCGGGCTCCACTGCTTCAGCCAAGCCGGCCAAGGAGCCGCCGACCATGCCGTTATCGGCGAACAATTCATACAGCCCGGACACCACCGCCAGGCTCGGTTTGGGGTTGAGTGCCGCCAGGTCCGCGCGATCAAACGCGTCGCCTTTGACGAACTCTGCGACGTCCCCCAGGCCTTTCTCGCGGATCAGCGCGCTGCCGTCGCGTACGTTGATGTCGCTGTAGTCGCGCAGCAGGATCGATTCCGGCAGCGGCGACACGCCCTGCAACGCTTCAAGAATGTAGCGCCCGTGGCCCGCGGCGATATCCACAATGCGCACGTCGCGGTCGTCCGCGCGCAACCGCGTCATGGCCAGGCGCAGCAGTTCTTCGACGTTCAGCTTGCGCTGGCGGATGCCACGCCAGCCAATGGAGTTGAGGTAGTTGGCGTCGATCATTCGCCCCAGCCCGCCCTTGCCGGTGGGTGTGTTGCGGTACACGTAATCGAGGGTGCTGCCGGAGTCGAAGCCGGTTTCGAAGCCCAGCTTCACTCCGGCCGAGAGGTTTTTGCCCAGGCCCATGCTGGCGCGGGTCATACGCCAGTACAGGTCGCGCAGCGAATTGCGCGGCAGCGGCGCGGCCAGTGATTCGGATTCGGCGCAGGTGGCGCCCAATTTGTCGGCGTCGAGCAACGAGGCGCGGTCCAGCGGCTGTGCGAAGTTTTGCAGGATAAAACGCCTGGCGCTGGTCACGGCCACCGCGCGGTCGCGTTCGCCGAGGGTGTCGTGGAAGAACCCGGGCAGGATGTGCAGCTCTTTTTTCAGGCTGCCGAGGCGGTCGAAAAACTGCTGTTGGGGTTTGCGGTGCACCACAAAGTCGGAGCCGGAGACCAGCAGTTGCGTCGGCACCTGAATCGCCTGCGCGTCGGCTACCACCCGATCGGCCGCTTCGTACAAGCCGAGCAGCACATTCACCGAGATGGCTTTGGTGATCAGCGGGTCGTTGTCGTAGGACGCCACGCGCTGCGGGTCATGGCTGAGGAACTTGGCCTTGACGTAACTGTTGACGAAAAAATTGCCGCGAAACCTGCGCATCAGCGCCAGGCCAGGGCGGGCGAACGGCACATAAAGTTTGACCTTGAACGCGGGGGAGGCGAGCACCAGCGCGCGAATTTTCGGTGCGTAGTCGTGCACCCAGGTGGCCGCGATGACTGCGCCGACGCTTTGGGCGATGACGGCGCAATTGGCTTCTTCGATGCCGTAGGCGGCGCCGATGTGATCGCGAAAGGTTTGCACGTCACGCACGCTGGTGGCGAAGCTTGGGCTGTCACCGCGCGCGCCGGGGGATTGGCCGTGACCACGCGCGTCCCAGGCGAAGAAGTCGAATTGCGCAAGGTCGAGTTCATCGACCATGTGAGCAATGCGGCCTGAGTGTTCGTGACCGCGATGGAACAGCAGTATCGCCTTGCGCGGCGCATCGCCAAGTGCAGCGGTGGCCGGCCAGTGCCGGTAGAAAAGCTCGACGCCATCATGGGTACTGAAGGTGTGCTCTTGCTGTTCGCGCATCGCAAAATCCTTATGCAGAAGGGGAGGTTTTTTGTTCTTCTTTGAGGCCTTGGCGCACGCGATTGACCACGGTGTAGGCGAGTAGGGCGGCGACCAGCCACATCACCGTGTCCACCCAAACCGCGCCGAACCAGCCCAGCGCCACGCCGGTGGCCAGCACGCCGAGTAAAAACGCGCGATCACTTTTGCCCATCGGCCCGTCATAGCGGCGTGACGCGCCAACCATCGGCCCAAGCACGCCGGCGTATTCACTGAATACGGCGAGCAGCGTCACCAGCAGCACCGGCGCCAGGCTCACGCCGGGGATAAGTGCAAACGGCAGGATCAGCGCGCTGTCGGCGATCACGTCACACAGTTCATTCAGGTAGGCGCCCAGACGCGACTGTTGGCCGAACTCACGCGCGAGCATGCCGTCGACGGCGTTGAGGGCCATGCGCAGGACCATCCATAGCGGGATCAGCGCGAACAGCCAGAGGTGTTGGGCAAAGCCGGCTATCAGCAGGCCGACCAGCAGCGAAATAACCCCGGCCAGCACGGTGATCTGGTTGGCGGTGGTGCCGTTTTCGTAGAGGCGCTGCACCAGCGGGCGCAGCAGGTTTTGAAAGCGTGGCTTGAGTTGATAGATCGAAATCATGGGAGGTGACGCTTCCTTGTCCGTGGACCCGCGAAATACTCCTCGGAGTGTGCCGACTAATCCTTGCCTGCACCAGTGATGGCTCGTGTTTCTGGGGGTGTCGTCACGCTCCTGGAAGCGCAGCCGATTAAATGCGGGCGATTTGTGCAGTACTCAAACGGTTGCTGTCGAACAAAAATTTCACGCTGCGTGTTATATCGTAACCAATTGTTTGCAAGCGGGCGTTGAGTGGATGCAAGTGGATTTAGAAGCTGACGGCGCCTCAATTGAAGGCCTGCCGCGTTTTCAGCAAGGAGTGTTCCATGCCCGTCGATTGCGGCAAGCCGGCATCAGCCTGACTGCCCTGGCCGTTAGCGGCTGGGTGTTGGCCTTGTTTGTCGCGCTGTTTGCGCCACTGTCGATCTGGCCGGTGGTGCTGATCAATTGTGCCTCGGCCTTGTTGGTTTTGGTGGCCGGGTTGCAGTCCGCGTGGTGGGCCGCCGATTGGCGCGCTCAGGCGCTGGAAGGGCCAGCGCCGGAATTGATCGAACAGCCACTTGAAGACACGGGCGGGTACGCGCGTTTTGCCGGACGTTTCGGCAGCCGTGTGTTGGCACAGATTGGCGCGCCGGTGCTGTGGCTCGGCGGTTGGTCGTTGCTCGCGTTGGTCAGCATTATCGAGTTCTGGAACCTGGCCTTGCCGGCGGCGGCGGTTGGCCAGTCTGCAAGCATCGGCGCCGCGCTGGCCCTGGCCTTGGCGTTTGGCTTGCTGGTGTTTGAGCGCCGTCTGGCTCAGGAAACCGCCGCCCAATGGCCGGAAGCCTCGCCGTTGGCGCAACTGAGCCGAGTGGCGATTGTGTGCCTGGTGGTCAGCGCGGCCTGCTTGCTGTTTGCCGGTGAGCAATCCGTTTGGCCGCTGCGCTTGGCAACACTGATCGGGTTATTGCCCGCGCTGGTGGCGCTGGAGTTCCTGTTAAGGGCCGTGCTGTCACTGTTCAGCCCGCGCCAGCCGCGCCTTGAACCACGCTTGATGGCGCAAAGCTTTATCGCCGGGCTGCTGCGCTGGCCGCCACAACCGTTGCTGGCGCTGCAGCATGAATTGCATAACCGCTTCGGCATCGATTTGCGGCAGATATGGGCGTTCACCTACATGCGCCGGGCATTCCTGCCGGTGCTGCTGGTGGTGCTGGCCGTAGGCTGGGCGCTGACCGGCGTGCACGAAGTGCCCCTGCAAGGCCGTGGGATTTATGAGCGTTTTGGCAAGCCGGTGGAAGTCTTCGGCCCTGGCCTGCATGCCGGGCTGCCATGGCCTTTGGGCCGCGTGTTAAACGTGGAAAACGGCGTGGTGCATGAACTCGCTACCAGTGTCAGCGAGGTTGCCGCGACGGAGCTGGCGACTGCTGAAGGCCCGGCGCCGCTGATCGCCAATCGGTTGTGGGACGCCAGCCATGTGAACGACAAATCCCAAGTAATTGCCAGTAGCAGTGGCGACAAGCAGAGCTTCCAAATCGTCAATATGGACGTGCGTTTCGTCTACCGCATCGGCCTCACCGACCACGCCGCGCTCGCCGCCACGTACAACAGCGCGGATGTACCGACGCTGATTCGAAGCACCGCCAGCCGCATTCTGGTGCACGACTTTGCGTCGCGCACCCTTGACCAATTGCTCGGCGAACAACGCACGCGCTTGGCTGACGAGGTTGGCCGAGCGGTGCAGGCGGACCTGCAAAAACTCGACAGCGGTGTAGAAATTCTGGCCACGGTGGTGGAAGCCATTCACCCACCGGCCGGCGCCGCCAACGCTTATCACGCCGTGCAGGCTGCGCAGATTGGCGCCCAAGCGCTGATCTCGCGTGAGCGCGGTGCCGCCAGTGAGCAAACCAACCAAGCCTTATTGCAAGCCAGCACCGCCCGCGACCAGGCGCTGGCCGGCGCACACGAAGTGAATGCCGGCGCGCAAGCGGCTGACCTGCGTTTTAGCGCCGAACAAAAGGCCTACGCCGCGGCGGGCCAAGCCTTTTTGCTGGAACAGTATTTCGGCCAACTGAGCCAAGGCTTGGCCCACGCCAAACTGCTTATTTTGGATCACCGTTTGGGCGCCGATGGCGCGCCGACGATTGATCTGCGTTCTTTTACCTTGCCGGCCGATCCCATGGCGCCGCCTAAAGCCGTTCAATAAGGAGTCTGTCTGTTGAGCGCTCATTCTCACGACCATCATCACGCGCATCACCATCATCACGGCCACCACCACCCTGGTGATGAGCACGTCGCCGCTCCATTCCCTTGGCGGCGCATGGCCTGGGCGCTGTTGCTGGTGCTGTTTGCAGTGGCGGCGGCGAGCTTGGTGCAGGTACGTTCCGGTGAGGCCACGGTGATTACCCGCTTCGGCAACCCGTCGCGGGTGCTGCTGGCGCCAGGCCTGGGCTGGCGTTGGCCAGCGCCGTTCGAAGCGGCGATCCCGGTGGACCTGCGCCTGCGCACCACGTCCAGCGGCTTGCAGGATGTGGGCACACGTGACGGCCTGCGGATCATCGTGCAGGCCTACGTGGCGTGGCAGGTGCAGGGCGACGCCGACAATGTGCAGCGTTTTATGCGCGCGGTGCAGAACCAGCCGGATGAAGCTGCGCGGCAGATTCGCACCTTCGTTGGCTCGGCGCTGGAAACCACAGCCGCCAGCTTCGACCTGTCCAGCCTGATCAACACCGACGCCAGCCAAGTGCGCATCGCCGATTTTGAGGCGCAGTTGCGTCAGCAAATTGATCAACAATTGCTCACCACCTATGGCGTACGTGTGGCGCAAGTGGGCGTTGAGCGGCTGACCTTGCCGTCGGTGACCCTCACCGCCACCGTCGACCGCATGCGTGCCGAGCGCGAAACCATCGCCACCGAACGCACCGCCGTGGGCAAGCGCGAAGCGGCGCAGATCCGCTCGGCCGCCGAGCGGGATGCGCGCATTGTGCAAGCCGATGCCACGGTGAAAGCCGCCGCAATCGAAGCGCAATCGCGGGTTGAAGCGGCGCAAATTTATGGGCGCGCCTACGCGGGCAATCCTCAGCTGTACAACCTGCTGCGCTCGCTCGACACCTTGGGCACGGTGGTCACGCCGGGGACCAAGATCATCCTGCGCACTGACGCCGCGCCATTTCGCGCGTTGGTGGACGGGCCGAAGGACGTTCAGCCATGACCACGCGTGACGACCCGGACAGCCCATGGATTCAGGCCGGGCGCCTGACCTTCCTGGCGCTGTATGCGGTGACGGTGTTGGCGGCGTTGGCTTGGGCGTTTTCCAATGTGCGCCAGATCGACCCGCAAAACCGCGCGGTGGTGTTGCATTTCGGGGCCTTGGACCGCATTCAAAACGCCGGGTTGTTGCTGGCGTGGCCGCAGCCGTTCGAGCAAGTCGTGCTGTTGCCGGCGGCGGACCGCGTGATCGAGCGCCGGGTGCAGAACCTGCTGCGTTCCGACGCGGCGACGCAGGCCGACCGTGTCGCCAGTTTTGCCGCGCCATTGAGCGATGCGCTGGCCGGTTCCGGGTACCTGCTGACGGGCGATGCCGGTGTGGTGCAACTGGATGTGCGGGTGTTCTATAAGGTCACCGAGCCCTACGCATTTGTGCTGCAGGGCGAGCATGTACTGCCGGCGTTGGACCGACTGGTGACGCGCAGTGCCGTGGCCCTCACGGCAGCGCGGGACCTGGACACGATTCTGGTGGCGCGCCCGGAATTGATCGGTACTGACAACCGCGCCGCCGAGCGCCGTGAGCGTTTGCGCGGTGATCTGGTGCAAGGCATTAACAAGCGCCTGGCCGAGTTGGCCTCCAGCGGTTTGGGGCTGGGCATCGAAGTCGACCGGGTCGACGTGCAATCGAGCCTGCCGGGCCCGGCGGTGAATGCCTTCAACGCCGTGCTGACCGCCAGCCAGCAAGCCGATAAAGCGGTGGCGAATGCTCGTACCGAAGCAGAAAAACTCACTCAAACCGCGAACCAGCAGGCCGACCGCCTGGTGCAAGTCGCCCACGCCCAGGCCAGCGAACGTCTGGCCAATGCCCAAGCGCAAACCGCCACGGTTGCCAGCCTGGCGCAGGTCAAAGACCCAGGTTTGCTGCAACGTCTGTACCGCGAGCGCTTGCCGAAAATTCTCGGCCAGGCCGGTTCCGTTACCACGGTCGACCCTAAAGACGACTCCCGCTTGATCATTCAGGGAGCCGAACAATGAGCGCGCCCATGCTGACATCAGCCGAACAGCGCAGTGCTGCCCGGCAATTGACCCTGGCCATGCTGGCCTTGGGCTTATTGGTATTGGGCCTGGTGTGGCGCTGGCTGGCGCCGGACCAGAGCGGTGTCAGCCAGTTGCTGCTGGGCGTGGCGTCGTTGCTGGTGGCGGTGCCGGTGATGCGCTCGGCCTGGTACAGCCTGCGCTACCCGAGCCTGCACGGCATCACCGACCAATTGATCGCCTTGGCGATGATTGGCGCGTGGGCCACGGGCGACCTGCTGACCGCCGCGTTGCTGCCGATCATCATGATTTTTGGCCACGTGCTGGAAGAGCGCAGCGTGATCGGCTCGCAGGAAGCGATCCATGCACTCGGCAAGCTGACACGCAGCCATGCGCGGCGGGTGCAGGCTGATGGCAGCATTGTGGAAGTGGATAACGGCACGCTGAGCACCGGCGACATCGTCGAAGTGCGTGCCGGTGACCGCGTGCCCGCCGATGGCGTGGTGCTGTCGGGCCAGGCCAGCCTGGACACGGCGCCGATTACCGGCGAGTCGGTGCCGCTGGAAGCCAGTGTGGGTGTGCAGGTATTCGGCGGGGCGATTAACCTCGACGGTGTGCTGCGCCTGCAGGTGACGCGCACGGGTGATGAGTCGACGCTGGGCAAAGTCATCGCGTTGATGCAGAACGCCGAACGCTCCAAGCCGCCCATCACGCGGCTGCTGGAGCGCTATGCCGGCAGCTATATGGTGCTGGTGTTGTTGCTGGCGGCGGTGACCTGGTTTGTGACCAACGACGCGCAGGCGATGCTCGCCGTGTTGGTGGCGGCGTGCCCGTGTGCATTGGTGCTGTCGGCACCGGCCACGGCGATTGCCGGGATTGCAGTGGCGGCGCGGCACGGGATTTTGATTCGCAGCTCGGCGTTTCTGGAGGAGCTGGCGGACCTGACGTCATTGGTGGTCGACAAGACCGGCACGCTGACGTTTGGCACTCTGCGTTTGCAGTCCATCGAAACCGCTTTGCCAGACCAACAGGCGTTGTTGAACCTGGCGGCAAGCCTTGGTTCGGCCAGCAGCCACCCGGTCAGCCGCGCACTGGCGGGCTTGGCGACGCAAGAACAACTGCTCGAGTTGACCGACATTCGCGAGCGCCAAGGCCTTGGCGTGGTGGCGCAGACCGAACAGGGCGAGGCAGCGCTGGGGCGGCCGGAGTTGTTCGAGCAGTTAGGCATCGTCAGCAGCGCTGTGCCTGAACACGACGGCCCGATTGCCGGGCTGGCGTTGAATGGGCAATTCCTTGCGTGGCTGTTGCTGGCTGACAGCGTCAAGCCGGAAGCGCGGCAGGCACTGCAAGAACTGCGGGACTTGGGCCTGGGCCGGCAAGTGCTGCTCACCGGCGACCGCCAGAGTGTGGCCGACAGCCTGGCGCTGGACGTGGGCATCAGCGACGTCCAGGCGCAGGCCTTGCCGGAAGACAAGCTCAACCGCGTGCTGGGGGAAATCGGCAGCGGCTTCCGGCCGATGGTGGTGGGTGATGGCATCAACGACTCGCTGGCGCTCAAGGCGGGCGTGGTTGGCGTGGCGATGGGCGCGGGCGGTGCCGACATCGCGTTGGCCTCGGCGGACGTGGTGTTGATCGGCAGCGATTTGCGCCGCTTGGGCACGTGTGTGCGCTTGAGTCGCCAGTGCCGCCACACGTTGCAGGTCAATGTGATCATTGGTCTGGGCTGGACGTTGGCGATCGTCGTGTTTGCTGCGTTTGGCTGGTTGGGGGCGGCAGGTGCAATGATTGCGGCGGTACTGCATAACCTCAGCACCTTGTTGGTACTGGGTAACGCCGGGCGTTTGCTGCGCTTTCAGGAACCTCTTTTCAAGCTGGAGGAATAATTTTCATAAATAACCGCGCACGGCTGTAACGCCAATCGGGGGCCTCACTCTAGTGGTGTGTCGAGACTGAACAATCCGTTCAGACAGGCTTCACTACTGATCATGAGGAATACAAAAATGACGATTAAATCCGCTGCTGCTGGTGCCGCTCTCGCAATGGCCGCCGCGACTATGTTTGCCGGTGTTACCACGCAGGCTCAAGCAGCTGGTACCGCTGTGCACTGTTATGGCATCACCGCGTGCAAAGGCCAGAACGACTGCAAAACCAAAGACCATGCGTGCAAAGGTCTGGGTGCTTGCAAAGGCCAGGGCTTCCAAATCCAGGCCAGTGCTGATGCCTGCACCAAGGCGGGCGGTACCGTCGGCGAGTAACCGGCAACCGAGTGCAACCGCAGCGGATGCACCGCCGCTGCGGACACTTTGCCCTGGAGTGTCTGATGTCCGCTTGCCTTCCAAGTCTGGGTTACGGCCTGGGTTTACGCAGTGAGTATTACCCGCAGATCCTTGAACAATCGCCGGCCGTGGATTGGTTCGAAGTGATCTCCGAAAATTATCTGGTCCAAGGCGGCAAAGCCTTGTACTACCTGGACGCGATAGCCGAGCGTTATCCCTTGGTGATGCACGGCGTGTCCCTGTCTATCGGTGGGCCGCACGCCCTCGATACCGACTACCTTAAACACATCAAACAGCTCGCTGAACGCATTAAGCCCGCGTGGATTTCCGATCACCTGTGCTGGAGCCGTGGCAGTGCGCACCAGTTGCATGACTTGTTGCCGCTGCCTTACACCCAAGAGAGCCTCTACCACGTGGCCGCCCGCGTGCTTGAAGTACAGGACGTGTTGCAGCGCCCGTTGGTGCTCGAAAATGTCTCCAGCTATGTGCGCGCCAAGGCTGACGAATTCACCGAGTGGGAATTCCTCAATGCGCTGGTCCACCTCACCGGGTGCCAGTTGTTGCTGGACGTTAACAACGTGTATGTCAGTGCGCGTAATCACGGCTTTGACGCCTGGACGTTCATTCGCAGCCTGCCGCGCGAAAGCATTCGCCAGCTGCATTTAGCCGGGCATATGGACTACGGCGATTACGTAGTCGACACGCATGACCACCCGGTGTGCGACCCGGTGTGGGCGCTTTATCAACAAACGCTTGAACATGTGGGGCCGGTGTCGACGCTGTTGGAGCGTGACGACCGTTTTCCGCCGTTCGAAGAGCTGCTTGGCGAACTGGGCAAAGCCCGCGAGTTGGGTGCCACTGCGTTGGCCAGGCGTTCGTTATGCGCCTGACCGATTGGCAGTTGGCCTTTGAACAGCATGTGTTATCTGAACCCTCGGTGGTGAACAGCAGCTTTGCTGCCACTTTGCTGGGCGGCCCTACGTTGGATGTGGCCGCGGGGCTGGCGATTTATCACAACGCCTATGTATCGCGGCTGCAGGAAGTGTTGCAGCATGACTTCGGCGCCATTGTGTACTGGTTGGGCGACGATGAGTTCGCGTTACTGGCAGCAGCCTATGTGCGCCGCTACCCGTCTGCCCATTACAGCCTGCGTTGGTTCGGCGAGCGGTTCCCGGCGTTTATCGTTGAGCATTTGGTCGCAGACCAGAGCGCGCCGTTGGCCGAGTTGGCGCGCTTGGAGTGGGCGTTTACCCTGGCGTTCGATGCGCCGCAGGGCCAACCGTTGAGCCTGGATGACATGGCGCAACTGCCGCCTGAAGACTGGCCGGGCCTGCAGGTCACGCTGGCGCCCTCGGTGCAGCAGAGGCGGTGCCAGTTCAACAGCGTGGCGATCTGGCGCGCGAGCAAGGATGAGTCGGACTTCCCAAACAGCCATGCCTTGGAACTGGCGCAAATCTGCCTGGTTTGGCGCCACCAGAACGTGTGCCACTACCGCAGCCTGGAACCGTTCGAAGCCTGCGCGCTTGCGGGAATGGTGACCACCGGCTGGACTTTTTCAGAACTGTGCGAGCAGTTGCTAGTCACTTATGGAGAGGGTGCACCGCTGCAAGCGGTTACATGGCTGAAACAGTGGGTCCAGGACGGTTTGCTCGAGCGCCGAGCCGCCTAGCGTAGCGCTATCAAAAATAGATAGCTTGCTACTTTGTCTATGGTCTACCCTCATTCCAGACGTCTGAAACAAGGGGGGACTACTCATGCTCGCGCAACTTCCACCGGCCTTACAGAATCTTCAGCTACCGCTGCGTCTGCGACTCTGGGACGGCCATGAATTCAACTTGGGCCCCGAGCCCAGTGTGACCATCGTGGTGAAGGACCCCACGGTTGTTTCCCAGCTGACCCATCCAACGCTCAACGCTTTGGGCGAAGCCTTTGTCGAGGGCAAACTGGAGCTGGAAGGCTCCATCACCGAGGTCATACGGGTGTGTGACGAGCTGAGTCATGCCCTGATTGACGATGACGACGATAATCTTCCGGTGCGCTCGATCCACGACAAAGCCACTGACGCAGCGGCCATTTCCTACCATTACGACCTGTCCAATGAGTTCTACCAGCTGTGGCTGGATCAGGACATGGCGTACTCCTGTGGGTATTTCGAAACCGGCAGCGAGTCCATCGACCAGGCTCAACAAGACAAATTTCGCCACCTGTGCCGCAAACTGCGCTTGCAGCCGGGCGAGTATCTGCTCGATGTAGGCTGTGGCTGGGGCGGGCTGGCGCGTTTTGCGGCGCGCGAGTTTGGGGTCAGGGTTTTTGGCATCACCTTGAGCAAAGAGCAACTGGCACTGGCGCGCGAACGGGTGAAAGCTGAAGGCCTGGAAGGCCAGGTGGACCTGCAGTTGCTCGATTATCGCGACCTGCCGCAAGACGGCCGCTTTGACAAAGTGGTCAGCGTGGGGATGTTTGAACACGTCGGCCACGCCAACTTGGCGCAGTACTGCAAAACGCTGTTCGGTGCGGTGCGTGAAGGCGGCCTGGTGATGAACCATGGCATTACCGCCAAGCATACTGACGGTCGCCCTGTAGGCCGTGGCGCCGGGGAGTTTATCGAGCGTTATGTGTTCCCCAATGGCGAACTGCCGCACTTGGCGATGATGACCGCCGAGGTCAGTGAAGTGGGGCTTGAAGTGGTCGATGTCGAAAGCCTGCGCCTGCACTACGCGCGCACCCTGGACCATTGGAGCGAGCGCCTGGAAGACAACCTGGAAGCGGCCGCGAAAATGGTGCCCGAGCAGGCGTTACGTATTTGGCGCCTGTACCTGGCGGGTTGCGCCTATGCGTTTGCACGCGGCTGGATCAACCTGCACCAGATACTCGCGGTAAAACCGCACGCCGATGGCAGCCATGAACTGCCTTGGACGCGGGAAGATATTTACCGTTGAGCCTCACATTTTATTAGAGGATCGGTGAAATAAGCCGCGCGACGCGCATGCCCAGTTGTTGAAGGCGGCGGGTTTCGCGGCTTTCTTCTTGGCTGACTTCATGGGCCTGCGCGAAGTCGTCCAGCAGCATCCGCTCGACTTGGCCTGCAAACGCCTCATCCACCGTCAGCAACATCACTTCGAAATTCAGCCGGAATGATCGGTTGTCCATATTCGCGCTGCCGATTGCGCTGATTTCACTGTCCACCAGCACCACTTTTTGATGCAGAAAACCCGGCGTATAGCGGAACACCCGCACGCCTGCGCGCACCGCTTCAATCGCGTACAGGCTAGAGGCGGCGTAGACGATGCGGTGGTCGGGGCGTGATGGCAGCAACAGGCGCACGTCGACGCCGCGCAACACGGCCAGGCGCAGGGCTGCGAACACGGCTTCATCGGGGACAAAATACGGGCTGGTGATCCACACGCGTTCGGTGGCTGCGTGTATCGCCTCGACAAAAAACAGCGAGCAGGTTTCGTACGGATCCGCCGGGCCGCTGGCGAGCAATTGGCAGAGCACGCCATGTTCGGGGTAGGCGTCGGGCAGGATCAGCGGGGGCAATTCGCGCGCGGCCCAGAACCAGTCTTCGGCAAACGATTCCTGCAGGCACGCCACCACCGGGCCGGTGACCTGCACGTGGGTGTCGCGCCACGGCGCCAATGGCGGCTTTTTGCCGAGGTACTCATCGCCGACGTTATGCCCACCGACAAACCCGGTAATGCCGTCGACCACCACGATTTTGCGGTGGTTGCGAAAGTTGACCTGGAAACGGTTGAGCCAGCCGCTGCGGGTGGCGAATGCTTTGACTTTTACCCCGGCGTCGCGCAGCGATTGCACATAACGGTGCGGCAGCGCGTGGCTGCCGATGCGGTCGTAGAGTACGTGAATGTCGACGCCTTCAGCCGCCTTCTGCTTGAGCAAGGTGTGCAGTTGGCGGCCGAGTTCGTCGTCATGAATGATGAAAAATTGAAACAACACAGCGGTTTTGGCGCTGCGAATCGCGTCAAAGATCGCACTGAACGTGGCGTCGCCATTGATCAGCAAGCGTACCTGGTTGTTGGCCAGGCACGGCATTCGGCCCAGCTTGGGCATGGCGCGCAGCGAGGCGTAGGCGCTGGAGTTGCGCGCGGCGAGGGCTTCTTCCACCCACGGGCGCCAGTTCAGTTCGGTAATCGCTGTGTGCATTTCCTGGTTGGCCTGGCGACGCGCCTGGATATATGCGTCGAAGGTGCTGCGGCCGAAGATCAGGTAGGGAATCAGCGTGAGGTAAGGCATGAACATCAGCGACAAGGCCCAGGCAATCGAGCCTTGGGCGGTTCTGACGGTCAGCACTGCGTGGAGCGCGGCCAGCGTGCCGAGAAAGTGCAGGGTGGCGATGAAGTAGGCGAGCAGGTGCGGCCCAAAAAAATCCATGAACGACGTAACTCCAGGCAATCCATTGCCTAACAGACCATGAACGGCTGTGAATGTCGCTATTTTATTTGCCGTGCAACACTGGCACCCTTGCGGCGTCTAACGCCCACAATTACCCAGGAGTTACCCGATGAATGCTCGTCTGCTTGGTTTGGCAATGGTTGTTGGACTGTCGCTGCCCGTGGCGGCTCAGGCGCAGATGCTGGCGCCGGGTTTGTGGGAATTGACCACCAGCAACATGAAAGTCGATAACCAGGACTTGCCCGACCTGTCGCTGATTCTCGGTCAGCTCAAGCAACAGATGACGCCTGAACAGCGTGCCATGCTCGAAAAACAGGGCATCACCATGGCCGGTAAAGGCGTGCAGGTATGCCTCACCCCAGCTCAGGTCGCCTCTGACTCGATCCCGCTGACCGACCCGCAATCGGGTTGCAAGCAGCAAGTCACCGACAAGACCGGCAACCAATGGAAATTCCGTTTCAGTTGCCCGAAAGCGCAAGGCACCGGCGTTGCGACGTTCCAGAGTCAGAAGGAATTCACCACCACCGTCAACGGCACGTTCAATGCCACCGGCATTCAGCAAAAGGGCAGCCTGGACAGCCACGCCCAGTGGTTGGGCAACGATTGCGGTACGGTCAAACCCCGCGCTTAACGCAGAAAATACAACGGCAAACCCTGGCAACTCTCCACCACCTCGCCGTTGTGCCACGCCAGGTGGCCGGACACCAGCGTGGTGCTGACGCTGTGGCGAAAGCTGCGCTCGGCGAAGGGTGTCCAGCCGCAGCGCGCCAGGATCGGTTGGCTACTGACGGGTTTGCCTTCTGCTTCAGGCTTGATCAGCACCAGGTCGGCCCAATAACCTTCGCGCAAATAGCCGCGATCCGGGATAGCGAACAGGTCGGCCACGCGGTGGCTGGTTTTCGCCACCAGCGTGGTCAGCGGTAAGTGCCCGTCGGCTACCAATTCCAGCAACGCCGGCAGCGCGTGTTGCACCAGTGGTAACCCGGACGGCGCCTGGTCATAGCCCAACTGTTTTTGCGCCCAGGTATGCGGCGCGTGGTCACTGCCGATCACATCCAGACGATCACTCAACAAGGCCAGGCGCAGCGCGTCGCGGTCGGCGCGGGTCTTGATCGACGGGTTGCATTTGATCTGGTTACCGAGGCGATGATAGTCGCGGTCATCGAACAGCAGGTGGTGCAGGCACACCTCGGCGGTGATGCGTTTTTCGGCCAGTGGTTTGTCTTCGAACAGGTCCAGCTCGCGGGCGCTGGTCAGGTGCAGCACGTGCAGGCGCGTGCCGTGACGCTTGGCCAGTTCCACCGCAAACGATGACGAGCGATAACACGCTTCAGCGTCGCGAATCAGCGAGTGCGCGACGGCGGGGATGTGCTCGCCGAAGCGTTCGCGCAGGCGCTGCGTGTTGGCCAGGATGCTCGGCGTGTGTTCACAGTGAGCCAGCAGGAGGGTCGGCACTTCGGCAAACAGCCGTTCCAGAATCCGTGGGTCGTCCACCAGCATATTGCCGGTGGACGCGCCCATGAACACTTTGACCCCGGCCACCTCTCGCGGGTCGAGGGCGGCGATGGTGTCGAGGTTGTCGTTGCTCACGCCAAAGTGAAAGCCGTAGTTGGCCACCGAGTGCAGCGCGGCGCGGCGCTTTTTATCCGCCAGGGCTTGCAGGTTCAACGTGGCGGGTTGGGTGTTGGGCATGTCCATAAAGCTGGTGATGCCACCCGCCACCGCAGCGCGAGACTCGCTGTAGAAGCTGCCTTTGTCGGGCGCGCCGGGGTCGCGAAAGTGCACTTGGTCATCAATCATCCCCGGCAGCAACCACTGGCCTTGGGCGTCGATTTCCACCGGTTCGTTATGGCCTTCAATGCTGCGGGCAATCTTCTCGATGCGGCCGTTGGCGACCAATACATCAGCATCGAACTCCTGGCCTTCATTGACCAGACGGGCATTGCGGATCAGCAGGCGGCTCATGGTTCAGAACTCGTTTTGCAGGGCTTTGTAGCCGCGTACCAAGTCGACGTTGGTGCGCGCCACGTCTTCGGAAAACTCTGAGGCACTGACGCTCACCGGCGGGAACTGCGAGAGGTCGGTGTTCGGCCCGATGCGCGTGGTGGAGGGCACGTAGAACGCGGCGGGCAGGTCGCGGCCGTCGACCACCGAGTTGTGGCGCACCACGCACCCATCGCCCACGGCGCAGTTGAACAACACGCTGTTGAAGCCGATGAACACGCGGTCACCGACGCTGCACGGGCCGTGGACGATGGAGCGGTGAGCGATTGAGGTGAATTCGCCGATGGTCACCGCCGCGCCGGACTTGGAGTGAATCACTACGCCGTCCTGAATATTCGAGTTGGCGCCGATGGTGATGGGGTCCATGTCACCGGTGGCGTCGACTTCGTCGGCGCGGATCACGGCGTACGGGCCGACAAACACGTTCTCGCCGATGATCACCTTGCCGCAGATGATCGCGGTCTTGTCGACGTAGGCGGATTCAGCAATCACCGGCAGGTCGCCGGAAGGGTTTTTACGGATCATGCTGCGGGTTCCTTGAGAGGCGCGGTAATGACGTAAACGTGGTCGCCATCGATGGCGTTGTAGAAGCAGGTGGGCCGGCCGGTGTGGCAAGCCGGGCCTTGCTGGTCGACGATCAGCAGCACGGCGTCGCCGTCGCAATCCAGGCGGGCCTCGACCAACTGTTGCCAGTGGCCGGAGCTTTCGCCTTTGCGCCACAGGTGCTGGCGCGAGCGCGACCAGTAGCAGACTTGCCCGGTGGCCAGGGTTTCTTTCAGGGCCTGGCGGTTCATCCAGGCCAGCATCAACACCTCGCCGCTGCCGTGTTGCTGGGCGATGGCGGCAATCAGGCCATCGCTGTTCCACGGCAGTGCGTCGAGCACGGGTTCGAGTGGAAAGCGGCTGCCGACGGCAGCCCCTTCCAAGTCGAGCATGCTCACTGTCATGGCTTGCTCAGCGCCGCGCACAGAGTGTTGAGGTTGTATTCGAACAGCCCGGTAAAGGTGCTGGCCGGGCCTTCTGCGGCGAGTGCATCGGAGTACAGCGTGCCGCCGATCTTCGCGCCGCTTTCGTCAGCGATTTGCTTGAGGAGGCGCGAGTCCTTGATGTTTTCCATGAACACCGCCTTGACCTTGTCTTTGCGGATCTGGGTGATCAGCGCGGCAACTTCGGCGGCCGAGGGCTCACGTTCCGTCGACAGGCCTTGCGGCGCCAGGAACTGGATGCCGTAGGCTTGGCCCAGGTAACCGAAGGCGTCATGCGAGGTGACGATGCGACGGTTGCCCGGTGGCAGTGCGCCGAATTTGGCCTTGGCTTCGGCGAGCAGGCGGTAGATTTCTTTCAGGTACGCCTGGCTGTTGCGCAGGTAGTCGGCCTTGTTGGCCGGGTCGGCAGCCACCAGCGCCTTGGTGATGTTGTTCACATAGATTTCGGCGTTGGCCAGGTTGTGCCAGGCGTGCGGGTCGGGAATGGTTTCGCCGTCTTCTTCCATGGTGTGCGAGATCACGCCTTTGCTGGCGGTGACCACTGTGGCTTTGGTTTCGGTGCTGGTGACCAAACGGTCCAGCCACGGCTCGAAGCCGAGGCCGTTCTTGATGATCAGCTTGGCCTTGAGCAGCGCCTTGGCATCGTCCGGCGTCGGCTCATAGGTATGGGCATCGGCGTCGGGGCCGACCATGTTGCTGATCTGGATGTGATCGCCACCGATCTGGTGAGTGATGTCATCGAGAATGCTGAAGCTGGTAACCACTTGAAGTTTGTCTGCGGCCTGAGCCATCGACAGTGGCAGCAGAATGCTGAACAGCACGAGTAGAGCGCGCATCGGGAAACACCTCATTGGGATGACAGCAAAGGCGGGCGGCGCAGCAAACCGTGCACCGGACCGAAGACCACGGACAGCAAATACCCACCGCCAGCCACCAGCACGATGGCGGGGCCGCTGGGGAGCGAGTAGTAGAACGACAGCAATAAACCCAACCACACCGACAGGCATCCCAGCACCGCCGATACCGCGATCAACACCGGCAGGCGCCGGCTCCAGAAGCGTGAAGCGATGGCCGGCAGCATCATCAAACCCACCACCATCAAGGCGCCGATGGCCTGGAACCCAATCACCAGGTTCAGTACCACCAGGGTCAGGAACAACCCGTGCGCGAGCGGGCCGAGGCGGCTGACGGTTTGCAGGAACAGCGGGTCTAAGGTGTCCAGCAGCAGCGGCTTATAGATCAACGCCATGGCGATCAGGCTGAAACTCGAGACCCAGAGCATGCCGGTGAGGGTGGTCTCGTCGACGGCCAGCGCTGAGCCGAACAGCAGGTGCAAGAGGTCCAGGCGCTTGCCGGCGATACCCAGGATCAGCACGCCGGCCGCCAGCGAGATCGGGTAGATGGCGGCGAGGCTGGCGTCTTCGCGCAGGCCGGTGCGGCGGGTGATCCATGCCGACAACCCGGCCATGCTCAGGCCGGCGCCGAGGCCGCCGATAGTCAGGGCGGGCAGGCTGAGCCCGGCGAACCAGAAACCCAGCGCGGCGCCGGGCAGAATGCCGTGGGCCACGGCATCGCCGATCAGGCTCATGCGGCGCAGGATCAAAAACACCCCCAGCGGGGCGGTGCTGCACGCGAGCACCAACCCGCCGATAAGGGCGCGGCGCATAAATACGAAGTCGAAGAAGGGCATCCACAAATGCGCGGCAAAGTGCATCAGGCCACCTGCATGTGCGGTTGCGGGCGGATCAGTTCTTTGCTGGGGCCGAATACGCAGCCGCTGCTTTTGATCAGCAGCACGTGCTGTGTGTGATGGCGTACCGACGCCAAGTCATGGCAGACGACGATGATCGTGCGGCCGTCTTCATGCCACGCGTGGATGTGTTTCCAGCACAAGGCCTGGCCTTCTTCGTCGAGCGCGGCGTGGGGTTCGTCGAGCAACAGCACCGGCGCTTCGGCCAGGCTCATGCGGGCGAGCAGGGCGCGTTGCAGTTCGCCGCCGGACAACGCCATTAACGGCCGATGTTCCAGGCCGGTCAGGCACCAGTCTTCGAGTACCGCTTGCAGGCGTTGGCTGCGCTGCTCTGCGGTGAGCTTATTGCCCCAGAAACCTGCCGCGACCAGTTCTTGCAGGCTGATCGGGAACTGGCGATCGAGGTGTTGTTGCTGCGGCAGAAACGACAGGCCGCCACGGCGTGGAACCTCCACGCTGACGGTTCCTGCCAGCGGCTTCTGCAAACCGGCGATGACTTTGAGCAGGCTGCTCTTGCCTGTGCCGTTGGCGCCGATGATGCCGGTGAGGCTGCCTTTTTCCAGTTTCAAATCTACCGCCGGGGTCAGCGGTTGGCCGGGGGCACCCCAGCGCAATGCGTTACAGATGATCATGCAGGGTCTCTTGTCCAGCGGCTTTCAGCCACGGCATCGTGCGCGTGCAGGCTTTCGGCGTGGATCACTTTCAAGTGGAAGGCTTTGACGGCATCCGAGCGTTTCAAGGCGAGGTTCAGGCGGCGGGCGGCGTCTTCGCAGAACATCAGGTTCTGCCCGTTGGCCAAGGCGAAGGCCTGTTCGTCCGCACGTTTCACAGCGGTTTGCACGGCGGTGCCAAGCGCCGCTTCAACAGCGTCGATCAGGTGTGTGATCGGCAACGTGGTGAGGTTGGCGTCGAGTTGAATGGATAACTGCGCGCTGCTGCGCTGGCTATGAGGGGTTGCGACGATGCCGTTGGCGCTGCCGAGCCAGCTCAATACGTCTTCATGCTGTAACGGCGTGGTGCCGAAATCGTCGCGAAATTGCTGCTGAATCAATTGCCTGGCGAGAGCAGCGGAGCAAGGGCAGGTTGAGGAGTACGTCACGTCAATTTTTAGTTCCACGTGGAACATCTGGTTTTCCAGACGCGCTTCGATGCTCACCGGGTAGCCTTTCCAACCCGCCAGCGGGCTGACCAATGCCGGCCGTTTGATCAGCAGATCGGTGTGAACACGCAAGTAGGCGTTCTTAGATAAACCTTCATGACTCTCTAGAAAGCGCTCAAGTACATTACGCAGAAGTGCAGGTGTAAGAAGCTGCTGGTCGAGCATTTCCAGCGCCAGGTACAGGCGTGACATGTGAATGCCACGGGCGGTGCCATCGTCCAGGCTGACACCCGCATCGGCAGTCGCGGTCAGGCGTTGGCCGTCGATGAGCACCGGCAAGGTGATGCCGCACATGCCCACCCAGTCGAGCGGCAAGGCTTGGCGTGAAGCCTGCGCGGCAATATCCGGCAAAGTCAGCGCATTCATGAGCGGGTCCATCTTGGAAATAAAAAGACATGTTATATTATAACTATTGAGTCGACGATGATTTTTCTGCGCCCGTCTTTCTTCAGTCATGTCGAGCAGGGACGCTCCTTTATTCGCGGTATCTGTCATGCATAGACGTCAGCTCCTTAACCTGCTGCTGGTCAGCCCTCTGTTCACCTTGCCTTTGGGCGCTTATGCGACGCAGGTTCGCAATGCCCGCTTGTGGCGCTCCGACGACAAATTGCGACTGGTGTTCGACCTCAGCGGCCCGGTGCAGTACAAGACTTTTTCGCTGACCTCACCGGATCGCTTGATCATCGACCTCAGCGGCGCCGGGCTCAGTGGTGACTTCTCGCAGTTGGCGTTGAAGAACAGTGGGATTACCTCGATTCGGTCGGGGCATTTCGGCAAGGCCGATACGCGCATCGTGCTGGACCTGGCCACGCCGATGCAGCTCAACAGCTTCTTGTTGCCGCCGCAGGATGGCCAGGGTCATCGCCTGGTACTCGACCTTACCGGCGCCACCCAGGCGCCGCGTCAAATCGCTGCGCAAATGGCGCCCGTGGTTGCGCCGGCGGCGGCGGTGGACAGGGCGCACCCCAAGCGCGACATCATCGTCGTGGTCGACCCCGGCCACGGCGGCAAAGACCCGGGCGCTATCGGCTCCAAGGGCCAGCGTGAGAAAGATGTGGTGTTGTCCATCGCCCAGTTGTTGGCCAAACGCTTGAAGCGCGAGAAGGGCTTTGACGTGAAACTGGTGCGCAATGACGACTTTTTTGTGCCGCTGCGCAAACGCGTAGACATCGCCCGCCAGCACAAGGCGGATATGTTTATCTCGGTGCACGCCGATGCGGCGCCACGCCTCACGGCCTCCGGGGCGTCGGTGTTTGCGCTGTCGGAAGGCGGCGCAACCTCTGCCACCGCGCGTTTTATGGCGCAGCGTGAAAACGGCGCCGACCTGCTGGGCGCCACCACTTTGCTCAATCTCAAGGACAAGGACCCGATGCTGGCCGGGGTGATTCTCGACATGTCGATGAACGCGACCATCGCCTCCAGCCTGCAACTGGGCAGCTCGGTATTGGGCAGCCTGCAAAGCATCACCACGCTGCACCAGAAACGCGTGGAGCAGGCAGGTTTTGCGGTACTCAAATCACCGGACGTGCCGTCGATTCTGGTGGAGACCGGGTTTATCTCCAATACCCAGGATGCTCAGCGGCTGGTGACCGCGCGTCATCAACAGGCGGTGGCGGATGGCCTTTTCGAAGGCTTGAAAAACTACTTCCAGAAGAACCCGCCGATGAACAGCTACATGGCCTGGGTTCAGGAGCAGAAGAACGGCCAGGTCTAACAGCCGGTCACGCGGCTGCAGGTGAATTTGGCGCTGGCACCACCGGAGCTGGAAAACCGGTTAATGGTGGTCCAGCCCACCCGGCGCGTGTAGCCGACCCACGCCTCACCATCCGACGCCAACCCGGTAAAGAACGTCAGTTGCCCGTAGCGGCTGTTGGTCTGCGCCCAGTAGCGTTTGCCGAGTACCTCGAAACCGCGCAAGTACGTGGTGCTGCCGACAGTTGCCACGCTGTAGGCATTGCCCAATGGGTCGACACACGCCAGCAGGTTGGCGCTGCGCGTGCAGTTAGCCAACAGGCTCGGGGCTTGGGCGCAGGCCGGTCCTGCTACTGCCAATAGCAGCGCGCACAACAGGTATTTCATAAGGCTTCTCGGGGCCGGAAAGTCTTCCAGCATTGCGCCCTTCGTCGTGACGAGCAAGGGGGATTGGCTTATTTGTATTGTTATACTATAACATTAAAAAACAGCCTGACCCGTGACCGCCGCCATGACCGAACAAGACCTGCTGGCCCAACCCGCCGCCGACTACATGAATGAAGCCCAGCAAGGCTTCTTCCGCAGGTTGCTGCTGGCCCAGCGCTATGCGCTGCAAGCGCGAATCGAGTCCGAATTTCTGGTGCTGCGTGAACAGGAAACCAACAGCGACCTGGCCGATGTCGGCAGCGCCGAAGAACAGCGCCAATGGCAACTGCGCTTGCTGGAGCGGGAAAAGAAGCTGTTGGACAAGATCGACGATGCGCTGGAGTTGCTGGCGCGCGGTGAGTACGGCTGGTGCCGTGAAACCGGCGAGCCGATTGGCCTGCCACGCCTGCTGCTACGGCCCACCGCGACCCTGTGTATTGAAGCCAAAGAACGTGAAGAGCTGCGCGAACGCCACCGACGGGCGATTTGACCGGCCACCCCTGATGAGGAATACCTGATGCCCAACCGTCTCCCCGTTACCGTGTTGTCCGGCTTTCTCGGCGCCGGCAAAAGCACGCTGCTCAACTACGTCCTGCGCAACCGCGAAAACCTGCGCGTGGCGGTGATCGTCAACGACATGAGCGAAATCAACATCGACGGCAGCGAAGTGCAGCGCGACGTCACGCTCAACCGCGCCGAAGAAAAACTGGTGGAGATGAGCAACGGCTGCATCTGCTGCACCTTGCGTGAAGACTTGCTGGAAGAGGTCGGAAAACTCGCCAGGGAAGGTCGGTTCGATTACCTGTTGATCGAATCCACCGGCATATCCGAACCGTTGCCAGTCGCCGAAACCTTTACCTTTCGCGATGAAAACGAGCAAAGCCTGGCGGACGTCGCGCGCCTCGACACCATGGTTACCGTGGTCGACGGCATGAATTTCTTGCTCGACTACCAGGCCGCCGAAAGCCTGGCCTCACGCGGTGAAACCCTGGGCGAAGAAGATGAGCGCTCGATCACCGACTTGCTGATCGAGCAGATCGAATTTGCCGACGTGATCCTGATCAGCAAGATCGACCTGATCAGCAGCCATGAGCGCGAAGAACTGATGGCGATCCTCAAGCGCCTTAATGCCCGTGCGCAAATTATCCCGATGGTCATGGGTAAAGTGCCGTTGAACAAGATCCTCAATACTGGCCTTTTCGACTTCGAACGCGCGGCTCAGGCGCCGGGATGGTTGCAGGAGCTGCGCGGCGAGCATGTGCCGGAAACCGAAGAATACGGCATCGCCTCCACGGCTTACCGCGCGCGCCGCCCGTTTCATCCACAACGCTTCTACGACTTTATCGACCGCCCGTGGGTTAACGGCAAATTGCTGCGCTCCAAGGGTTTTTTCTGGCTGGCCAGCAAGCACCAGGACGCGGGCAGTTGGTCGCAGGCCGGTGGCCTGATGCGCCACGGCTTTGCCGGGCGCTGGTGGCGTTTTGTGCCAAAAAGCCAATGGCCCCAAGACGAAGAAAGCGTGGCGGCGATCATGGGCAACTGGCAACTGAGCACCGGCGATTGCCGCCAGGAACTGGTGTTTATTGGGCAAAACATCGATTTCGCACAGATGCGTGCCGAGCTGGAAGCCTGCTTGCTTAACGATGAAGAAATGGCCTTGGGCGTCGAAGGTTGGCGCTTGCTGGCTGACCCTTTCGGCCCGTGGCATGACGAGGTGGCCGCCTGATGCTCGCACCGGTCATCCCCCTGTGCCCAGTGATACGCCAGGCCCGCGGTGAAACCCCGCTGGCGTTGTCGGGTATCCTCGAGGACGGCGTAAACCTGGCGCTGTGGGAGCGCCAATTGCCGCTGCACATCGCCGAATTCGGTGCCTTGCTCGTAGCGCTGAATGAGCCGGTCGCCGAATCCTTGGTGATTGACCTGGCTAACGAGAACGCGGTGCCTGACTTGCAAGGTTTTGCGGCCAGTTGCCGCGACCTTGAAGGCTACGAAGGCTTTATCGCCGATGTGGCATGGCTGATCAGCGCGTTTGCGTGTTTACTCGGCGCACAGCGTATTGGCGTGCGTCTGCGCCTGTTGGACAAGGCCATGTGCCCGCGTTTTCACGTCGACCATGTGCCGGTCCGGCTGATCACCACCTATGCCGGTATCGGTAGCCAGTGGCTGCGCGAAGGCGTGATGGACCGCCGCCAGCTTGGCCAGCCGGACGCTGAACCCAGCGAGCGCATCGAGCAAATTCACTGCGGCGAAGTGGCCTTGCTCAAAGGCACCCAGTGGCATGGCAACGAAGGCCACGGCCTGATCCATCGCTCGCCAGCGCTTAAGGTCGACGAGCGACGGTTGATCCTGACGCTGGATTGGCTCGCATAACCTTGTAGGATCAAGCCTTCTACACGGTCTGAATGATGCCCCTCATGCTGCAGAATATTCCCACTCATGTAATTGCCGGGCCTTTGGGTGCCGGCAAGACCAGCCTGATCAAACACCTGCTCGCACAACGCCCGGCCAACGAGCGCTGGGCGGTACTGATCAATGAGTTCGGGCAGATCGGCCTGGACGCGGCCTTGCTCACCCGGGACGACGACGGTATTGCCCTGGGCGAAGTGGCCGGTGGCTGCTTGTGCTGTGTGAACGGTGCACCGTTCCAAGTCGGTTTGGGCCGCCTGCTGCGTAAGGCCAAGCCGGACAGGCTGTTTATCGAGCCCTCGGGCCTGGGCCACCCGGCGCAGTTGCTCAAGCAATTGCGCGAGGCGCCGTGGCAAAACGTGCTGGCGGTGCAACCGTGCGTGCTGGTGTTGGATGCGCAGGCGCTGGCGGCGGGCAAACCGCTGCCGGAGGCACAACGCGAGACGCTGGCCAGCGCCGGGTTGCTGGTTTTGAACAAGGATGAAGCGCTGGATACCGCGCAGCGCCACGCTGTCGAACGGCAATTACCCAATTGCCCGCGTTACTGGACCCGCCAGGCGCATTTACCGTTGGCGCGGTTACCGGGTTTGAATGCCAAAGCTGGCGCGGCTGTGAATAACTTCACACTACCCGACTCGATAGCCCAAATGCCCGCCCTCTGGCGTGATCCCGCACTGCCCATCTGCCTCAGCCAGGCTCAAGAGGGCGGTTGGAGCGTGGGTTGGCGCTGGCACCCGAGCCAGCAATTCGACACTCAACGCTTGCATGATTGGCTGACAAGCCTTGCGTGGCGCCGCGCCAAACTGGTTATCCACAGCCGCGACGGCTGGGTTTCCGCCAACGCTGTGGATAACAGTTCACTCGTCTGGCAACCCAGCGAGTGGCGCCGCGACTCACGCATCGAACTGATTTTCAGCCAGCCGCACGACGCAGGTGCATTGCAGAGCGCGCTCGCAGCGTGCCGTCAGTGACGCGTTTTGCTGGCGTGGTCCTGGCGCCACTGGCTTAGCTCGATCACTTCGGCACTGGGCAGCGGCGTTTTGATTTCGAACGGGTAAGGCGCCAGTTCGATCTGCGCGCTGTGGGCGCCAAATTGGGTGATGGTGCCCGGGTGCCGGGTTTCCCCGGTCACGGTGAACTCAAAGTTATAGATGCGCGCCAGGCGCCGCCGACCATTGGCATCCTTCACCACGCCGATACGCTTCAACGCCACCGCGCCGTCGAGCAATTCGATGTCGAGCTTGGCGCAATGCTGCTTGACCCGCTCCAGCGCCCGTTCGCGCAGGCCGTGGTTGTGCCACACCCAGGCGGCGGCGGTCGCCAGCAGCATCAACACGAAGATGTTTCCCAGGGTCAGCATGCGATGAACTCCAACAAAGTGAGAGCAGCTTAACTGTGTCGCCGGTCTGTCGTACAGGCTGCGTTTAGTCGCATACTGCGCGGCCAGAATTTCAACGGCTTTACGGAAATATCCAGCATGAAACGCACACCTCACCTGCTTGCGATCCAGTCTCATGTGGTTTTTGGCCACGCCGGAAACAGTGCCGCCGTGTTCCCCATGCAACGGGTTGGGGTAAACGTCTGGCCGCTGAACACGGTGCAGTTCTCCAATCACACACAGTATGGTCAGTGGGCGGGAGAAGTGTTGGCGCCGCAGCAAATTCCGGCGTTGGTAGAAGGGATTGCCGCGATTGGCGAGCTGGGCAACTGCGATGCGGTGCTGTCCGGTTACCTCGGCAGTGCGGCCCAGGGCCGTGCGATCCTCAGCGGCGTGGCGCGAATCAAAGCGATCAACCCCAAAGCCCTGTACCTGTGCGACCCGGTGATGGGCCATGCGGAAAAAGGCTGCAGCGTGCCGCAGGAAGTCAGCGACTTTCTGCTGGACGAAGCGGCGGCGATGGCGGATTTTCTTTGCCCCAACCAGCTGGAGCTGGACAGCTTTGCCGGGCGCAAGCCGCAATCGCTGTTCGATTGCCTGGCCATGGCCAAAGCCTTGCTGGCGCGCGGGCCGCGAGCGGTGCTGGTCAAGCACCTGGATTATCCGGGCAAGTTGCCGGACGGTTTCGAGATGCTGCTGGTGACGGCCGATGGCAGTTGGCACTTGCGTCGGCCGCTGCTGGCGTTTCCGCGTCAGCCGGTGGGCGTGGGCGACCTTACGTCGGGTTTGTTCCTGGCGCGGGTGTTGCTGGGCGATAGCCTGTTGGCGGCGTTCGAGTTCGCGGCCGCCGCGGTGCATGAAGTGCTGCTGGAAACCCAGGCCTGCGCCAGTTACGAACTGGAACTGGTGCGCGCGCAGGATCGCATCGCCCATCCGCGCGTAAGGTTCGACGCCACGCCGATCGATTTGTAACTACGCAGATCTTGTGGGAGCGGGCTTGCTCGCGATGCAGGCACCTCGGTCCATCAGGCTGACCGAGTTGATGCTATCGCGAGCAAGCCCGCTTGTATGGTTAGACTTGTAGGGGTGGTGGGACTAAAAGCCAGCATCTGACTCTAGCCAGTACAGACCGTGGGAGACTTCGCCCCACCCCTTCACCCAAAACGCC
>NZ_JBLZPT010000039.1:0-28566 GCF_049199985.1 Pseudomonas kitaguniensis
CTCCCGATGGCGGCGGGTCAGATAAATATTTTTCAACTGACCCACCGCCATCGGGAGCAAGCCCCCTCCCACAGTTTGAATGCATTCTGCTTGGGGGATTGTGGTCTTGGAGGCCTGCAGCAAACAACCTGAATATGCCCAAGGGATTCACTTGCCTTCATCCCTGATCCCCCCGAAGCTATACACCTTCAGGAGCCCCCGCATGAACCTTGAACACCTCACCGAACGCCTGCACCGTATCCGCGATGCCAACGACTGGAAGCAATTTCACAGCCCGAAAAACCTGGCCATGGCCGCCAGCGTCGAAATGTCCGAGCTGGTGGAAATTTTCCAATGGCTGACCGAAGACCAGTCGCGCCAGTTGCCCGCCGACAAGCTGGCGCATGCCGGGCAGGAAGTCGGCGACATTGTGCTTTACCTGCTGTTGCTGTGCAGTGAGTTGGGCCTGGACATGAACGAGGTGGTGCGCGCCAAACTGGCCGACAGCGAACGGCGGTTTGCCCATGAGTGATCGTCATTTCGACCAGTTGGCCACGCGCTTTGCCGAAAAAATCTACGGTGGTGCCAAGGGCGCGATTCGCTTGGCGGTGCTGCAGGCCGACCTGATCGAAGCCCTGCCGGACCGCCCGTTGCGTGTGCTGGACATCGGCGCGGGCTTGGGGCATATGTCGCTGTGGCTGGCCGAACGTGGCCATCAGGTAACGTTGGCCGAACCGGCTGAGCCGATGCTTGAAGGCGCGCGCCAGCGGTTTGCCGAGGCCGGGCAGACAGCTACGTTTATTCATGCGCCGTGGCAAGAACTGCTCGGCCAACTTACCGAGCCCTACGACCTGGTGCTGTGCCACGCGGTGTTGGAATGGCTGGCCGAACCGCATGCGATATTGCCGGTGTTGCACCAGCTCACGGTGCCTGGTGGCTGGCTGTCGCTGGCGTTCTACAACCGCGATGCGCTGATTTATCGCAACTTGCTAAAAGGCCACTTCCGCAAGATGCGCAAGAACGATATGGCCGGCGAAAAGCAGAGCCTCACGCCGCAACAACCGCTCGACCCGCGCGAGTTGGCGGCGCAACTCGAAGGGCTTTGGCAGGTCGAAAGCCAAAGTGGCGTGCGGGTGTTCCACGACTATATGCCGGTGGAATTCCAGGCCCGCGCCGATTTACAGGGCGTGTTGGAGATGGAACTCGCGCACCGTCGTCATCCAAGCTTTGCCGGGCTTGGGCGTTATTTACACTGGATATGCCGTCCGGTTTAAGCGGCCCAGTTTGCGGAGGTCGAAATGCGTCGTCTCTGTTTGATCCTGTTGTCGGTGGGGCTGAGCGCCTGCTCCAGCCCCAACCCTTATGTGGCCGCGTCGGCGCCGATACCGCCCGCGCCGATCCAGGCGGCAAATACCTTTGATGCCAGCGCCTACCCGGCGCCGGTGCGTGACTATGGCGCCTACCGCAGTTGGGGCTGGCTGAACGGCCAACTGCCTGCGGGCACGGCGTGGGCCGACTCGGCGCAAATTGCCGAAGCGGTCAGCGGCGCCCTCGACCAGCGCGGGTTGCGCCCGCTGCATGACAACCGCGCGCCCGACCTGTTGGTCAGCGCCGACGTGCGCATCGAAAAGCGCCTCAGGCAAGTTCAGGACGACTACGCCTATGGTGGCGGCGGGTATGGCGGGTATAACCGCTATGGCAACGGCTATGGCATGTACAACACGGTGCCAATCGTGCGCACTTATGAAGTGACGGTAGCGGTGGCACGTATCAGCCTGTTTGACGCGCGCACCCGCCAGCCGGTCTGGAGCACCAGCGCCGAAACCGCCAGCCAGGGCAGCCTGAGTGAGCGCGCTGATGCATTGCGCGAGGCGATGCAGAAGGCCATGACCGCTTACCCGCCCAGTTAGCCGCTATTCTTATCTCAGGCTTACATCGTCTTTTGGAGAAACACCATGCTTCGTCGCATCGCTGCACTGGCTGTTGTTGTGTTGTTGGGGGGTTGCCAGACCAGCCAGGTTAACCACGATTTTGACGCCAGCCGTGATTTCGGTGCCTACCGCAGTTGGGCCTGGAAAAGCCCGGCCTTGCAATATCGCCCGGATGATCCACGCATCGAGAGTGACCTCACCGAGCAACGTGTGCGCCAGGCCGTGGGCGAGCAACTCGACCAGCGCGGTTTGCGCCCCGCAGCGGCAGGCGCCAAGGCCGACCTGAACATACAGGCCTACCTGATCGTCGAAGATCGCCAGCAGCAAGTCACCACCAACTACGGCGGCGCTTGGGGTGGCCCGTGGAATGGTTATTGGGGCGCGCCGGTGTACAACGAAACGCGCAATGTCACTTACAAAGTCGCGACCCTGCAGATCGACCTGTTGGATGGCAAAGACGGCAAGCTGGTGTGGCGCGGCAGTGACGAGCAGATGATGGCCAGCTCGCCCAACCCGCAGGACCGCAGCAATGCGATTCGCACCACCGTGGCTAAAATCCTCTCCAACTACCCACCGCGTTAAACCGTGGCCGGTGAGTATTCAAGCAATCGGCCGCCACCGGCCGACCATGTGTTCAATATCGCCCGCGCCCTTTAACAGCAGTTCGCCACTGGAGCCGGGCGCGCTGCTGAGTAAAGTCACTTCACTCGGCAGGCGTACCGGCTTTTTGAACTCGACGACTATTTCGATATTCGCCGCAGGCAGGTGTTCGCCCATCACGGCGAGGGTGTGCGCCTTGTTCCACAGGCCATGCGCGATGGCCTGTGGAAAACCGAATAGTTTGGCGGTCAGTGCGCTCAGATGGATCGGGTTGTAATCGCCGGACACTCTGGCATAACGCCGGCCAATGTCGGCAGGTGCCTTCCAGCCGGTCAAGTGGCTGACCTGCGTGGGGCTGGGCACTGTGTGATCGGTGGGCGTGCCATCAAGTTTTACACCCCGGCAGAGCATGCGGCTCTCGGCTTCCCACAGCGGGCCGAGCGAGTCGACCACGGCGGTGACCACCTCAAAGGTGGCGCCCTTGGCGTGTGGCTGCAGGTTTTGTGCGTGCACCGCCACCGTCAAATCACTCACGGCGCCCAAAGGCCGATGGATACGGATACGGTTGCTCAGGTGAATCAGCCCGAGCAGCGGGAACGGGAAGTTTTTTGCGGTAAGCAGTTGCATCTGCAGGCCGAACGCGAGGATGTGCGGATACGTCGCCGGCAGCATGGGGCTGTCGGCAAACCCGCAGACTTTACGGTAGGCCGCCACGTCCGTGGAGTTCACCCGCACGCGGCAACGCAAGCCCTGTTCGGGCAAAGTAATGCCGGTGATCTTGCGCTTGAGCGCCGCGCGCCAATACAACGGCGGCAACAACGGCGTACTGCCTAACGTCTGCCAATCCATGTTTATGCTCCCAGTAGACTTTGCCCGCACACCCGCAGCGCTTGGCCGCTGACCGCACCGGAACCCGGCTGGCCGAGCCAGGCCACCGCCTCGGCAACGTCTTGCGGCAAGCCGCCCTGGCCCAGCGAACTCATGCGCCGCCCGGCTTCACGCAGGGCAAACGGGATGTGCGCGGTCATTTGGGTTTCGATAAAACCCGGCGCCACCGCATTGATGCTGATCCCGCGTTCCCCCAGCAACGGCGCCCACGCTTGCGCCAGGCCGACCAAACCGGCCTTGCTCGCGGCATAGTTGGTTTGCCCGCGATTACCGGCGATGCCGCTGATGGAGGCCAGCAGCACCACGCGGCCGTTGTCGTGCAGCGTGCCGCTGTCCAGCAGCGCCTTGGTCAGCACTTGTGGCGCGTTGAGGTTGACCGCGAGCACCGCGTCCCAGTACTCCGGGGTCATGTTCGCGAGGGTTTTGTCGCGGGTGATACCGGCGTTGTGCACCACGATGTCGATGCCGTCCGGCAGGTGTTCGATCAACTGCGTGGCAGCGTCTTCAGCGCAAATATCCAGCGCGATGGCGCGGGCACCGAGGCGCGCGGCCAGGGCTTCGAGGTCGGCCTTGGCCTGGGGCACGTCGAGCACGATGACCTGTGCGCCGTCGCGCGCCAAAGTTTCAGCGATGGCGGCGCCAATCCCGCGGGCGGCGCCAGTGACCAGTGCCTGGCGCCCGGCCAGCGGGCGCGTCCAGTCCTCAACCGGCGTGGCGCACGCCTGCAGGCGAATTACCTGGCCGGAGATATACGCGCTTTTCGGCGACAGAAAAAACCGCAGCGCGCCTTCCAGTTGGTCTTCGGCGCCGTCGCCGACATACAGCAACTGCAGCACACCGCCGCTGCGCAATTCCTTGGCCAATGAACGGCTGAACCCTTCAAGCGCGCGCTGGGCGCTGGCGGCGAACGGGTCTGTGAGGCTTTCCGGTGCACGGCCAAGGATCACCACGTGCGCGCTGTGATCGAGATTTTTCAGCAGCGGTTGAAAGAATTCGCGCAGTTGCTTGAGCTGGTCGGTGTGCTGCAAAGCGCTGGCATCGAACACCACGGCTTTGAGCTTGGGGCCGTGCCCCGGAATCCACGCGGGCGCCGCCAGCGGTGCAGGGCCGTAGCTGTAAATCGCGTCGGTGAGCTTGTTCGCAAAGGGCAGCACCTTGGCCGCCAGTTCGCCACCGCCCAGCAGCAGCGCGCCTTCCACGGGGCGCAGGCGCCCGGCTTGCCAGCGTTCCAGGCGTACCGGTGACGGCAGGCCAATGGCGGCGACCAGGCGTTGGCCGAGGCTTGAGTTGGCGAAGTCGATATAACGGTCAGACATGGAACGCTCTCCGAGTGCTGGGGTTCAAACGGTGGACCATCGATAGGTGAAAGTCGTTCGATTGAGGCTAGTCTCAAAGACTCAACCCACAACCTTCAGGGAGTTTTCCATGACTCAATTGCGCCGTGTAGCGATTATAGGCGGCAACCGCATCCCCTTCGCCCGTTCCAACGGCCCCTATGCCACGGCGAGCAACCAGGCGATGTTGACCGCTGCCCTGGAGGGTTTGATCGAGCGCTACAACCTGCACGGCCTGCGCATCGGCGAAGTGGCGGCGGGTGCGGTGCTCAAGCACTCGCGCGACTTTAACCTGACCCGCGAATGCGTGCTGGGCTCGCGCCTCTCGCCACAAACGCCAGCCTACGATATTCAGCAGGCATGCGGCACCGGCCTGGAAGCTGCGTTGCTGGTGGCCAACAAAATTGCCTTGGGGCAGATTGAATGCGGTATTGCTGGCGGCGTCGACACTACCTCCGATGCGCCGATCGGGATAAATGAAGGGCTGCGCAAGCTCTTGTTGCACGCCAACCGCAGCACATCCATGGCGGATAAATTAAAAGTCTTGTTACAACTTAGGCCACAACACCTCAAGCCGGCGTTGCCGCGCAACGGCGAGCCGCGCACGCGCCTGTCGATGGGCCAGCACTGCGAGTTGATGGCGCAAACCTGGCAGATTCCGCGCGCCGAGCAAGACCAGTTAGCCTTGGAAAGCCACCAGAAAATGGCCGCGGCCTACGCCGAAGGCTGGCACGACGATTTGCTCACGCCGTTTCTTGGCCTTACCCGCGACAATAACCTGCGCCCCGACCTGACCCTGGAGAAACTTGCCAGCCTTAAACCGGCGTTCGAGCGCAGCGAAAAGGGCACGCTGACGGCCGGTAACTCGACGCCGCTCACCGATGGTGCGGCGTTGGTGCTGCTGGGCAGTGAAGCCTGGGCCAAGGAGCGCGGTTTGCCGATTCTGGCGTATTTGCGTGACGGTGAAACCGCAGCAGTAGACTTCGTCAACGGCGCCGAAGGCTTGTTGATGGCGCCGGTGTACGCGGTGCCGCGTTTGCTGGCGAGAAACGGCCTTACCTTGCAGGACTTCGATTACTACGAGATTCACGAAGCGTTTGCCGCCCAGGTGTTGTGCACGCTCAAGGCCTGGGAAGATGCCGACTATTGCAAGACGCGTCTGGGCCTGGACGCGCCGTTGGGCGCCATCGACCGCAGCCGGCTCAACGTCAAGGGCAGTTCGCTGGCCGCCGGTCATCCGTTTGCCGCCACCGGCGGGCGTATCGTCGCCAACTTGGCCAAGTTGCTCGACGCGGCGGGCAAGGGGCGCGGGCTGATTTCGATCTGCGCCGCTGGCGGGCAGGGTGTCACGGCGATTATCGAGCGCTGAATCAAGCAAAAAATTGGCATATTGAATGCATTCTTAACGCGTCAAAGGTCGGTAGCCCCTCCCACCGGCGAGTGGATTGCCGTATAACGAGTGCCATACGCGTATTTGGTAATAAAGGACCCACAATAAAAGCTGATGAAGACTCCTAAACGCATTGAACCCCTGATCGAGGACGGTCTGGTCGACGAGGTGCTGCGCCCACTCATGAGTGGTAAAGAAGCAGCTGTTTATGTGGTGCGCTGTGGCAACGAATTGCGTTGCGCCAAAGTTTACAAGGAGGCGAATAAACGAAGCTTTCGTCAGGCGGCCGAATACCAGGAAGGCCGTAAGGTGCGTAACAGTCGCCAGGCCCGGGCGATGGCCAAGGGCTCCAAATTCGGCAAGAAAGAAACCGAAGATGCCTGGCAGAACGCTGAAGTAGCGGCGCTGTTCCGCTTGGCCGGTGCGGGCGTTCGCGTGCCCAAGCCTTACGACTTCCTTGAAGGCGTGCTGTTGATGGAGCTGGTGGCCGACGAGTACGGCGATGCTGCGCCGCGCCTGAACGATGTGACGCTGGAGCCCGATCAGGCGCGCGAATACCACGCCTTCCTGATTTCGCAGATCGTGCTGATGCTGTGTACCGGCCTTGTGCACGGTGACCTCTCCGAGTTCAACGTGCTGCTCACGCCGACCGGCCCGGTGATTATCGACCTGCCACAAGCGGTCGATGCTGCGGGCAACAACCACGCGTTCAGCATGCTGGAGCGCGATGTGGGCAACATGGCTTCCTACTTCGGGCGCTTTGCCCCGGAGCTTAAGAAGACCAAGTACGCCAAGGAAATGTGGGCGTTGTACGAAGCCGGCACCTTGCACCCGGCGAGCATCTTGACCGGCGAGTTCGACGAGCCGGAAGAGTTGGCGGACGTTGATGGCGTGATCCGCGAGATCGAAGCGGCACGGCTGGATGACGAGCGTCGCCAAGCGATTCGCGCGGCGGATGATGTGCCACAGAGCAAAGTACCGGACGAGCCACCGCCACCGCCCTGGATGCAGTGAGCTTCAGGTACAGGAAGATCTAAAAACGGTGGGAGGGAGCAAGCCCCCTCCCACCGTTTGTCTTGCACTTATTCAGTTGGATTCAGTCAGGCAGCAGTTACCTGAAGCCAACTCCTTGAGAATCGGGCAATCGGGCCGGTGATCTCCCTGGCAGTGCTCTACCAAGTCCTGCAACGTATCGCGCAGTTGCCCTAACTCGCGAATCTTCTGATTCAGCGCTTCAATATGCCCCCGCGCCAAGGCTTTCACGTCAGCGCTGGCGCGTTGCCGGTCTTGCCACAACGTCAGCAACTTGCCGACTTCCTGCAAAGAAAACCCCAAATCCCGCGAACGCTTGATAAACGCCAGCGTGTGCAAGTCGTCGGCGCTGTACACGCGATAGCCGCTGTCGGTGCGCTGCGCAGCGTTGAGCAAACCGATGGACTCGTAGTAGCGAATCATCTTTGCGCTCAACCCGCTGTGGCGAGCGGCCTGGCCGATATTCATGGGCGTTGATCCTCCAAATCCTTGGGTTTCCAGGTTTTTAACAGTAACGCATTGCCCACCACACTCACGCTGGACAAGGCCATTGCCGCACCGGCCAGCACCGGGTTGAGCAGGCCGAACGCGGCCAGGGGAATACCGATCAAGTTATACACAAAGGCCCAGAACAGGTTTTGGCGAATTTTTGCGTAAGTCTTGCGGCTGATCTCCAGCGCGGCCGGCACCAGGCGCGGGTCGCCGCGCATCAAGGTGATACCGGCTGCGTGCATGGCCACATCGGTGCCGCCGCCCATGGCGATGCCAATATCGGCGGCGGCCAGGGCCGGGGCGTCGTTGATGCCGTCGCCGACCATCGCCACCACGCCGCCCTGTTTAAGGTGGGCGACCGTGGCGGCTTTGTCGGCCGGGAGTACTTCGGCGTGTACGTCGTCGATGCCCAGCGCGTCGGCCACTACCCGTGCACTGCCGCGATTGTCGCCGGTCAGCAAATGGCTGCTGATGTGCTGCGCTCGCAGTTGCTGCACGGCCGCCAAGGCGCCGGGCTTGAGGGTGTCGCCAAACGCGAAAACCCCCAGCACACGCGGTTGTGCGCCTTGCTCAATGAGCCACGACAACGTGCGGCCTTCGGCTTCCCACTGGCTTGCGTTAGCGCCCAGGTCCCCGGCGCTCAACGCGTGTTCTTCGAGCATGCGGCGATTGCCCAGCGCCAGTTGCTTGCCATCCAGTGTGCCAGCAATGCCACGCCCGGCCAGGGCTTGGCTGGCACTCACATTCGCCAGGCTTAGCCCTTGCTCGCGGCAGGCCTCCAGCACGGCCTTGGCCAACGGGTGTTCGCTGCCGCGTTGCAGCGCGCCGGCCTGTTGCAACAGCAGGCGCTCATCGCCATCGACTGCCGCCAGATGGGCGATTTTCGGCGCGCCGCAGGTGAGTGTGCCGGTCTTGTCGAACACCACCGCGCTCACTGCATGCGCGCGCTCCAGCACGTGGGCGTCCTTGATTAATATGCCGTAGCGCGCCGCGACGCCGGTGCCGGCCATGATCGCGGTGGGCGTGGCCAGGCCGAGTGCGCACGGGCACGCGATCACCAGCACCGCCACCGCGTTAATGATCGCGTTCTCAAGCGGCGCGCCGTAGAGCCACCAACCCACCAGCGTGATCAACGCCAGCACCAGCACCGCCGGTACGAATACCTGGCTGACTTTATCCACCAGTGCCTGAATCGGCGCCTTGGCCGCTTGGGCGTCTTCCACCAAACGGATGATGCGTGCCAGTACGCTTTCTGCGCCCAACGCCCGCGTGCACACCAGCAAACGGCCTTCGCCGTTAATGGCGCCGCCGGTGACTGGGTCGCCGGGCTGTTTCGGCACCGGCAGGCTTTCGCCGCTGATCAGCGCCTCGTCCGCATGGCTTTGGCCGTCCAGCACCTCGCCGTCCACCGGAAAGCGCTCGCCGGGTTTGACCACCACTTGATCACCAAGCCTTAACGCGCTGATCGCGACGTCTTCTTCGCGCCCGTCGCGCAGGCGAATCGCGCGTTCCGGGCGCAGGGCTTCGAGGGCACGAATGGCGCTGGCGGTCTGGCGTTTGGCGCGGCTCTCCAGGTATTTGCCCAGCAGCACCAGGGCGATGACCACGGCGGACGCTTCGAAATACAGGTGCGGCGCAGTGCGCGCTGGCGCGCTGAGCCATGTGTAGAGGCTCAGGCCATAACCGGCGCTGGTGCCGATGGCCACCAACACATCCATATTCCCAGCCCCGGCCCGCACGGCTTTCCAGGCCGCCGTATAGAAGCGCGCGCCAACGATGAATTGCACCGGCGTGGCCAATGCAAACTGCACCCAGGCGGGAAGCATCCAGTGCAGCCCGAACGGTGCTGCCAGCATCGGCACTACCAGCGGCAGCGCCAGCAGAATGGCGAGCAACAGCCACCCGCGCTCGCGCTGCAATCGCCGAGTTTGGCTGGCATCGGTGGCGGTTTGGCTGTGCGGCAGGGTGGCGGTGTAGCCGGCTTTGTCGACGGCAGCGATCAATACGTTGGGGTCTATTTGGCCCAGCACGTCGACATGTGCGCGTTCGTTGGCCAGGTTGACGCTGACGTTTTGCACCCCCGGCACCTTGCCCAGCGCGCGTTCGACTCGGCCAGCACAACTGGCGCAGGTCATGCCGCTGATCGGCAGATCAAACGTGGTGGGTCGGGTCATGGGGCAGCTCTCCGAGAGAAGTTGCCCTTATGATCAACCTTGACCTGTGGGGAAGGTCAAGCGTGTTTAATATTCCAGCGCGGCAGGTTTCAGGTACATACCGTCCGGGCCTTGGGCGATACGCAACTTGCGCACATCACCGGCCTTCAGCGTGATGTTCTGCGCCGGTGGCGCCAGCAGGCCCGGCAGGCAGCCGGCAGATTGCCCCGGCAGCAACTTCAGGCGCAGCGACACGTCGCCTGCGGGCAAGTTGAACGAGGTGGACTGTTCCTGGAACAGGCGCCCGGCCAGTTGGTCCTGAATGTACAGGCCGATTTCGCAGTTGGTCGGCACTTCAAGGCGCTCGCGGGAAATGATCAGCACCGCATAGTCTTGATCGGCACTCGCCATGGGCGCAGCGGCAGACAAACTCAACAGGCCGATAAGGCTAAAAAACGACCAGCGCATGGCAATGCTCCATGATTCATATCCAAGAGAAATGAAGCTTGGCCGAGGCTGCGACCGAATACCAGCCCGGCGCATCGTTTAAGCGCTACGTTTAGACGCTTGACCTTGCCATCGTGGCAAGGTCGACACTGCGCTCACCCTCATTAAAGGAGTCATGTGATGCACGTATTCAGCGTTGAAGGAATGACCTGCGGCCATTGTGTTCGGGCGGTAACCCAGGCGGTGCACAGCCAGGACCCGACGGCGAGCGTGAACGTCGACCTGGCGGCGAAAACAGTCGCGGTTGAAAGTCGCCTGTTTGCCGACCAAGTGATCAGCCTGATCAGCGAAGAAGGCTACACCGCCACGCCGGTTTGAAGTTTCTGATAGTTAGCGAGCTATCGTTATGTTCACGGCACCCAAGCGCGGCTAGACTGTCGGGCTGCCGACTCACTTGGGTGTCTGATGAACCTCCGCATAATCCTGATTCTGGGCGCCTTGAGCGCTTTTGCGCCGCTGGCGATCGACTTTTATCTGCCAGGCTTCCCGGCCATGGCGACGGCCTTTGCAACCGACGAAAAACATATCCAGTTGACCCTTGCGGTGTATTTCGGCGGCCTGGCGATTGGCCAATTGGTCTACGGCCCGCTGGCCGACCGCTTTGGTCGGCGTGGCCCGCTGCTCAGCGGTGTGGTCCTGTTTACGTTGGCGTCCTTTGCCTGCGCCTACGCGCCGTCGTTGGAGTGGCTGATCGGCGCGCGTTTTGTGCAAGCGCTCGGCGGTTGTGCGGGCATGGTGATTTCGCGGGCAGTGGTCAGCGATAAATGTGATGCGGTGGGCTCGGCCAAGGTGTATTCGCAACTGATGCTGGTGACCGGCCTGGCGCCGATCCTCGCGCCGCTGGCGGGCGGGGTGATGGTTGGGTTGTGGGGCTGGCAATCGATTTTTCTGGCGTTGTCGATGTTCAGCGTGATGGCGGCCATCGCGGTGGCGGTCGGGTTGCCCGAAACGTTCCCGGCCGACAAGCCGCGCCAGCCTTTGTCCGGCTCGCTGCGCCGCTATGCCGGGCTGCTCTCGGACCGGGTTTACCTCGGTTACGCCCTGACCGGCGGCATCTCGATTGCCGGGATGTTTGCCTACATCGCCGGTTCACCGTTCGTCTTCATCAAATTGTATGGCGTGCCTGCCGAGCATTACGGCTGGGTATTTGGCTCCAACGCTGCGGGCTTTATTTTGGTGGCGCAGTTGAACGCGCGGTTGCTGGCTAAACGCGGCCCGGCGTTTTTGCTCTCGCGCACCGTGTGGGTGTATGTGCTGGCGGCGTTAACCTTGCTCGGTGTCACCGCCTTGCGCACCGACGCGCTGTGGCCATTGCTGGTGCCGCTGTTTATTTGCATCGCCAGTTTGGGCTGTATTTTGCCGAACACCTCGGCTTGCGCCATGAGCGGGCAAGGTGCTCGCGCCGGCAGTGCCTCGGCATTGCTCGGCTGCATTCAGTTCGGTGTGGCGGCCGGGGCGGCGTCATTGGTCGGCGTGTTGCACGACGGCACGGCGATGCCGATGGCGATGGTCATCAGCTTGTGCGGTGTGTTGGCGGTGACGGTGGCCGTGTCGACCCAGCGCCTGCAACGGGCGAGAGCCGCGCAAGCGCAGGTCTGAACGGCGGGTCAGCCAGCGGCGGAGCGTTGCTGGCCAAGCGGGAAACGATGGGGCGCCTGGATACGCGCTTGCAGGGTGTCGGCGAAGGCGCGGGCCTCGGCCTCGCTGCGGAAGGTGAACGCGTCGCCGTCGAGACGAACCTGCCATTTGGCGCCGGGGGATTTTGCTAACGCTTTTATCAGGATTTTCATTGCTGACTTCCTTACGTAAAAGAATCGTGGCAAAGGCGGCCAATATAAACCCGTACGCGTTCACACATATTACAAAGATCAACTCTCTGACTAGCGGTGTCGTCCATTACCCACAGCAATAACAGACGACACTGACAGCCGTTTTTTAAAACCCTTCCAACACGATCTTGCCCTTGGCCTTGCCGCTCTCCAGCAGCGCGTGGGCGCGGCGCAGATTTTCTGCGTTGATCACACCGAAGTGTTCGCCTACCGTGGTTTTCAAGGTGCCGGCGTCGATCAGTTCCGCTACACGGTTGAGCAGGTGGTGCTGTTCGATCATGTCCGGCGTCTCGAACATCGAGCGCGTGTACATGAACTCCCAGTGCAATGACAGGCTCTTGCGCTTGAGTGAGCTGACATCCAGCGCTTTGGGATCGTCGATCAGCGCCAGTTTGCCTTGAGGTTCCAGGGCTTCCACCAATTGGCTCAAGTGATGGTCGGTCTGGGTCAGGCTGGCAACGTGGGTGACGTGCGGGTGGCCGGCCGCTTTCAGCGCTTCGCTCAACGGCTGGCTGTGGTCGATCACCAGGTCGGCGCCGAGTGCCTTGGCCCATGCCTGGGTTTCGGGGCGCGAGGCGGTGCCGATGACTTTCAGCGCAGTCAGTTGGCTGGCCAATTGGGTCAGGATCGAACCCACACCGCCGGCGGCGCCGACGATCAGCAAGCTCTGGCCCTCGTCGTCTTTGCCTTCACGCACTTGCAGGCGCTCAAACAGCAATTCCCAGGCGGTGATGGCGGTCAGCGGCAGCGCGGCGGCGTCGCTGAAGCTCAGGCTCTTGGGCATATGGCCGACGATGCGTTCATCCACCGTGTGCAGTTCGCTGTTGCCACCGGGGCGCACCAGGGAACCTGCGTAGTAGACCTTGTCGCCGACGTTGAACAGTGTCACGTCACTGCCGACCGCCTTGACCACACCGGCCACGTCCCAACCCAGTACCTTGGGGTCGCCATTTTCCGGGGCGACGTTGTGGCGCACTTTTGTGTCCACCGGGTTGACCGAGATGGCTTTGACTTCCACCAGCAGGTCGCGCGGGCCAGCGACCGGCTCGGGCAGTTGAATATCTTGCAGGGATTTTGCGTCAGTGATCGGCAGTGAGGCGTAGTAGGCAATAGCTTTCATGAGGGCTCCGGGAAAAGGGCGGTGATCAGGCGAGGAAGTTCAGGCGCTTGATGTCGACGTGTTCAAGCACGTCGGCGGCCTTGGCGCGGAAACTCAGGATATGCGCGCTTTGGTCGTGATCGGCCAGCGCCGCGTCGTCGCTCCAGCGTTCGAGCATGTAAAAGGTCTCGGGGTGTTTCAGGTCTTGGTACAGGTCGTATTGCTCGCAACCGGGTTCTACCCGGGTCGGCTCCAGCAGTTCGCGCAGCATGGGTTCCAGCGTGGCGTGTTGGCCGGGTTTGGCGATCAGCGTGGCGATAACGTTAAACGCAGTGGGCATATTCAACTCCTGACACGTAATGAACGGGATGGGCAGATAATTGGCTATTTCCCGCGAAGATAAAAGCCGCTAAAACAGCAGTCTGTTTCAATGGAATTTTGATAATGAGGCGGATGCATGCTGCGTTTTGATGATTTGCAGTTGTTTGTGCGCGCCGCCGACTTGGGCAGTTTGTCGGCCGCTGCGCGGGTCATGGACCTGTCGCCTGCGGTGGCCAGCGCGGCCTTGAAACGCATCGAGCAGCAACTCGGCGCGCGCCTGCTGGCACGCTCCACCCGCAGCCTGCGCCTGACCGCTGAAGGTGAAGGCTTTTTGGAATACGCGCGTGCCGCGTTGAGCTCGCTGGACGAGGGGCGGCGCTTATTGGCCAGTGGCCAGGACCACGTCAGCGGCGTGCTGCAACTGTCGGCGCCTTCGGATTTGGGGCGTAACCAGCTGTTGCCATGGTTGGATGAGTTCCAGCGTGAGTACCCGCAACTGAGCGTACGCCTGCTGCTGGGCGACCGAATCGCCGACCTGTTCCGCCAGCCGGTGGACATCGCCCTGCGTTACGGCGAGCCCGAAGACTCCAGCCTGATCGCGCTGCCTATCGCCCCACACAATGTGCGCGTGCTGTGTGCCGCCCCCAGCTACCTTGCCCGGTATGGCGAACCGCGGCATTTGGAGCAATTGGCCCAGCACAATTGCTTGCTGTATATGCTCGGCAGCCGCGTGCATGACCACTGGGCTTTTCACGACGGCAAGCGCGAAGTCAGCCTGACAGTCAGCGGTGACCGTTTCAGTGACGACGCCGACGTGGTGCGCCGCTGGGCGGTGGCGGGTGTCGGTATCGCCTACAAATCCTGGCTGGATGTGAGCTGCGACGTGCTGGCCGGGCGCTTGCGCGTGATTCTGCCGGAACTGCGCGGCGAGCATACGCCGCTGAATCTGCTGTGCGCGCATCGCGCGCAATTGAGCAAGCCGATCAACTTGCTGCGCGAAATGCTCGTGTCCCGCTGTGCGAATTTGACGGCGCAATGGCCGGGGCGATTGAACACTGCGCAATAGCTTGCACAAAAGCCGGAAATTTCACTCAGGTGCTGTCCCTTTCTGCGCTGTCAGACGCCGCGGAATCGAGGGTTTGCGCCCCTATACTTTGGTTCCAACCGCAGCAGATAAATGATTTAACAAGGAGTGAATACATGGAATCAGCACCGTGCATCAGCCAGATCGCCAGCTTGCTCTGCGAGCCCAAACGCGCCGCCATACTCTGGTCCTTGATGGACGGCTCGGCCAAGTCTGCAGAGGAGCTGGCGACGCTGGCCGGGTTGTCGTCGGCATCGACAATCGCGCATTTATCCAGGCTCACCGCAGGCGGTTTGCTGCGCATCGAGGCGCTGCGCGGCAAGCGGCTGTTTCGCGTGGCGGCCACCGATGTCAGTACCGCCATCGACGCGTTGGCCAATACCACCGTTGCCAGTGCCGCGCGCAGCACGCCGGATGTTTTGCCGCAGGCCTTGCTGGCGCCAGCGCCTTTGCGGCGAGCCCGCTTATGCCACGGCCACTTGGGCGGTGAGCTGGCCGCCGGGCTGTACCAGCGGTTGATCGCCGCAGGCTGGATCGACCGGCATGAACTGCGTACCGGCGTTACCGTTGCAGGGGTGAAACGCCTGGCGGGGGTGGGCATTTTTACCCAGGCGTTGGCCTCGCCGGTTGCCTGCGACTGTTTTGACTGGAGCCAGCAGCAACCGCACTTGGGTGGCGCATTGGGGGCGGGGCTGTTGCAACTTTTTTTACAGTCCGGCTGGATCAGCGTGGTCAGCGAGTCGCGCGCCTTGCTGGTCACCGACAGCGGGCTTGCGCGCATCAACCAATTGGTTGCGGCCTAGGCGCTCAGCGTCGTTCAGAGTATCAGTCAGGTCGCATCCAGCAATAACCTGCGAAAACGATGCCGCACACTCACCGAGGGGTTTTTCACACAGGGGGTGCGGCATGGGTATGCATGGCTATAGCGCAGCGGAACGGCTGGAACGGTTGCCCATCAGCGGTTACCACCGAATCATCTTTATCATCATCGCCCTGGCGTTTTTGTTCGACTCCATGGACTTGGCGATGATGACCTTTCTGTTGGGCTCGATCAAAACCGAGTTCGGCCTGAGCACGGCCCAGGCCGGTTTGCTCGCCAGTTCGAGTTTTTTTGGCATGGTGCTCGGCGCTTCTTTGTCCGGAATGCTGGCGGATCGTTTTGGTCGCAAGCCGGTATTCCAATGGAGCATCGTGTTGTGGGGCATCGCCAGTTACCTGTGTTCCACGGCGCAAACGCTGGAGACGCTGACGCTGTTTCGCATCTTGTTGGGAATCGGCATGGGCATGGAGTTTCCGATTGCGCAGTCGATGCTGTCGGAACTGATTCCGGCCAAGGGGCGCGGGCGTTATATCGCCCTGATGGATGGGTTTTGGCCGTTGGGTTTTGTGGCGGCGGGTGTGCTGTCGTACTTTTTGCTGCCGGTGATCGGTTGGCGTGACATCTTTTTGGTGTTGGCAGTGCCGGCAGTGTTTGTGTTGGCGATTCGGTTTTTTATCCCGGAGTCGCCGCGCTGGCTGGAACAGGCGGGTCGGCATGCCGAGGCGGATAAGGTGTTGCAGGGCATTGAGCAAAAAGTGCGCGATTCACTGGGGCGCGCAGACTTGCCCGAACCGGTGGCAATGCCACGGGTTGAAAGTGTGCCGGGGACTTTTTTCTCGGCGTTTCAGCAGCTGTGGTCAGTGCAGTACCGCCAGCGCACGATGATGATCTGGAGTGTCTGGTTTTTTGCGTTGCTCGGCTTTTACGGGCTGACCTCGTGGTTGAGTGCGTTGTTGCAGCAATCCGGTTTTGCCGTGACCCAGTCAGTGTATTACACGGTAATTATTTCACTCGGCGGGATTCCAGGCTTCTTGATGGCGGCCTGGCTGGTGGAGCGCTGGGGGCGTAAACCGGTGTGTATCGTGACGTTGCTGGGCGGCGGGGTGATGGCGTTTCTGTATGGGCAAAGTGCAGTGTTTGGCGGCAACGTGGGGCTGTTGATTACCTCGGGGCTGTTGATGCAGTTCTTTTTGTTTGGCATGTGGGCGGTGCTCTACACCTACACGCCAGAGTTGTACCCCACCTCGGCGCGGGCCACCGGTTCCGGGTTTGCTTCGGCGATTGGCCGGGTGGGGTCATTGCTCGGGCCGTTGGTCACCGGTTTGGTGTTCCCGATGACCGGGCAGGGCGGCGTGTTTGCCTTGGGCGCGCTGTGTTTTGCAATCGCTGCGCTGGTGGTGTGGTTATTCGGGATGGAGACCAAAGGCAAAACCCTGGAAGAACTCACCGAACTTTAATCGCCAACACAAAACAACCGTGGGAGCTGGCTGGCTCCCACATTTTTGGTCTGTGTTTAATGGGGCTGTGTTTTACCTGTTACGGCTTTACCAACCGCGCATCCAGGCTGTTCTGCGCCAGGCGTTTGGCCTGGTCCTGGGTCATGCCCAGCGAGGTGTACAGCGCGTGGAAGTTCTCGGTCACATAGCCGCCGAAGTACGCCGGGTCATCCGAGTTCACTGTCACCTTCACGCCACGCTCAAGCATGTCGAGGATGTTGTGCTGGGCCATGTCGTCGAACACGCAGAGTTTGGTGTTGGACAGCGGGCACACGGTCAGCGGGATCTGTTCGTCGATGATCCGCTGCATCAGGCGCTCATCTTCAATGGCGCGCACGCCATGGTCGATGCGCTGGATTTTCAGCAAGTCGATGGCTTCCCAAATGTACTCGGGCGGGCCTTCTTCGCCCGCGTGGGCGACGGTGAGGAAGCCTTCGTGGCGGGCACGGTCGAACACGCGCTGGAACTTGCTAGGCGGGTGGCCCATTTCCGAACTGTCGAGGCCGACGGCCACAAACGCGTCACGGAACGGCAGCGCCTGGTCGAGGGTTTTTTCAGCCTCGGCTTCGCTCAAGTGGCGCAGGAAGCTCAGGATCAAACCGCTGGTGATGCCCAGTTGCTGCTCGCCATCTTTGAGTGCAGCGGCGATGCCGTTAAGCACCACTTCGAACGGCACGCCACGGTCGGTGTGGGTTTGCGGGTCGAAGAACGGCTCGGTGTGGATCACGTTCTGAGCCTTGCAGCGCAGCAGGTAGGCCCAGGTCAGGTCGTAGAAGTCCTGAGAGGTGCGCAACACATCGGCGCCCTTGTAATACAGGTCGAGAAATTCCTGCAGGTTGTTGAAGGCGTAGGCCTTGCGCAGGGTGTCGACGTCGTTCCACGGCAGCGCAATCTTGTTGCGTTCGGCCAGGGCGAACATCAACTCAGGCTCCAGCGAGCCCTCCAGGTGCAGGTGCAATTCAGCCTTGGGCAGGGCGTTGAGCCAATCGTACATGTCTAAATTCTCATCAGGTGCAATGGCGGCATTCTACAGGCCATGGCTGAAATAATCGGCAAAACCTGACCAGCAGGAGAGTTTTGGCTTATTCGCGCAAGGGCCGTGCGAACCAAGATGTAACGAAACGTTAGCGGCGTGGTGCAGTCTGTACACCATCAATGACTGATTCACCGTTCAATAAGGCCCGGAATGCTCACATCCCTCAAGCAAGAAAAATACATGCTGCTGGCGCTGATTGCCGCCGTCGCCGCCTACCCGCTGGAGCATTTTATGCTGCACAGCGGGCAGATGGTGGCGCTGCTCGCCGGTTTAGCGCTGATTGGCTTTATCGTTATGGCGTCGATGCGCGTGGCTCACCATGCCGAACAATTGGCGGAAAAAGTCGGCGACCCCTACGGCACCATGATCCTGACGCTGGCTGCGGTGCTGGTGGAAGTGGTGATCCTGGCGATCATGATGAGCAACGAGCCTTCGCCGACGTTGGTGCGCGACACGATTTATTCAGCGGTGATGCTCGACATTAACGGCATCCTCGGCCTGGCTGCGCTGATGGGCGGCATCAAGCATGGCGAACAGTCCTACAACGATGATTCGGCGCGTACCTACAGCGTGATGATCCTCACCGCCATGGGTGTGTCGATGGTGGTGCCGGAATTTATCCCCGAGGCCGACTGGAAAATTTACTCGGCCTTCACCATCGGCGCGATGGTGGTGCTCTACACCTTGTTCCTGCGCATGCAGGTGGGCCCGCACAGTTATTTCTTCAGCTACAGCTACCCGGAAAAACGCCGCAAGAAGCAGCCGGAAGAACAGCAAGAGGAAGCGCCGGTCAACCTGGCGTTCTCGATTGGTACGCTGGTGTTTGGCGTGGTGGTGATCGGCGCGCTGGCCGAAGTGATGTCCAAAACCCTCGACTTGGGCCTTGAAGGTACGGGCGCACCGCCGGTGATTACGGCGATTGTGGTGGCGGCGATTTCGGCGGCGCCGGAGATTTTGACCGCATTGCGCGCAGCCTTGGCCAACCGCATGCAATCGGTGGTGAACATCGCCTTGGGCGCGTCGTTGTCGACGGTGATCCTGACCGTGCCGGTGATGGAAGCCATGGCGCTTTACACGGGCCAGCCGTTCCAGATGGCGATGACGCCGGTGCAAACGGTGATGGTGTTTATCACGCTGATCGTCAGCGCGATCAACCTCAACGATGGCGAAACCAACGCTATCGAAGGCATGACGCATTTTGTGTTGTTTGCGACGTTTATCATGCTGTCGCTGCTCGGGCTGTAAGCGCTCAACCCATATGGGCCGCCCTTTGTGGGAGCGGGCTTGCTCGCGATTGCGGTGTGTCAGATAAGTATTTTCAACTGACACACCGCAATCGCGAGCAAGCCCGCTCCCACAGTTGATTTTTGTTGGGCTAGCTTGCGGCGATCAGTTGGCGCGCCGCCTGGCTGTGATCGGCGATCAGGCCTTTGAGGTCGAGGCCTTCGATCTGGCCGTCGATCACGCGCCACTTGCCCGCCACCATCACCCGGTCCGCGCGGTCGGCGCCGCACAGCAGCAGCGCTGAAATCGGATCGTGGCTGCCCGAAAAGCGCAGCTCGTCGAGCTTGAACAGCGCCAAGTCAGCCTGTTTGCCTACTGCCAACTCACCAATATCGGTACGACCGAGCAACTGCGCCGAGCCTTTAGTCGCCCAGCCCAGTACGCCGTCGGGGGTGATTTTTTCTGCGCCATAACGCAGGCGCTGGATGTACAGGGCCTGGCGCGCTTCAAGGATCATGTTCGACGCGTCGTTGGAGGCGGAGCCGTCGACGCCCAAGCCGATCGGCGCACCGGCCGCGAGCAGGTCGAGGGTTGGGCAGATGCCCGAAGCCAGGCGCATGTTCGAACTTGGGCAATGGCAAATACCGGTGCCGGCGGCGCCCAGGCGGGCGATTTCATCCGGGTTGAAATGAATCCCGTGCGCGAGCCAAGTGCGCGGGCCGAGCCAGCCGACGCTGTCGAGGTAGTCAACGGTGCGCAGGCCGAAGCGCTGCAGGCAGAAGTCTTCTTCATCCAGTGTTTCCGCCAGGTGCGTGTGCAGGCGCACGTCGAGGCTGTCGGCCAGTTCGGCGCTGGCTCGCATGATTTCCGGCGTCACCGAAAACGGCGAGCAGGGCGCGAGCGCAATCTGGATGTGCGCGCCGTCGCCACGCTCGTGGTAGGTGCGGATCAGGCGTTGGCTGTCGTCGAGGATCACGTGGCCTTGTTGCACGGTTTGCTGCGGCGGCAGGCCGCCATCGGCTTCGCCCAAACTCATGGACCCGCGCGTGAGCATGGCGCGCATGCCCAACTCGCGCACGCTGTGTACTTGCACTTCGATGGCGTTTTCCAGGCCGTCGGGAAACAGGTAGTGGTGATCCGCCGCCGTGGTGCAGCCAGAGAGCAGCAGTTCAGCCAAGGCGACTTTGGAGGCGAGCGCGAGTTTTTCCGGGGTCAGCCTGGCCCACACCGGGTACAGGGTTTTCAGCCAGGGGAATAATGGCTGGTTAACCACCGGCGCCCAGGCGCGGGTCAGGGTTTGGTAGAAGTGGTGATGCGTGTTGATCAAACCGGGCAGGACTACATGTTCGCGCGCATCGAACACCTGCGCACAGGGCTGTGCGGGTTGTTGGCCCAAGGCGAGTACCTCGGTGATCACAGCGTCTTGCAACACCAGGCCACCCCGCGCGTCGAGGCCATTGGCAGTGAAAATCGCGAGGGGGTTTTTTAACCAGATACGGGTCGCAGGCATTGGCCGGCTCCTCTGAATGATGGGTTCAGGTTTGCCAGCTCAGTGTTGCCCTGTCTGCTGATCCAGGGTCGCCGTTGCGGGCGAGGTGGGTAGTTTAGCGGGAGGGAGCAAGCCCCTCCCACCTTTTTTACCAGGCGATGGTGTCGCCTTTGTAGTCCACAAAGTGATGGCCGCCTTTACCGGTGTAGGCGTTCACCTGATCGATCAGGCCGCGCACGCTGGTCTCGACGTCGATGCTGGCGTTTTCGCCGCCCATGTCGGTTTTGACCCAACCCGGGTGCAATGACAGCACAGTGAGTTTTTGCCCGCCGAGTTGGGTGATAAAGCTATTGGTCATGGAGTTGAGCGCGGCCTTGCTGGCCTTGTACAGCGCCAGGTCGGCGCCGTCCGGGATGGTCACGCTGCCCAGCACCGAACTCATGAAGGCGAGCACGCCGCTGTCTTTGCGGATCTGCCCGACAAAACGCTGGGCCAGGTTGATCGGCGCCACGGCGTTGGTGAAAAACAGTTGGCCGACTTCCGCCAAAGTGGCGTGGCCAGGTTCCTGGTTGGCCGGGCCTTTGACGCCGGCGTTAACGAACAGCAGGTCGAAGGTGTGCTCTTTAAGGCGCTGGCTCAAGGCGATCACGGCTTGCTGATCGTCCATGTCCAACTTCTCGATGTGTACATTACCGGCGGCTTTGAGCGCGTCGGCCTTGCTCGGATCACGCACCGTGGCGGTCACGTCCCAGCCGTCCTGGAGCAATTGCTTGACCAGGCCGAGGCCCAGCCCGCGTGAGGCGCCGATGATCAGTGCGGTTTTTGGCGTAGGCATGAAGGGCTTCCTTTAGAGTCGCAGTTCAGGGGAGAGCAGCGTACAACCATAGCAGCTTCAGCGTTGCAGCAGGATACGTCCACGGCTGAGGTCGGCCAGTTGGGTTTGCAGCGTGTCGATGTGGGCCTCGCCCAGCGCAAGCTGCAGGTCCACGCCATTGGCGGTGAAGGTTTCTTCCACCACCAGCCCGCCGAGTTCGGCAACGCGCAGTTTCAGCAGGTTCAGTTCGGCGAACGCGCAGGCGCAGCTCAGCGGCACGCGGCTGATCAGCTCGATGCGCTCGGCATTTTGCAGGCATTTATTCGCGCCGCCGCCGTAGGCGCGGGCCAAACCGCCGGTGCCGAGTTGGATGCCGCCGTACCAGCGAATCACCAGCACCGCGACTTGATCAAACCCCTGCGCTTCGATGGCCGCAAGGATCGGTCGCCCGGCGGTGCCGCCGGGTTCGCCATCGTCGTTGCTGCGGTACTGCTCGGCCAGCTTCCAGGCCCAGCAGTTGTGCGTGGCGTTGAGGTCGCTGTGTTGCTCGAAAAACGTTTGGGCGTCTTGCGGGCTGGTGATCGGCGCGGCGAGGGTGATGAAGCGGCTTTTGCGTATTTCTTCACGAAATTCGCAAAGGCCGGTGAGCGTGAAAGGCATAAGTCGCTTCGTTTAGAGGGCTGGCTTGATGCCGCAGCCCTTGAGAATGATGTGGATCAGGTTGCTGCCGGCGTCGTCCATGTCTTGCTTGGTCAGCTTGGTGCGACCGGTGACACGGCAGATCTGGGTGGCGAAATCGGCGTAGTGCTGGGTGCTGCCCCACAGCAGGAATATCAGGTGTACGGGGTCTATCGGGTCCATCTTGCCGGCGTCGATCCAGGCTTGAAACACTGCCGCGCGCCCGCTGAACCAGGCGCGGTAGTCCTGGCTGAAATATTCGGTGAGGCATTCGCCGCCGCTGATGATCTCCATCGCGAAAATCCGCGAGGCCTGTGGCTGGCGCCGCGAAAACTCCATCTTGGTGCGGATGTAGCGGGTGAGCGCCACGGCCGGGTCATCCTCGGCGGTCAGCGCGTTGAAGGTGCTGTCCCACAGTTCGAGGATATTACTGAGCACGGCGATATACAGGCCGAGCTTGTTGGTGAAGTAGTAGTGCAAGTTAGCCTTGGGCAGCCCGGCACTCGCAGCAATGGTATTCATGCTGGTGCCTTTGTAGCCGTGGCGCGCGAACTCGTCTTCAGCAGCCTGCAGAATCGCTTGTTCGTTCTTTTGCCGAATGCGGCTGGCGGGTTTACCGACGTGGTTGCTGTGGGCAGGAACTTCGAGGCTCATGTGAGGTTTCCGTGCTGATCGATAGAGACGACGTGTGCACAGATAACTCACCCTCAAGCCTCAGACAAGTCCCGATGCAATAAAACCGTTAAAGCGGTTCCAGTGTGTCGCTCTCCGCCGCGTGATTTGCGGCAGCGGCGGTGGTTTTGGTTTCAGGCAGTAACAGGCACAACACGATGGCGGTGATGCCGCCGCTGGTGATGGCGGAGTCGAACAGGTTCTGCACCAGGCTTGGCATCAAATGCAATAAGTTCGGTTGTGCGGCAATGCCCAGGCCGACGCCGAACGAGGTGGCGATGATCAGCATGCTGCGCCGGTCCAGCGGCGCTTGGGCGAGGATGCGCACACCGGCCGCGGCCACGCTGCCGAACATCACCAACGTAGCGCCGCCCAATACCGGTTTGGGGATTTGCTGCAGCACGGCGCCGATCAACGGAAACAAACCGAGGCCAAACAGCAGCACGCCGATATACAGGCCGACGTAACGGCTGGCCACGCCGGTGAGTTGGATCACACCGTTGTTCTGCGCGAAGGTGGTGTTGGGGAAGGCGCTGAAGGTGGCCGCGATCATGCAACTGACGCCATCGCCGAGAACGCCGCCCTTGAGCCGGTTTATATAAGAAGCGCCGCTGATGGGCTGGCGCGCGATCATGCAGTTGGCCGTCAGGTCGCCGACGGTTTCGATGCTGCTGATCAGGTAAATCAGCGCGATCGGCAGGAAGGCGCTCCAGTCGAAGCTGAAACCAAAACGAAACGGCATCGGCAGGCTGATCAATGGCACATCGGGCAGCGCCTGGGGCACCAGTTTGCCGCTGAACCACGCCGCGAGGCTGCCCAACGCCAGGCCGATGATGATGGCCGAGAGGCGCACCCACGGGGTGTTTGAGCGGTTTAGCAGGATAATGGTCAGCACCACGAACAGGCCCAGCGCCAGGTTGATCGGCGCGCCAAAGTCGGGCGCATTAAAACCGCCGCCGAGGTCGGTGATGCCGACTTTGATCAGGCTGATACCAATCAGCGTGATCACAATGCCGGTGACCAACGGCGTAATCACCCGGCGCAGTTGCCCGATAAAGCGGCTCAATACGATTTGTACCGCCGCGCCGAAAAAGCACACGCCAAAGATCATCGCCATGATGTCTTCCGGGCTGCCGCCGCGTTGCTTCACCAGAAAACCCGCTGACAATACCGCGCCGAGAAACGCAAAGCTGGTGCCTTGCAGGCAGATCATCCCGGCACCGATACCAAACGGCCTGCGCGCCTGGATGAACGTGCCGACGCCGGAGACCATCAACGCCATGCTGATCAAGTAAGGCAGATGGGCAGTCAGGCCCAGCGTAGAGCCGATGATCAACGGCGGGGTGATGATGCCGACGAACGCCGCCAGCACATGCTGCAGCGCGGCGAGTACCGCGGGGATCGGTTTTGGTCGGTCGTTGAGGCCGTAGATCAGGTCGCTGGGGCTGGAAGATTCTGGTGGCATGGCGGGCAAACTCGAGGCGGACAATTCAAGGTGCGTGGTGCCTTGCAAAAAGCTGTCCAGTTGCTCAAGTTTTTGTAAGAGCCCCGCGCTAACGCGTTGACGCCAGGCTTTCGAGAAAGCTCTCCAGCACCAAATGAGGGCGACGGCCCTTGCGCGTGACCGATGCGAGGCTCAAATCGTAAAAACGCGTAGCCGGTTTCAGCGCGCGCAGTCGGCCTTGTTGCACCCACAGGCTGGCGTAGTGGTCGGGCAGGTAGCCGATGTAACGGCCAGTCAGAATCAGAAACGCCATGCCTTCACGGTCCGACGCGCTGGCGGTGCAATTGAGCGCCTGGTAGTGCGCCTGGACCTCGGCGGGCAGGCGGAAGGTCGGGGCGATGGCGTCCTGGCTGTCGACGCGGGTGTCGTCCAATTGCTTATCGTCGGCGTAAAACAGCGGGTGGCCAACCGCGCAATAGAGCAGTGAACGCTCGCTGTACAACGGCTGATATTCCAGGCCGGACAACGCGCTGGCCTGGGGCACCACGCCAACATGCAGGCCGCCGTCGAGTACGCCTTGTTCGACTTCGTTGGGCGCAATCATGCGGATCTGGATTTGCACGTCCGGGCCGCGTTCCTTTAGCTGCGCCAGGGCGTGGGTGATGCGCATATGCGGCAGCGTGACGAGGTTGTCGGTGAGACCGATGATCAACTCGCCGCGCAGGTGCTGGTGCAGGCCATTGACCTCGGTGCGAAAACTTTCCAGTGCACTTAATAGTTGAAGTGCCGATTGGTAGACCTCGCGGCCTTCCTCGGTCAGCGAAAACCCGGCGCGCCCGCGCTGGCAAAGGCGCAGGCCCAAGCGTTGCTCAAGGTCACCCATCTGCTGGCTGATGGCCGAACGCCCGATGCCGAGCACGGCTTCCGCCGCCGAGAAGCCGCCGCATTCCACCACGCTGCGAAAAATGCGCAGCAGGCGAATATCAAAGTCGCTGACTTGCGCCAACGGGTCGGGGCGACGGCTGCTCATAGTTTAGTCAAGGCCTGACTGAAGGTTAGAAGAGTTGCATTTCATCGACTTTATCCGCGTGGCAATTTAGCTGCAACAACGCTTTTTGATTCCCGCCGCTGCCTTTTGCCCCGCGAGGTTTTGCTGATGAACATGCCCGAAACCGCACCATCGTCCCTGGCCAGCCAATTGAAGTTGGATGCGCATTGGATGCCCTACACCGCTAACCGCAACTTCCAGCGTGACCCGCGCCTGATCGTGGCCGCCGAAGGCAGTTGGTTAACCGATGACAAGGGCCGCAAGGTGTACGACTCGTTGTCGGGCCTGTGGACCTGCGGCGCCGGGCACACGCGCAAGGAAATTCAGGCTGCGGTCTCCAAGCAACTGGGCACCCTGGACTACTCGCCGGGCTTCCAATACGGTCATCCGTTGTCGTTTCAACTGGCGGAAAAGATTACCGACCTGACCCCGGGCAACCTCAATCACGTGTTTTTCACCGACTCCGGCTCCGAGTGCGCCGACACCGCGGTGAAGATGGTGCGTGCCTATTGGCGCCTGAAAGGCCAGGCGACCAAGACCAAAATGATCGGCCGCGCGCGTGGCTACCATGGCGTGAACATCGCCGGTACCAGCCTGGGCGGCGTCAACGGCAACCGTAAGTTGTTCGGTCAGGGCCTGATGGATGTCGACCACCTGCCGCACACCTTGCTGGCCAGTAATGCCTTCTCGCGTGGCATGCCGGAGCAGGGCGGTATTGCCTTGGCCGATGAGTTGCTCAAGCTGATCGAGCTGCATGACGCCTCCAACATCGCGGCGGTGTTCGTCGAGCCGATGGCGGGTTCTGCCGGCGTGTTGGTGCCGCCGCAGGGTTACCTGAAACGCCTGCGTGAAATCTGTGACCAGCACAATATCCTGTTGGTGTTTGACGAAGTGATCACCGGTTTCGGCCGCACCGGCTCGATGTTCGGTGCCGACAGCTTCGGCGTCACCCCAGACCTGATGTGCATCGCCAAGCAAGTCACCAACGGCGCGATCCCAATGGGCGCGGTGATTGCCAGCAGCGAGATCTACCAGACCTTCATGAACCAGGCGACGCCTGAGTACGCGGTGGAATTCCCTCACGGCTACACCTACTCGGCGCACCCGGTCGCGTGCGCGGCGGGCCTGGCGGCATTGGACCTGTTACAAAAAGAGAACCTGGTGCAGAGCGTCGCCGAAGTCGCCCCGCACTTTGAGAATGCGCTGCACGGGCTGAAAGGCTCCAAAAACGTGATCGACATCCGTAACTATGGTTTGGCCGGCGCGATCCAGATTGCCCCGCGTGACGGTGATGCCATCGTGCGTCCCTTCGAGGCTGGCATAGCCTTGTGGAAGGCCGGTTTTTACGTGCGTTTTGGCGGCGACACCTTGCAGTTCGGGCCAACCTTTAACAGCAAGCCGCAGGACCTGGACCGCCTGTTCGACGCGGTCGGCGAAGTGCTGCACAAGATCGACTGATTTCTCCTTCTATATAGAACAACTTTTCAGGAGCCCTGCATGAGCCTTATCCAGCATTTGATCAATGGCGAGATGGTCACCGAAAACGGTCGCACGGCCGACGTGTACAACCCGTCCACTGGCCAGGTGATTCACCAGGTGCCGCTGGCCAGCCGTGAAACCATTCAGCGTGCAATCGACTCGGCCAAGGCGGCGTTCCCGGCCTGGCGTAATACCCCGCCGGCCAAGCGCGCCCAAGTGATGTTCCGTTTCAAGCAATTGCTGGAGCAGAACGAAGCGCGTATCTCGCAATTGATCAGCGAAGAGCATGGCAAGACGTTGGAAGACGCCGCCGGCGAATTGAAGCGCGGAATCGAGAACGTTGAGTACGCGTGCTCGGCGCCGGAAATTTTAAAAGGCGAGTACAGCCGCAACGTCGGGCCCAACATTGATGCCTGGTCGGACTTCCAGCCGCTGGGTGTGGTGGCGGGCATTACCCCGTTCAACTTCCCGGCGATGGTGCCGCTGTGGATGTACCCGCTGGCGATTGTTTGCGGTAACTGTTTCATCCTCAAACCTTCGGAGCGTGACCCAAGTTCCACGCTGCTGATTGCGCAGTTGCTGCAAGAAGCCGGTTTGCCTAAAGGCGTGCTGAGTGTGGTGCACGGCGACAAGGGCGCGGTGGATGCGCTGATCGAAGCGCCGCAAGTGAAAGCGCTGAGCTTTGTCGGCTCAACGCCGATTGCCGAGTACATCTACGCCGAAGCGACCAAGCGTGGCAAACGCGTGCAGGCGTTGGGCGGGGCGAAGAACCATGCGGTACTGATGCCGGATGCAGACCTGGACAATGCGGTCAGTGCCTTGATGGGCGCAGCGTATGGTTCGTGCGGTGAGCGCTGCATGGCGATTTCGGTGGCGGTGTGCGTGGGGGACCAGGTGGCGGATGCGTTGATCGCCAAATTGGTGCCGCAGGTCAAAGCGCTGAAGATTGGCGCAGGCACCTCTTGTGGTCTGGACATGGGGCCACTGGTGACGGGGCAGGCGCGGGATAAAGTCAGTGGTTATATAGAAGACGGTGTAGCGGCGGGTGCCGAGCTGGTGGTCGACGGTCGTGGTTTGAGTGTTGCAGGGCATGAGCAGGGTTTTTTCCTGGGCGGCAGCTTGTTTGACCGCGTAACGCCGGAGATGCGTATCTATAAAGAAGAAATCTTCGGGCCGGTGCTGTGTGTGGTTCGGGTGAATAGCCTGGAAGCGGCGATGCAACTGATCAACGATCACGAGTACGGCAACGGTACGTGCATCTTCACGCGTGACGGCGAGGCTGCGCGGCTGTTCTGTGACGAAATCGAAGTGGGCATGGTCGGGGTGAACGTACCTTTGCCGGTGCCGGTGGCGTATCACAGCTTTGGTGGCTGGAAACGTTCGCTGTTTGGTGACTTGCATGCTTATGGGCCGGATGGGGTGCGTTTCTATACGCGTCGCAAGGCGATCACCCAGCGTTGGCCGCAGCGGGCCAGCCATGAAGCGTCGCAGTTCGCGTTCCCGAGCTTGTAAGTCGAGCGCTGAAAGCCGGCCCCCTTGGGGCCGGCTTTCGCGTTTCTGCGGGGTTTTTGACCGATATGACAGAAATGTGAAAAAAGGTGTTGACGGCAGATTCTGGACGTCTATAATTCGCCCCACTTCCGGCGCAGTCGAAACGGAAAACTCCTTGGTAAACAAAGAGTTATGCGAGATTCGACAGCGAGTTGCTTCAGTTCATCGAAGCCCAG
>NZ_JBLZPT010000004.1:0-350671 GCF_049199985.1 Pseudomonas kitaguniensis
CTCCACAAGCACCCACACGAATTGCTTGATTCAGTTGTTAAAGAGCGGTTGGTTAAGATCTTTCGTCTCAACCGAGGCGCGCATTCTACAGCAGCCTCATTTGCTGTCAAGTGATTATTTTCAGAAGTTTTCGAAGAATTCTTCAACAACTTCAACCACTTGCGCTTCCGATCTCTCGTTAGCGGGAGGCGAATTCTACAGCGTTACACGCTGCTGTCAACACCTCTTTTTCTCCGCTTTCGACCGAGAAGATCGAAACGTTAATAGAGCCAAACAACACCGCCCTACCAACTCCTTCTGGGCTTCGATGAACTGAAGCAACCCGCTGTCAAATCTCGCATAACTCTTTGTTTACCAAGGAGTTTTTCGTTTCGACTGCGCCGGAAGTGGGGCGAATTATAGACGTCCAGAATCTGCCGTCAACCGTTAATTTGAACTTTCTGGCAATAAGCCCAAAAAACCAGAAAACCCGCCTATATAACCAGTGCACGAGAGATTGTTGAGCAATATATTGCTCATTGCTGATCGCTTAAGCATCATAGCGTCTTCTGCTTCTCTATATATAACCTCGGACGAACGCCTTTAATGACCACCCCACCCCGTGCCCTGGCCTCGGCATTGTTTCCTGTCGGCCTGCTGCTGATCGCCATGGCGTCCATCCAGTCCGGCGCCTCTCTGGCCAAAAGTATGTTCCCCATCGTCGGCGCACAGGGCACGACCACCCTTCGCCTGATTTTCGCCAGCGTGATCATGCTGCTTGTATTACGCCCGTGGCGCGCCACGCTGACAGCCAAGTCGCTGCGTACCGTGGTCATCTATGGGATGGCCCTGGGCGGCATGAACTTCCTCTTCTATATGTCGTTGCGCACAGTGCCCCTGGGCATCGCGGTAGCGCTGGAATTCACAGGGCCACTCGCCGTCGCCCTTTACGCGTCGCGCCGAGCGGTGGACTTTCTATGGATTGGGCTTGCGGTCGCAGGTCTTCTGCTGCTGATCCCAACGGGAGGTACCAGCAGCGGTATCGACTTGACCGGTGCCGCCTACGCCCTGGGCGCTGGCATTTGCTGGGCGCTCTACATTCTGTTTGGCCAAAAAGCCGGCAACGACAATGGCGTCCAAACCGCAGCCCTCGGCGTAATGATCGCTGCCTTGTTTGTTGCGCCAATCGGCATCGTTCACGCCGGCGCCGCACTGCTGACGCCCGCATTGATCCCGGTTGCAATCGCAGTCGCGGTACTCTCCACAGCCTTGCCCTATACCCTGGAAATGGTCGCGCTCACGCGCCTTCCCGCGCGCACCTTCGGCACCCTGATGAGTATCGAACCTGCATTCGGTGCGCTTTCCGGGCTGATCTTCCTGCAAGAACAGTTGTCACTCGCGCAATGGATGGCCATCACCTGCATCATTCTGGCCTCCATCGGTGCCACCCTGACGATGCGTAATGAATCGAAACCATTGGTGCCGGCCGACTGATGATGGTTAAAAGGTAGCGCTGGTATTTGGCGCCCTTTTAGGCCATGTTTAGGCCGTAAACGAAAGTCCTGCATGGAGAATTTCGACAGGGACAGCTGAACTACAACCGAGAGCGAGTAGAGCCTGCTTCGAGCCTTTTTGCGAAGCGGCTATTAAGGATAGTAATGAAGCAAATTTTGATACTGTTAATGGTCGTGAGCATTGTTGGCTGTGCTGCGACCACCAAGACAGAAGTGAAACGGGGCAAAAAAGGACTACACATCAACTGTTCCGGGCTGTCCTCCTCCTGGGACCAGTGCTACACCAGTGCAGCAAGCTCATGTGGTACCAAGGGTTACCGGGTTATTGCCAAGTCAGGTGACAATTCGGAAGAGCCTGGTGAGTACCCCTTCGGCCTCAACCCTGCCGGCTACACCAGCCGCAGCATGATTGTCATCTGTAAGTGAACGCCCGAGCAGTGCATTCCCGGCTGCTCCGCCCTTCTTGAAGGTATATGACAACGGCCCGGGGCCAAGCGTACGGCGACTATATCGCCGAAGCCCAGGCCCAAGCCCCTGAACTGCAGCCGATCAAATAGCCGCAGTACGCACCTGCAACCATTCCAACGCTGCGCCATTGAGCAACGGGCTCAGACGCGTACGCACTTCGGCGTGGTAAGCGTTAAACCATTCGCGCTCGTCCGCCGTCAGCAACGACGACTCCAGGCAACGGGTGTCGATCGGGCACAAGGTGAGGGTTTCAAACGAGAGGAACTCACCAAACTCGGTCTTGCCCGCCTCACGGTTCAATACCAGGTTTTCGATGCGCACCCCCCAACGGCCCGGACGATAAGTGCCCGGTTCAATCGAGGTAATCATCCCTGGCAGCATCGCGGTCTGCGGCGCCGCGGCGGCTTGATACGCGATCACCTGCGGGCCTTCATGCACATTTAGGAAATAGCCTACGCCGTGGCCGGTGCCATGGCCGTAGTCCACGCCTTCGGCCCAGATCGGCGCACGCGCAATGGCATCCAACAGTGGCGACAGAATACCTTTGGGGAATTGCGCACGGGACAAGGCAATCACGCCCTTCAGCACCCGCGTGCAGTCACGCTTCTGCTCATCAGTTGGCGTACCGATCGGCACCATCCGCGTAATATCCGTGGTGCCGCCCAAGTACTGGCCGCCGGAGTCGATCAGCAGCAAGCCATCGCCTTCGATCACCGCGTGTTCTTCTTCGGTGGCATGGTAGTGCGGCATCGCACCGTTAGCGTTAAACGCGGCGATGGTGTTGAAACTCAGCGACACATAATCGAGGCGACGTGCTCGCGCCGCGGTCAGGTGTTCGTCGATGGTCAGCTCGGTAATGCGTTCGCGGCCCAGTGCACTCTCCAGCCAAGCGAAGAATTCGCACAAGGCGGCGCCGTCCTGCTCCATGGCGTGGCGGATATGCTCGGCGTCCGCCAGGCTCTTGCGGGATTTGGCGAGGGTGGTCGGGTTCAGCCCTTCAACAAGCCTGACGCCCGAATCGAGGTTTTCCAGCAAACCGGCGGTCACGCGTGCCGGATCAACCTGCACGCTGGCACCCGACGGCACGTTGCGCAGCGCATCCGCCACTTCGCTGTAGTCGCGCAGGGTTACGCCATCCTGCTCCAGCACCGCGCGCAGTTCAGCGTCGACTTTGCTCAGCGCCACAAACAATGTGGCCAGTTGCTGGTTGATCAGGGCAAAGGACACAAACACCGGATTAAACGACACATCGCCGCCGCGCAGGTTGAACAACCAAGCGATGTCATCCAGGGTGGCGATGAAGTGCCAATCGGCGCCTTTCTCTTTCAAGCTTGCGCGCAAGGCCGCCAGTTTCTCGCCACGGCTGACGGTCGCTTGCGGGGGCAGATGCGCGTAGATCGGCTGGTTGGGCAAGCTTGGGCGGTCGCGCCAGACCTCGTTCAGCAGGTCGATATCAGTGCGTAAGCGCGCGCCGCGTTCGGCCAATTTGCTACCCAACGTACGCGCCGACGCCACGGCCATCACCGCGCCGTCCACCGCGACTACGGCGCCCTCCGGCGTTTGCTCGGCGAGCCATTCCAGCGGGCCAGGTTGGCCTGGCTGCAATTTCACCAGCTCGATACCACTGCCCTTGAGTTCCTTTGTCGCCTGCTCCCAGTAACGACTGTCGGCCCAGACACCGGCGAAGTCAGCGGTGACAATCAGCGTCCCGACCGACCCATGAAACCCCGACAACCATTGCCGGCCCTGCCAATAACCCGGCAGGTACTCGGACAAATGCGGGTCGGCCGACGGCACCAGCAAGGCGTGAATGCCCTCGCGGCTCATCAGTTCACGGGTATTGGCCAAGCGCTGGGGAACTGATCCATGGGGCAAAGGCTGCGTACTCATTGTGTCTCCTGCTAACCACTGATAGTTGTTATAGGTTGCGAATAATCGGGTGCGAATCAGACGGCCCAGAACGCCGGTGCACTGGCCAGCGCGGCTTTGATCAACTGCACGGCCTGGTCGATGTCCTGTTCGGTGGTAAACCGGCCCAGGCTCAAGCGAATAGTTCGACCGGCGCTGCGCGCGTCATGCCCCAGCGCCAGAAGCACGTGCGACGGCGCGTTGCTTGCCGAGTTACAGGCAGAGGTCGCTGAAAAAGCCATACCCGCGCTCAGTGCGGCTGAATTGAACTCGCCTTCGCTGAACGTCAGGCTCAAGGTATGCGGAATACGCTGCGTAGGGCTGCCGTTGAGGCGCACACCGCCAAGCGTGTCCAACTGATCCAGCAAGCGTTGGCGCAACGCCACGATCACCGCTTTCTCTTCGGCAAACGACTGCGCTGCCAACGCGAACGCCGTGCCCATACCGGCAATCTGGTGCGTCGCCAGCGTGCCGGAGCGCAACCCGCCCTCGTGGCCGCCGCCGTGAATCTGCGCCAGCACTTTGTGTTGCGCCCGAGGGCCGACATACAGCGCGCCGATACCTTTGGGGCCATACAGCTTGTGCGCGGAAAACGACATCAAATCCACTGGCCATTCAGCCAGATTGATGGCCACCTTGCCCGCGCCTTGCGCCGCGTCCACATGCAGCAACGCGCCGTGTTCACGTACGCGTGCGCCGATGCCGCGGATGTCGTTCAAGGTGCCCAGCTCGTTATTCACCAGCATCAACGACACCAGAAAGGTGTCCTCGCGCAGCGCTTGCGCCACCGCCTCGGCGCTGATCAGCCCGTCGGCGTCCGGCACCAAATAGGTCACGGCCACCCCGGCTTCCTGTAACTGCCGCGCGGTGTCCAGCGTGGCCTTGTGTTCGATCTGGCTGGTGATGATGTGCCCACCCGTCACGCCACTCTCAAGGCCGCGCGCCTGGGCGACGCCCTTGATCGCGAGGTTGTTGGATTCGGTGGCGCCGGAGGTCCAGACGATCTGTTCGGGCTGGGCACCGACCAACTCGGCCACCTGCCGACGTGCCTGTTCAACCGTTTGCCGGGCCGCCTGGCCGAACGCATGGGAACTGGACGCAGGGTTACCGAAATTGGCGTTGAAGCCCAAACACTCGACCATCACCTGGATGACCCGCTCATCCACCGGCGTGGTGGCGGCGTAGTCGAAATACAGCGGACGTTTATTCATGACGTTTAAGACTCGCAGAGCATATTCCCGAGAGCAGCGCCTCAGGCGGCATCGACCGGAACAGAGGTCGTCAGGTTTAACCGATCGAATGCCATTAAAAAAGACCACTTTAGGCAAATGTGCGTAGGAACGCTCCTGAAATTCAGCTTAACAGGCTGAAGTCGCTGAATGGCAAACAAAAAGCCCGAGGTTCCTTAAGGGAGACCTCGGGCTGATTGCCGCTGAACGCCGACTCAACTGGGACGATCATGCAGAGCCACGCTGCGTTCGGCGTTCATTTCGCCTTGGCGATCAAAACTAAACGGCTGCTGTGGCTGGCGGGTCAGTACAGCACGCTGCTGTTGATATTCATCAAACGACAAGCCTCGACGGCTCAAGGCTTCGAGAGCCAATTGCGTGGATTCTTCAGCGGTGTACGGGCGCAGTTCAGGCGATGCGTGAGTCGCACACCCTGCGAGCACGGAGCTGGCAACTAAAAGCGAAACAGCGAGAAAGCGGTTCATCGTGAAGGCCCTGCGAAGGAGGTTTGAAGTCAATGAGCACAGGCTACTCCCGCCGCTTCACGCTGAAAAATCATCGCCCGTGATAGTCGCTATCAACCGTTCAGGCCTCTTCGATACCGAAGCACTTATATTCAATTTAGATCTATAAATATGGAAATACGTTCGTTTACGGAATAAACGCAACCCTCTATAACTGGCGACACAGAACCCACACTGTTCGCCACGCAACTGTTGCACTGGCAACAGTCATTCAACAAAACACCAGACACCCAACAGCTTAAATTTTCAACAGTGAGTCTGCAGCCCACGCCAATCGGGGCTTTGAGCCGTTGGTACAGCTCTTGCTCAATCGGTTCCACCTCACTTGTCACGCACCACTGTTGAAAAAGGAACTGTTTATGACCCGTCCCCTGAATGTGGTTGCCGTCTCCGGCGGAACCTGGCGCCCGTCGCGAACCCTGGTACTTACCCAAGCGGTGTTGGCCGAACTCGCCAACGTGCTGCCGATACAGACCACGCTGATCGAACTCGGCGATATTGCCCGACCTTTAGGCGGCGCACTGTCGCGCGATGAGCTGCCGGCGGAGGTCGAAGCGCAACTGTTGGCCATCGAACAGGCGGACTTGCTGATTGTCGCCGCGCCAGTGTATCGCGGCTCTTACCCTGGCCTGCTCAAACACCTGTTCGACCTGATCGGCCTAAACGCATTGATCAACACGCCGGTGCTGTTGGCGGCGACCGGTGGCAGCGAGCGCCATGCGCTGGTGATTGATCACCAACTGCGTCCGCTGTTCAGCTTCTTCCAGGCACTGACCCTGCCAATCGGCGTGTACGCCACCGAAGCCGATTTCACCGACTACCAAATAACCAGCGAGTTGCTAAAAGCCCGTATTCAACTGGCCGCAGAACGTGCAGCGCCTTTGTTTGCCGCGCACTCCCCTTCGCTGCTGAAAATAGCCTAAGGATTTGTCATGGATGTTTTCTGGTTTCTGCCAACCCACGGCGACGGTCATTACTTGGGCACCACCCAAGGTGCACGCCCGGTCACCCTTAATTATCTGAAGCAAGTTGCGCAAGCCGCTGACAGCCTCGGTTACTACGGCGTGTTGATTCCCACCGGACGCTCGTGCGAAGACTCGTGGGTCATTGCCTCGGCGCTGGTGCCGCTGACAGAACGCCTGCGCTACCTGGTGGCGATTCGCCCGGGCATCATCTCGCCTACGGTGTCGGCGCGCATGGCCGCAACACTGGACCGTTTGTCCAACGGCCGCCTGCTGATCAACGTGGTGACCGGCGGCGACCCCGACGAGAACCGCGGCGACGGCAGTTTCCTCGACCACAGCGAACGCTACGAAGTCTCCGACGAATTCCTGCAGATATGGCGCCGCGTGTTGCAGGGCGAATCGGTAAATTTCGAAGGCAAACACCTGCGTGTGCACAACGCCAAGGCACTTTACCCACCGGTGCAAAAGCCTTATCCGCCGCTGTACTTCGGCGGCTCCTCCGACGCCGCCCATGACCTCGCCGCCGAACAGGTGGACGTGTACCTCACGTGGGGCGAGCCGCCTGCCGCCGTTGCGGAAAAACTTGCCGATGTACGCGAACGCGCCGCACGCCACGGGCGCTCCGTAAAGTTCGGCATTCGCCTGCACGTGATCGTGCGCGAAACCGAAGAAGAGGCCTGGAAGGCCGCCGACAAACTTATCGAGCACATCAGCGACGAAACCATCGCCGCCGCGCAAAAGTCTTTTTCGCGCTTTGACTCCGAAGGCCAGCGACGCATGGCGGCCTTGCACGATGGGCGCCGCGACAACCTGCAAATCGCGCCAAACCTGTGGGCCGGCGTCGGCCTGGTACGCGGCGGCGCAGGTACGGCCTTGGTGGGTAACCCTCAACAAGTCGCCGAGCGCATCAAGGAATACGCAGACCTGGGCATCGAAAGCTTCATCTTCTCCGGCTACCCGCACCTGGAAGAGGCGTATCGCTTTGCCGAACTGGTGTTCCCGCTGTTGCCCGAACCCTACGCGAGCCTTGCCGGGCGCGGCGTCACTAACCTCACTGGCCCGTTCGGCGAAATGATTGCCAACGATGTACTGCCCGCGACGAATAAAGCCTGAGAACACTGACAGTCGCTCAATAGTGAGGAACACCGCGTGACAGCCAAACCCCACAGCGTCCTGCCATCGCCTTTGCAGACCGCCAAATTGCTGGCCGCCGAGTTCGCCGTCAGCGCCGTCGAACGCGACGAGCGCGGCGGCACCCCCAAAACCGAGCGTGATGCCTTGCGCCAAAGTGGCCTGCTGGCCCTGAGCATTCCCCGCCAATACGGTGGGCTCGGCGCGCGCTGGAGCGAAACCCTCGGCATCGTGCGCGAATTCGCCAAGGTCGACAGCTCAATTGCCCACGTCTTCGGTTTTCACCACTTGATGCTCGCCACCGTGCGCCTGTTTGCACGCCCGGACCAATGGCAGCCGTGGTTTGAACAAACCGCGCGCAAAAACTGGTTCTGGGGCAACGCCCTCAACCCGTTGGATACGCGCACAGTGGTCAAGGATTTCGGCGGCTGGCGCGAGTTCTCCGGCAAAAAGAGTTTCTGCTCCGGCGCCAGCGATTCAGAAATGCTCATCGCCTCGGCAGTGGATGAAAACGCCGGCGGCAAGCTGTTGATCGCAGCCATCCCCAGCGGGCGCAGCGGTATCACCTTGCACAACGACTGGAACAACATCGGCCAACGCCAGACCGACAGCGGCAGCGCCAGCTTCGAACGGGTGCGCGTCGAGGAATCGGAATTGCTGCTGGACCCCGGCCCTTTGAGCACACCCTTCGCCTGCCTGCGGCCACTGATCGCGCAGTTGACCTTCACAAACATGTTTCTCGGGATTGCCGAAGGCGCCTTTGAAGAAGCGCGCGATTACACGCTGACCGAAACCCGTTCGTGGCACAAATCCACAGCCGTCGACGTGCGCCAGGACCCTTACGTATTGCACCACTACGGCGAATTCTGGGTGGCTTTGGAGGGCATGCGCCTGCTGGTGGAGCGCGCTGGCGAGCTGCTCGATCAGGCGTGGGCCAAAGGCGCCCACCTCAGCGAACACGAACGCGGCCAACTGGCGATTGCGATTGCCACGGCCAAAGTCGCCGCCACGCGTCAAGGCCTCGACCTGTGCAGCCGCCTGTTTGAAGTCACCGGCGCACGTTCAACCCACGCCTCGCTGCGCCTGGACCGCTATTGGCGCAACCTGCGCACACAAACGTTGCACGACCCGGTGGACTACAAACTCCACGAACTCGGGGACTGGGCGTTGAACCAGTCCCTGCCGATTCCGACGTTCTACTCCTGAGAGAGGTGCCCATGCAGCTTTTAACCCTACCGCCCTCGCCCGCCCTTGCGACCTCGATACGCGCCACGGCGCAGGTCTTCGAAGACCCGAAATCCCAAGCGCTGCTCGACCATATCCAGCAAGTGGCACCCAGCGAAGCCAGCGTGCTGATTATCGGCGAAACCGGCACCGGTAAAGAGCTGGTGGCGCGCCATATTCACAACCTCAGCGCGCGGCGTAACCGGCCGTTTGTGGCGGTCAACTGCGGGGCGTTTTCTGAATCGCTGGTGGAAGCCGAACTGTTCGGCCATGAAAAAGGCGCCTTTACCGGCGCCCTCAGCGCCAAGGCCGGGTGGTTTGAAGAAGCTGACGGCGGCACCTTGTTCCTCGATGAAATCGGCGATTTGCCGATGGCGATTCAGGTCAAATTGCTGCGCGTCCTACAGGAGCGCGAAGTGGTGCGTCTGGGTTCGCGCAAGAGCATTCCTATAGATGTGCGCGTACTCGCCGCGACCAATGTGCAACTGGAAAAGGCCATCAACGCCGGGCACTTTCGCGAAGACCTCTACTACCGCCTAGACGTGGTCAGCCTGGAACTGAGCCCGCTGCGCGAGCGCCCCGGCGACATCCTGCCACTGACCCGGCATTTTATTGAAGCCTATAGCCGGCGCCTGGGCTACGGCGCGATCACTATCAGCCGCGAGGCCGAGCACAAACTCAAAAGCTACAGTTGGCCGGGGAATATCCGCGAGCTGGAAAACGTGATTCACCATACGCTGCTGATCTGCCGTAACGGCGTGATTGAGCGCGACGACCTGCGCCTGTCCAACATGCGCATCGAGCGTCAGGACGACAGCCAGCACGGCATCGACAACAGCGCCGAAGCGTTGTTGGCGCGGGCCTTTCAAAAGCTCTTTGAGGAACAAGCGGGCGCCCTGCATGAAAAGGTCGAAGACGCGCTGTTGCGCGCAGCCTACCGTTTCAGCCATTACAACCAAGTGCACACCGCCAACCTGCTGGGCCTGAGCCGCAACGTCACACGCACGCGGCTGATCAAAATCGGCGAGCTGGCGGTGAACAAGCGCAGGCCCGGAGAAAATCTGCAGGGCGAGCGGATGCTGCACCTATCCATTTAGGCGGCAGTGCAACGCGTTGTCATGGCTGCGCTCAAAACTGCGCAGCACCTGGAACGAACCGAAGGTCACCGCTGTGGCCTGGTGCGTGCGAATCAGCCTCCAGAAGTCTTCCGCGCCCTGCTCAAAGCCCTTAAAGGCCGCCTCGCCGTCCTCGCGCGAACGCCATTGCAGGTAATTGAGCACCCGTCGCCCGTCATCGCTGACCTGCACGCTCGCGTTAATAAAGCCGCGATTGCCATGCGCCAGGCGCTCGCTTTGGATGGACAAGGCCGCCACCAGAGCGAGTTGCTGCCGAGGCTCGATCTGAAACTCGATCAACTGCGTAAAACCGCGACTCTTCTCTAATATCTGCATGAACACTCCCCTTTCTCTGTAGGCAAAATCTTGCGATCCAATGCAGCGCAGGGTAAAACCTCTAGTTAAGTCGAGGTCAAGTGTTGATTCGGGGGCGTGCATGCTGAAAAAAGAACTTACCGTCGGCCAGTTGGCCGCCCGCAGTGGCGTCGCGGTTACCGCCCTGCACTTCTACGAGTCCAAGGGGCTGATCAAGAGCAATCGTAATGCCGGCAATCAGCGGCGCTATCCACGCGATGTGTTGCGCCGCGTGGTGGTGATCAAAATTGCCCAGCGCTTGGGCATTCCGCTGGCGACGATTGGTGAGGCGTTGCAAACCCTGCCGGACGGGCGCACGCCCACCACGCAAGATTGGGAGCGCTTGTCGGCGCAATGGCGAGAGGATCTGGATGAGCGCATCAACAAATTGTTGCTGTTGCGCGACAAGCTCAGCGGCTGTATCGGCTGCGGGTGTTTGTCTTTGCAAGCCTGCCCGCTGCGTAATCAGGATGATCAACTTGGCGAACACGGGCCAGGGGCACAGTTGTTGGAGCCCTCTGCATAACTCAGTGTGCAAGCCCTTTGAGGTAGGCACCCGCTCAGAGGGCAAGGCCTGATCCACCCCTTGCGGCGAGGTGGGTTGCCACAAGGCGGCCGGTAAATCGATGCGAGGCAAGCCTGAAACATTTTCTTTCATGTTTGCCTTGGGGTTTTGCGTTTCTCATCCGTCTTAACTTAGATACAGCCAGTCGCGTCAGCAAAAGCTACGACCGGCCTTTTCCGGGCCACCTTGCCCCCTCCGATCAAGACCCGCATTCACATGTCGAAGAAGTCACGCTCAAAACTTTGGTTTCTCGTACACAGTTGGCTGGCATTGCCCATCTGGTTTTTTGTGCTGATCGTCTGCGTCACCGGCACGCTGGCGGTGGTCAGCCAGGAAATCGTGTGGCTGGCCAACCCGGATATACGCGCGAGCAAGCCGTCGGATAACGCCGAGTTGCTCAGCTATGACCAGGTAATCGCTGCCATCAAAGGCGCCGAACCCCAGGTCATCGTGCAGTCCATTGTGCGCCCGGATGAAACGCACTTCGCGTTGAGTGTCGACCTCAGCTACCCGGACGGGCGTTCCGTGGAGGTCTACGTTAACCCCTACACCGGCTCGATCCAGGGCATCAGCCCGTCCTTCAACTTCAAACAATTTACCCGCGCGCTGCACGGTTGGTGGTTGGTGCCGTTCACCAATGGCTTCAGTTGGGGCTGGTATCTGGTCTCGGCGCTTGGCTTGCCGCTGCTGGCGTCGCTGGTGACCGGGCTGGTGGTGTACAAGCGTTTCTGGAAGGGTTTTCTGCGGCCAACCCTGCGTATCCGCCACGGCGCGCGAATCTTCTGGGGCGACTTCCACCGCCTGAGCGGTATCTGGTCGATCTGGTTTATCGCGGTCATTTCGATCACCGGCACCTGGTTCCTGATCCAGGCGATCCTCGGCGATAACCAGATTTCCATCTCCAGCGAACCTGTGGTGCCGGTGATTGCGCGGGAGAAAGTGCCAATGTCTGCACCCGGCGTGCCTGCGCCGATGATCCCGCTGGACGAAGCGATCAAAATTGCCAACCAGCGCATCCCGGGGCTGGATGCCAGCTTTGTGTTCCTGCCCCTCAATGCCTACAGCCACCTGCAGATTGGCGGGCGCGGCTGGTACCCGTTGATGTTCCAGACGGCGCAACTCAACCCCTATAGCGGCGAAATCGCTGTGTCGCATTTGCTCTCCGACCGTTCGACGCTGGAGTTCGTCACCGAATCCATGCGCCCGCTGCACACCGGCGACTTTGGTGGGCTGTGGATCAAGCTGATCTGGGCATTTTTCGGCCTGCTGCTGAGCATGATGGTGTTGAGCGGCCTGCTGATCTGGACCAAGCGCACCGCGCTGGCCACCCTTAATGCATTCAAGCGCAGCAATAAGATGCAGCGCCAACCCGCAGCCATACCTGCAATGCACGCTGAAACCACGGAGGGTAACTGATGAGCAAGGTCGCCGCTGCACCCTCACCGTCGCCGCTGCGGGCCTTTTGGCTGAAATGGCGGTTCCATATCAATGTACTGCTGTTGCTGGTGCCGCTGGGTTTTATGCCCAAATACTTTGCCGACGCTGCGCTGTTTCGCGGCGACACCGGCATCGGCGAGCGGGTCGCCGGCGAGGTCAAGGTTGGGCCATGGAGCCTGACCCTCGCCGAGTTTCGCATCGAAGGCCCGCGCCCGGACCCGGCTGGCCCGATGAAATTTTTCAACGCGGCCCTGTGCGGTGCCTGCGCCGGGGAGGTCAAGGCGACCTACTTGCGTATCGGCAAACCGCGCAGCCTGCGCGCCGCCGGGGTGATCTTTTTTGGTACGCCCTACCGCATGGGCGCGTTGCTGCCGGTGCCTGAACGCACGCCAGCGGATGCCGAACTGTGGGTGACCATGGAAGGCTGGGACGGCACGATGCACCAGGGTTCCATCCCGCTGAGCCAAGCCTCGCCCGCCACCGTTGACTGGTTGAACAAGCAAGGAGTCAAACCATGACGTTAATGCGCCTGACCCGCGCGCGCGTGTGCGCCGCGCTGTTGCTCACAGCCGGTTTCAGTACCCCGGCGCTGGCCCACAACCCGATGTGCGAATGCAAGGAAATCGCCGGCGAACAGATCCAGTGCACCGGCGGTTTCTCCGACGGCAGTGGTGCGCCGGGGGTGACGCTGGACGTAATCGGCTACGACGAAACCATCCTGCTGCCGGGCAAACTCGGGCAGGACTCGACCCTGACCTTCAAGAAACCATCGGCCGAGTTCTATGTGCTGTTTGACGCAGGCCCCGGTCATGTCGTTGAAATCGACCAAGCGGACATCCCTTCTCAATGAGTACCACCCAGGTTGTACGCCCCGCCGGTGCCGGCCACGAAACCCTCTATGTGCTGTTGTTATGCCTGATCATCCTCGCGGTGTCAGGCACGGTGGTGGCGCTGCACGCTGAAACCCAAACCGTTGTCGCCGTGCCCAGCCACCAGTTGGACGCGCGCCGCGACCTTAGCGCCGCCGAGCAAGGTATCTACGCCGATCTGCGGGTGACGCTGGATGAAATCCAGCTGTTGCAACAGGAGCAAAGCGCCCTGCCGCCGCCTGAGCAACTGGCCGAAGAGGGTTTCGCACCGTTTGCCCAAGACGCCAGTTCGGTCAGCCGTGGCAACCATCGCTGGCAGTTGCTTGAGCCTGCGGCCTACCTCGGCCTGAGCCAAGCGCCCGGCACCAGCGGCTCGCTGCTGATGCGCGTGCGCGGCGCCGAGCCAGACATCTGGCTCAACCGCCAAGCCAACCCTGCGGCCCCCTCCGACCTGACTGACCCGGCGCTGATCGCTGCCGGCTGGCGGCAGGTCGTCGCGCAATTCGATGCCGGCGTCACCCGCCAGCAGCGTCACTGAAGGAGAAGCCCGAGTGCCCATGTCTATTTCATCTCCCCTGTTGCGCCTGTTACTGCTCAGCCTGTTCAGCCTGATGTTCGCGCCCCTGGCGAATGCCGAGGCCGCAAAACGCCTGCGCATCGGCATCACCCTGCACCCTTATTACAGCTACGTGGCCAATATCGTCGGTGACAAGGCCGAAGTGGTGCCATTGATCCCGGCCGGCTTCAACCCCCACGCCTACGAGCCACGTGCCGAAGACATCAAGCGCATCGGCACGCTGGACGTGATTGTGCTCAACGGCGTTGGCCATGACGATTTCGCCGACCGCATGATCGCCACCAGCGAGCGCCCGGACATTGCGGTGATCGAGGCCAACGCTAACGTGCCACTGCTGGCCGCGACCGGGAATGCTGCACGCGGCGCCGGCAAGGTGGTCAACCCGCACACGTTTCTGTCGATCAGCGCATCGATTGCCCAAGTCAATAACATCGCTCGCGAACTCGGCAAGCTGGACCCGGACAACGCCAAGGCCTATACGCAAAATGCCCGCGCTTACGGCAAACGCCTGCGCCAGATGCGTGCCGATGCTCTGGCCAAGCTGACCAGCGCGCCCAACCCGGATTTGCGCGTGGCCACGGTGCACGCGGCCTACGACTACCTGCTGCGCGAATTTGGCCTGGAAGTCACCGCCGTGGTTGAACCGGCCCACGGTATCGAGCCAAGCCCCAGCCAGTTGAAAAAGACCATCGATGAACTGCGTGCGCTGGATGTGAAGGTGATCTTCTCGGAGATGGATTTCCCCTCCACTTACGTCGAGACGATCCAGCGTGAATCCGGGGTCAAGCTGTACCCGCTGTCGCACATTTCCTACGGCGAATACACGGCTGAGAAGTACGAAGTGGAAATGACCGGCAACCTCAACACGGTGGTGCGGGCGATTCAGGAGTCGGGCGCATGACAGCGGCGCAACAACTGACGGTGGCCAGCACTGGCCCGACGATTGAGTTCGATAACGTGTCGCTGACCCTGGGTCGCACGGTGATTCTGGATGCAGTGAGTTTTCAAGTGCAACCGGGCAGCATCCACGCGCTGGTAGGCCCGAACGGAGGCGGCAAAAGTTCGCTGATAAAAACGCTGCTGGGGCAAACCCCGCACCAGGGTCAATTGCGCCTGCACTGGCCGACTGCACCCGGCACCGTCGGTTATGTGCCGCAGGCGTTGGAATTCGACCGCGGCTTGCCGATGACCGTCGACGATTTCATGGCGGCCATGTGTCAGCGACGCCCGGCATTTCTGGGCCTGTCCAAACACACGGCAGGCGCTATTGGCGAAGCGCTGGAACGGGTTGGCATGCAGGGCAAACGCAAGCGCCGCATGGGTGCGTTGTCGGGCGGCGAGCGCCAGCGCGTGCTGCTGGCGCAAGGCCTGATCCCCGCGCCAAAACTGCTGGTGCTGGATGAACCGATGTCGGCCCTCGATGAAGCCGGTATCCAGGTGTTTGAGCGTTTGTTGAGTGACTGGCGCCTGGCCGGGATCACCGTGCTGTGGATCGAACACGACCTGGAAGCGGTTGGCCGCCTCGCAGATCGCGTCACCGGCCTGAACCGCCGCGTGCTGTTCGACGCCTCGCCAAAACAGGCGCTGACCCCGGAACGCCTGCTGACCCTGTTCTCCACTCACCCCAGGAGCCCGGCGCAATGAGTTATGAAACGTTTCGTTTGATGGTTCAGGGCTGGGCCTCTTCCGGCTATTTGCCGGAAGCGCTGGCCTATGGATTTGTTGTCAACGCCTTGCTCGCGGGCTTGCTGATCGGCCCGGTGTTGGGCGGCTTGGGCACGCTGGTGGTGGTCAAGCGCTTTGCGTTTTTCTCCGAGGCGGTCGGGCATGCCGCGCTGACCGGCGTGGCCGTGGGCATTCTGCTCGGTGAACCGTACACCGGACCGTACGGCGCGTTGTTCGGCTACTGCCTGTTGTTCGGCATCCTGCTCAATTATCTGCGCAACCGCACGGGCCTGGCGCCGGACACCCTCATCGGCGTATTCCTCTCGGTGTCGCTGGCGTTGGGGGCGAGCCTGCTGCTGATTCTGGCGGGCAAGATCAACGTGCACATTCTGGAGAATGTGTTGTTCGGTTCGGTGCTGACCGTCAACGGCAACGATTTACTGGTGCTGGCCATCGTTGGTTCGCTGGTGATGGCGCTGGCATTGCCGCTGTACAACCGCATCATGCTGGCAAGCTTTAATCCGCAACTGGCAGCCGTTCGCGGTGTGGCGGTGAAGACCCTGGATTACCTGTTTGTGATTCTGGTGACGTTGATCACCGTGGCGGCGGTCAAGGTGATCGGCGCGATTCTGGTCGGCGCGCTGCTGGTGATTCCTGCCGCTGCGGCGCGCCTGCTGAGCCAGTCGCTCAAAGGTTTTTTCTGGGTCTCGGTGGTAATCGCCACGCTGAGCACGCTGTGCGGCATTCTGCTGCCGATCATCTTCGACCTGCCCATCCCGTCCGGCGCCGCGATCATTCTGGTGGCCGGTATCGCCTTCGCTTTCGCCGCCATCGCGCGCGGCACCGTACCCAGCCTCAAAGGGAATCTTGGATAATGCGCCCTGTGTTTCGCCCACTGGCCTTGGCCATCGCTTGCTTGATCAGTACCTCGGCGCTGGCCGCGGTGGATGGCTTCCAGCCCAGGGACTTCACCGCCCATCACGGCCTTGGCAATGCCGCGCTGAGCAAAGCCAAATCGATAAAACCGGTGAAGGTTCTGGCCTCGCTACCGATCACTTACGGTCTGGCCGAGGTGCTGCTCAAGGGCACCGACGTGAAGCTTGAGCGCGCCGCCCCGGCGAACCTGCCGGGCTCGCGCCAGGTGTCTTATTTTACCGGCCGTGGCGCCCCGGCCCTGCACACGCTGGCGCAGGACGCCGACGCCGCCATCGGCCTGCGCTCCCTGTGGCCGGATGACCCGCTGTACCCCGTCGCACGGCGCAGCAATGTGCGCATCGTCGAAGTCGACGCCGCGCGCCCGGTGGACGGCGGTTTGCCGGGTATCGCCGTGCAACCGGGCAGTGCCGATGGCCTGAACAGCCAGCCATGGCAGTCGAGCAACAATATGGGGCGCATGGCCGATGTGATGGCCGCCGACCTCAGCCGCCTCGCCCCCGAAGCCAAACCGACCATCGACGCCAACCTTGCCGCTCTCAAACAGCGCCTGCTCAAACTCAGCGCCGACAGCGAAGCGCGGCTGGCCAAGGCGGACAACCTCAGCGTGATCAGCCTGAGCGATCACTTCGCGTATTTGGTCAGCAGTTTGAACCTGGAAGTGGTCAGTACCGATGCACGGCCAGATGCTGATTGGACGCCTGAGGCGTTGCAGCAATTGAGCGCCAACCTGAAGGACAGCGAGGTAGCGCTGGTGCTGCATCACCGGCAGCCAAGTGACGCGGTTAAAGCTGCAGTAACGGCGGGCGGTGCACAGCTATTGGTATTGAACGTCGACGGCGCGGACCCGGTGACGGAGCTTGAAACCAATGTCGACCACGTGATCAACACCCTCAGCCCCTAGGCGATGTGGAAGCGGGGTTGCTGTGTTGTGCAGGCTTACTGTGGCGAGCGGGCTGGCCACAACAGCCCGCTTGCCATAGCAAGCTCATTTGCCATAGCAAGGCCGTTTGCCAAGGGCTTAAACCACGTCCACCCCGACATGAATTGCATCATGCCGCCAGAACTCCAGGTCGCAGTCGATCAACCGCTGATGCTGGTCATAATTAACCCGGGCGATGCGCAAGCCCGGGCTGCCCACCGACACGCGCAAGGCGGCGGCGGCTTCCACCGGCAATGACGTCGGCACAATCTCGAAACGCACACGGCCGTAGTGCAGGTCGTACTTGCGTGCGTAAAGCTCGGTCATCGACTGGGTCAGGTCGCACGCCAGAATCCCCGGAAAATACTGCGGGTTCAGGTAATGCTCCACATACAGCACCAAGCGCCCATCAATCCGCCGACAGCGGCAAATCTGAATCACGCTCGACAACGCCGGCAACTGCAACCATGCACACACCGCCGCCGACGCCGGCTGCAGCCGCGCCGAGATCACCTCGGTCGACGCCACCCGCCCCTGGTCGCTGACCATCGCGTGGAAGTGGCTGCGCTGTAACAGGTTGTAGGCCAGCCGGGGCGGCGAGACAAACCAGCCACGGCGCTCTTCGCGATAAATCTGGCCTTGGGCCTCAAGCTGTAACAAGGCTTCCCGCACGGTGATGCGAGTGGTACCAAACAACTCGCTGAGCTTGCGCTCGGCGGGCAATTTACCCGCAGGCGGCAACAGGCCGTGGTCGATCTGCTCTTGCAGCGCCAGGCCAATAGAGGTAACGGCCTTGATTGCCTCATCGCGCATCAACATTCCCTATCTGGACTAGACCAGCACCTTACCGGTGCGTAAACCACACGTTATTCAGGCTTTTGCTGTTGCCTGCCAGCCTAGGCAGTGCAGATGACCGACAGATGACAGCCCCTGCCCTGCCTTGCGGCGCACTCTGCGCACACCCTGCAATACATCGGCCAAGTCCAAGGCAGGCGGGCACTTGAGCATGGTCTACGCTGAGTCTGAACTGAGCGACACAGGCGTTTGAAAAACGACATCGACATGAAACTGTCATCCATCGCGCCTAGATTGGCTCAGGTATTGCTGACCTAGACCAACACCACCGCAAACGTCGATAAAAACGCAGCGTTGAACACGCCCAAAGGAGCTTCGGATGAAACAGCTTTTCCTGGCATCACTGTTAGGCTCGACCCTTGCCATGTGCACCGCCGCCATGGCCGCTGATACCGATCTAAAAACGCTCGAAGCCGCCGCGCGAGCGGAAGGCGCCGTCAACAGCATCGGCATGCCCGATGACTGGGCCAACTGGAAAGGCACGTGGGACGACCTGACCAAAATCTACGGCCTCAAGCACACCGACACCGACATGAGCTCGGCGCAGGAGCTCGCCAAGTTTGCGGCAGAGAAAGATAACGCCAGCGCCGATATCGGTGACGTCGGCGCAGCCTTCGGCCCGATTGCGGTGAAACAGGGCGTGGCTCAGCCGTACAAACCCACCACCTGGGCGCAAGTACCGGATTGGGCGAAAGATAAAGACGGCAACTGGGCACTGGCCTACACCGGCACTATCGCGTTCATCGTCAACAAAAAACTGCTGCACGGCTCCGAAGCACCAAAAAGCTGGGCTGACCTGAAGACCGGCAAATACAAGGTCTCCATCGGGGACGTCGGCACCGCCGCGCAAGCCGCCAACGGCGTACTCGCGGCCGCCCTGGCCAGCGGTGGCGACGAGAAAAACATCCAGCCTGCGCTGCTGATGTTTGCCGAAATCGCCAAGCAAGGTCGCCTGTCGCTGGCCAACCCGACCATCGCCACCATGGAAAAAGGCGAAGTCGAAGTGGGCGTGGTCTGGGACTTCAACGGCTTGAGCTACAAAGCCAAAATGGCCAACCCGGATGACTATGTAGTGCTGATCCCATCGGACGGCTCGGTAATTTCCGGCTACACCACCATCATCAACAAATACGCCAAGCACCCGAACGCCGCCAAACTGACGCGTGAATACAGCTTCAGCGACGCTGGCCAAATCAACTTTGCGCGCGGTAACGCCCGTCCAATTCGTGCCGAGCACCTGACCTTGCCGGCGGACGTACAGGCCAACCTGTTGCCGAACGAGCAGTACAAAAAAGCCATGCCGATCAAGGATGCCGACGCTTGGGAGAAAACCTCCAAGGCACTGCCGCAGAAGTGGCAGGAAGAAGTCATCATCAATATGCAGTAAGCGGGGCGGTGTAGCAGCGGGCTTTGTGGGAACAGGCTTGTGTGTGTGTGTGTAAGCGAAAGCCCGCTCCCACATAAGCCTGATCACGCAAACACCTGCTCCCACACTTGATCCAGCTAACCATTCGTTGCGGAGCTCCAGCCCCTATGAAGCACAACGTCATCCTGGTGGTGCTCGACGGCCTGAACTACGAAGTTGCCCGACATGCAATGGGGCACCTTCAGGCCTATATCGGCGCAGGACGCGCAGCGCTTTACAAACTGGAATGTGAGCTACCGGCCTTATCCCGCCCGCTGTATGAATGCATCCTCACCGGCGTGCCACCGATCGACAGCGGCATCGTCCACAACCATGTCTCGCGCCTGTCCAACCAGCGCAGCATCTTTCATTACGCCACCGACGCAGGCCTTGGCACTGCGGCGGCGGCTTACCACTGGATCAGCGAGCTGTATAACCGCACGCCGTTTATTGCCGCGCGTGACCGGTATACCGACGACAAGGCGCTGGCGATCCAGCACGGGTATTTCTATTGGAGTGACCACTACCCGGACTCCCACCTGTTCGCCGACGCCGAAAGCCTGCGCCGCCAACACGCGCCGAACTTTTTGCTGGTGCACCCGATGAACATTGATGATGCCGGCCACAAACATGGCCTCGACACCGCGCAATACCGCAACAGCGCACGCTCGGCCGACATCATCCTTGCCGACTACTTGCAAGGCTGGCTGGATGCCGGCTACCAGGTGCTGGTGACCGCCGACCACGGCATGAACAATGACCGCTCGCACAACGGCCTGCTGCCGGAAGAACGCGAAGTGCCGCTGTTCGTGGTGGGCTCGGCGTTCAACTTCGACCCGACTGCACTGCCCAAGCAAACCGAACTGTGCGGCACCGTCTGCGAACTGCTCGGTGTGCCTCACGACAAACCTGTCTGCCGGGAGCTGTTGAAGTGAGCGCAATGACCCGAAGCAAATGGCTGGCGCTGTTGTGCCTGGTGCCATTTGCGCTGTTTTTTATCGTGTTTGAAATTGCCCCGTTGGGGTGGGTGTTGGTCAACAGCCTGGAATCGGAAGAGTTCGGATGGGGCCTCGCCAACTTCACTAAAATCTTCAGCTCGAAGTTCTACCTGCAAGCCATCCAGTACAGCCTGGAAATCAGCTTCTACTCCAGCGTGTTCGGGATCATCATCTCGGTGCTTGGCAGCTATTCGCTGCGCCGTGTAGATGGGCCGCTGCGTAACTTCGTGACCGCGTTCGCCAACATGACCAGCAACTTTGCCGGCGTGCCCCTGGCCTTCGCGTTCATCATTTTGCTGGGCTTCAATGGCAGCATCACGATTATGCTCAAGCAGGCCGGGATCATTCAGGATTTCAACCTGTACTCCAAAACCGGTTTGATCATTCTGTACACCTACTTTCAGATTCCACTGGGCGTGCTGCTGCTCTACCCGGCCTTTGACGCGCTGCGTGAAGACTGGCGCGAATCGGCCTCGCTGCTCGGCGCCAATGGCTGGCAGTTCTGGCGGCATATCGGCCTGCCGGTGCTGACCCCGGCGCTGCTCGGCACCTTCGTCATCCTGCTGGCCAATGCCCTCGGCGCCTATGCCACGGTGTACGCGCTGACGACCGGCAACTTCAACGTACTGCCGATTCGCATCGCGGCGATGGTCTCCGGTGACATCTCGCTGGACCCGAACATGGCCAGTGCCCTGGCCGTGGTGCTGGTGGCGCTGATGACGGTGGTCACCGTGGTGCATCAACTGCTGCTCAAGAGGAGCTACCATGTCTCGCGCTGAAGCCAGCCCCGCCGCCCTCTACCATCGGGTAGTGGTGTATGTGTTGTTTGCGATCCTGGTTCTGCCGCTGGTGGGCACCTTTGTCTACTCCATCGCGAGCAGTTGGTCGGCGACCATTCTGCCGGCCGGTTTTACCCTGAAATGGTATGTGCAACTGTGGAGTGACCCACGCTTCTTGATGGCCTTCGGTCAGTCACTGCTGGTGTGTGTAGGCGCGCTGGCGCTGTCGGTGGTGCTGATTCTGCCGCTGCTGTTCGTGGTGCATTACCACTTCCCCAAGCTCGATGCGCTGATGAACATCCTCATCTTGCTGCCCTTCGCCATACCGCCGGTGGTGTCGTCGGTGGGCTTGCTGCAACTCTATGGCTCCGGGCCGCTGGCGATGGTCGGCACGCCGTGGATTCTGATCGGCTGCTACTTCACTGTGGCGCTGCCGTTCATGTACCGCGCGATCACCAACAACCTGCAAGCGATCAACCTGCGCGACCTGATGGACGCCTCGCAACTGCTCGGCGCCAGCACGTGGCAGGCGGCGATCCTGGTGGTGCTGCCGAACCTGCGCAAAGGCTTGATGGTGGCGCTGCTGTTGTCGTTCTCGTTTTTGTTCGGTGAATTCGTGTTCGCCAACATCCTCGTGGGCACCCGCTACGAAACCCTGCAGGTGTACTTGAACAATATGCGCAACACCAGCGGCCACTTCACCAGCGCCATCGTGATTTCCTATTTCTTCTTTGTGCTGGTGCTGACCTGGGCCGCCAACATCTTGAACAAGGATAAAAGCCAATGAGCTTCGTCAGCGTCCAACACCTGCAAAAAGGCTACACCGGCACACCGGTGTTCAGTGACATCAACTGCGAGGTCGCCAAAGGCGAATTCGTCACCCTGCTCGGCCCATCCGGTTGCGGCAAGTCGACCTTGCTGCGTTGCATCGCCGGGCTGACGCCGGTAGACAGCGGCAAAATTCTGCTGGAGGGCCAGGACATCGTCCCGCTGAGCCCGCAAAAACGCCACATCGGCATGGTCTTCCAAAGCTATGCGCTGTTTCCCAACATGACCGTGGAGCAGAACGTCGCGTTTGGCCTGCGTATGCAAAAGGTCAATGCCGACGACAGCCACACACGTGTGCAGGAAGTGCTGCAACTGGTGGAACTCAAAGAATTCGCGAGCCGCTACCCGCACCAGTTGTCCGGCGGCCAATGCCAGCGCGTGGCGCTCGCACGTTCCCTGGTGACGCGCCCGCGCCTGCTGCTGCTGGATGAGCCGCTGTCGGCGCTGGACGCACGCATTCGCAAACACCTGCGCGAACAAATCCGCCAGATCCAGCGCGAGCTGGGGCTGACCACGATTTTCGTGACCCACGACCAAGAGGAAGCGCTGACCATGTCGGACCGGATCTTCCTGATGAACCAGGGCAAGATCGTGCAGAGCGGCGATGCCGAGACCCTCTACACCGCGCCAGTGGACGTATTCGCCGCCGGGTTTATCGGCAACTACAACCTGCTCGATGCCGCCAAGGCCAGCCGGTTGCTGCAACGGCCGATCAGCGGGCGCATCGCAATTCGCCCGGAAGCCATCGAATTGCGCCGCAGCGGCGAACTCGACGCATTGGTGCGCAGCCATAGCCTGTTGGGTAACGTCATTCGTTATCGCGTCGAAGCACGCGGCGTAGAGCTGGTGGTCGATGTGCTCAACCGCTCGGCCGCCGATTTGCACCCCGATGGTCAGCGCCTGGCACTTTCTATCGACCCCAGTGCATTGTGTGAAGTAGCCTGACGCAAGATTTATTGAGAGAGCATGACGGATGGCATTGGTAATTTTTGATCTGGACGACACCCTGATCCACGGCGACTGCGCCACCCTGTGGAGCGAGCAAATGGGCCGCCTGGGCTGGGTCGACCCTGAGTCGTTCATGCGCAAGAACGTTGAGCTGATGGACGCCTACAGCCAAGGCAAGCTGTTGATGGAAGATTTCATGGACTTCAGCCTGGAGCCGATGATCGGCCGCACGCCGGAAGAAATCGATCACCTTGTGGAGCCATGGGTTGAGGACATCATCGAGCCGCTGATCTACAGCGAAGCCACCAAGACCATCGCCCGCCACCGCGCCAATGGCGACCGGGTTTTGGTGATTTCCGCTTCGGGCACGCACTTGGTCAAACCGATTGCGGCGCGCATCGGTATTGATGAAGTGCTGGGCATTGATCTGGACGTCAGCCATGGCGTGTACAGCGGCCGTACCGTGGGCGTACTGAGTTACCGTGAAGGCAAGATAACGCGGTTGCTGGCATGGTTGGAGCAAACCGGCGAAACGCTGGACGGCGCGTACTTCTACTCGGACTCGCGCAATGATTTGCCGCTGCTGCTGAAGGTCGATCACCCGCAGGCAGTGAACCCGGACCCGGTGCTGCGCGAACACGCCGAGAAGGCCGGCTGGCCAATCCATCAGTGGACCTGACAGCTCACTTTTGAACTGCAAACCCAAGCAAATGTGGAGGGGGCTTGCTCTCGATGGCGGTGATCTGTGAAGACTATTTCATCCGACACTCTGCCATCGGGAGCAAGCCCCCTCCCACACGCCAAAGGCCCGCTGCCGCCACATGAATGCCAACTTGGCCTACATCGCAGGTAGGACTGGGCGCTTCTAACCACGCCACATGACCTTCCACGCCTTGCAATGCTTTCACAGTGCCTCCATAGTGACTCTGGACTGAGCCCGTCGCTGTAGCATCGGGCTTTTTGCATTATGCGACCGGCCCATATGGAACCGGCGACTTCAAAGACGGCCTAATATGCGTTATCAATTGCCCCCGCGTCGAATCAGCATGAAGCATCTATTCCCCAGTACCGCCCTCGCTCTTTTCATTGGTCTCGGCTTCGCGTCGATGTCGACCAATACGTTCGCAGCCAACAGCTGGGATAACCTTCAGCCTGATCGCGATGAGGTGATTGCGAGCCTTAACGTCGTCGAGTTGCTCAAGCGCCATCACTACAGCAAGCCGCCGCTGGACGACGCTCGCTCGGTGATCATCTATGACAGCTACCTCAAGCTGCTGGACCCGTCGCGCAGCTACTTTCTGGCCAGCGATATCGCTGAGTTCGACAAGTGGAAGACCCAGTTCGACGACTTCCTCAAAAGCGGCGACCTGCAGCCCGCCTTCACTATCTACAAGCGCTACCTGGACCGCGTGAAAGCGCGTCTGGATTTCGCCTTGGTTGAGCTGAACAAAGGCGTCGACAAACTCGACTTCACCCAGAAAGAAACCCTGCTGGTGGATCGCAAGGACGCGCCTTGGCTGACCAGCACCGCCGCGCTTGATGACCTGTGGCGCAAACGCGTCAAGGACGAAGTGCTGCGATTGAAGATCGCCGGCAAAGAGCCCAAGGCGATTCAAGAGCTGTTGACCAAGCGCTACAAGAATCAGTTGGCACGTCTGGACCAGACCCGTGCCGAAGACATCTTCCAGGCGTACATCAACACCTTCGCGATGTCCTACGACCCGCACACCAATTATCTGTCGCCAGATAACGCGGAAAATTTTGATATCAACATGAGTCTGTCGCTGGAAGGCATCGGTGCCGTCCTGCAAAGCGACAATGACCAGGTCAAAATCGTGCGTCTGGTGCCGGCAGGTCCGGCGGACAAGACCAAGCAGGTTGCCCCGGCTGACAAGATCATCGGCGTGGCCCAGGCCGACAAAGAGATGGTCGATGTGGTCGGCTGGCGCCTCGACGAAGTGGTCAAGCTGATCCGTGGGCCGAAAGGCAGCGTGGTGCGCCTGGAAGTGATTCCGCACACCAATGCACCGAACGACCAGACCAGCAAGATCGTGTCGATCACCCGTGAAGCGGTGAAGCTCGAAGACCAGGCCGTGCAGAAGAAAGTCCTCAACCTCAAGCAGGATGGCAAGGACTATAAGCTGGGCGTGATTGAAATTCCCGCGTTCTACCTGGACTTCAAGGCCTTCCGTGCCGGCGACCCGGACTACAAGAGCACCACCCGCGACGTTAAAAAAATCCTGACTGAGCTGCAGAAGGAAAAAGTCGACGGCGTGGTCATCGACCTGCGCAACAACGGCGGCGGTTCCCTGCAGGAAGCCACCGAGCTGACCAGCCTGTTTATCGACAAAGGCCCGACCGTGTTGGTACGCAACGCTGACGGCCGTGTCGACGTGCTCGAAGACGAGAACCCGGGTGCCTTCTACAAAGGCCCGATGGCGTTGTTGGTCAACCGTCTTTCGGCCTCCGCCTCGGAGATTTTTGCCGGCGCCATGCAGGACTACCACCGCGCGCTGATCATTGGCGGGCAGACCTTCGGCAAAGGCACCGTGCAGACCATTCAGCCGCTGAACCATGGCGAGCTCAAGCTGACGCTGGCCAAGTTCTACCGGGTTTCCGGCCAGAGCACCCAGCATCAAGGCGTGCTGCCGGACGTTGACTTCCCGTCGATCATCGACACCAAGGAAATCGGCGAAAGCGCCCTGCCCGAAGCCATGCCGTGGGACACCATCCGCCCTGCGATCAAACCGGCGTCGGACCCGTTCAAGCCGTTTATCACGCAGTTGAAAGCTGACCACGACGCACGTTCCGCCAAGGACGCCGAGTTCGTGTTCATCCGCGACAAACTGGCCTTGGCCAAGAAGTTGATGGAAGAAAAAACCGTCAGCCTCAACGAAGCGGACCGTCGTGCACAGCACACCGACATCGAGAATCAGCAACTGGTGCTGGAAAACACCCGCCGCAAGGCCAAGGGTGAAGACCCGCTCAAAGAGCTGAAGAAAGAAGATGAAGATGCGCTGCCGACCGAGGCGGAAAAAACCAAGCCGGAAGACGACGCCTACCTGGCCGAGACTGGCCGGATACTGCTGGACTACCTGAAAATCAGTAAACAGGTGGCCAAGCAGTAAATGATGGCGATTTAATGTGATCGCTCCTCGGAGTGTCATCATATAGACATCATTCTGTCGTGAAATAAAGGATCGCAGGCTTAAGGCCTGCGATCCTTTTTTTTCGATCGAGATCGCCATGACCATGACCGAACAGCTGAATGCATTGGGCTCTATCTTGGCTCAAGGCAGTTTGTACAGCCTGTTCCAACCGATCATCTGCCTTTCTGACCGCAGTATCCTCGGCTACGAAGCCCTCAGCCGTGGCCCGTCCAACAGCCCGCTGCACTCCCCCGTCGCGTTATTCTCGGTGGCCAGCCATGCAGGGCGCCTGAGCGAACTGGAAATGGCCTGCCGCGAAAGTGCCTGTCGACGTTTCAGCGCACAGAAATTACCCGGCAAGCTTTTCCTGAATATCTCGCCGGAGTCGCTGATGGAGACGGCGCACCAACCAGGGCGCACCCTGCAGCTGCTGCGCGACTTCGGTATCGCGCCCAGCCAAGTGGTGATCGAACTCACCGAGCAAACGCCCACCGACGATTTCGACTTACTGCAAACCGCTTTGCATCATTACCGCGACATGGGCTTCGCGATTGCCCTGGATGACTTGGGCGCCGGCTATTCCAGCCTGCGTTTATGGTCGGAACTGCGCCCGGATTACGTGAAAATTGATCGGCATTTTATCGACGGCATCCATCAGGATGCGCTCAAGCGCGAATTTGTCGGTTCCATCCTGCAGATTGCCCGGGCGTCGCGCGCTCAAGTGATTGCCGAAGGCATCGAGCTGCCCGAAGAACTGGCGGTGTTGACGGAGATGGGCGTCGACCTGGTTCAGGGTTACTTGCTGTGTCGTCCGCAGGAACATCCGCCGCAGGAAGCGCGCCAGATGCTGCCCAAGCCCGACACCGCCAACCTCGCGCTCAGTGACGAAGGCACTGACCTCAGCGCGCTGCTCAACGAACAACCGGCCGTCGACCAGGACACCGCCACCGCCCAAGTGCTCGAAGCGTTCCGGCGCCAAGCCAACCTCAATTCGCTGGCAGTCCTGGATAAACGCGGCCACCCGATCGGCATTGTGCACCGACATTCGTTATCGGATGTGCTGCTCAAACCGTTCGGCACCGACCTGTTCGCGCGCAAACCCATCAGCCGCCTGATGAGTGCTGATTTTCTGGCGGTGGAGTTGAGCCAATCCCTGCAACAAGTCAGCCGCCTGTTGACCAGCCGCGCGCGGCAACGGATTGAAGAAGACTTCATCATCACGCTCAACGGTGACTACCTGGGCTTGGGCCGGGTAATTGACGTGCTCAAGCTGATCACCGAACTGAAGATCCAGCAGGCGCGTTACGCTAACCCGCTGACCTTGCTTCCGGGCAACGTGCCGATTCAGCAATGCCTGACGCGCCTGCTGCAGCAACAACGCGAGTCGGTGATCTGCTACGTGGATATAGACAGTTTCAAGCCGTTTAACGATATATACGGCTACGGGCGCGGGGATGAAGTGTTGCTGTGCCTGGCACAGTGCCTTAACGATCGGGTCGACCCCAGCCGTGACTTTGTCGGGCATATCGGTGGCGATGATTTTTTGCTGGTGCTCGGCCCGCAGGATTGGCGCAAACGGCTCAACCAACTGCTGGATGACTTTCACACCCAATGCCGGCGCTTTTACCGCGCTGAACACCTCGACGCCGGCTGCTTTGTCGCGTTGAACCGCCAGGGCGTGCGTCAGGAATTCGCGTTGCTGTCACTGTCGATCGGCGTGGTGCATTTATATCCACAGGCCTGTGGACAACTCGATGCCAGCCAGTTAGCAGAGCTGGCATCGCAGGCCAAGCACCATGCCAAGAACGTGGCTGGCTACAGCATCCACGTGATCGACAGCATGGCCATGCTGCCGCAGACGCTTTAGGCCTCGGCCGACTCCGGGTATTCGTATTCGAACACCCGTACCACCTCTGAGGCGTGCCAGGACGCTGCGGCCACGCCATCGGACGGCCCGCTGAAACGTCCCAGCCGCTCCACACATTCAAAGAAACCGGTGCGCGGCAGGCGGCTCGCGCCTTGGCTGATGACCAGCGAGCTGCGCAGCGGCTGCTCGGCTTTGGCGTCCAGCGCGGCCAGGTGTTCAAGCGCGGCAGCGAGGGTTTGCATCGCCGGCGTAGGAAATTGCAGACGCTCCAGCAGCGCGCGGTAGGTCAGCAAATGGCGCTGGCGACGCGCCTGGTCCAGTTCGTTGAGCAACCCATCCCAGTGTTGACGGCTGATACGTAGGCTCAAGATTCATCCCTCCAACCTGCAACGCCCAATTCCCACGCCAGACTGCGGCGAATGGCGGCATCCGGCTGGCGTTCACCACTTTCAATCAAACCCAGATACGAAGGGCTGATACCCACGGTGCGGGCCAGTGTTTCTATAGCCAGGCCCTTGGCTTCACGCAGGCTGCGCAGGTCTGCGAGCGGGCGCAAAACCTGATCGGGAGCGCCCTGGGCAGTGGTGGATGGCTTTGATGCAGGTTGTTGCTGACCGGCAGCTTTTAGTAGCGCCTGGTACTGATCCCATGGCAACACCGCGTACTCGGGTTCGCCATCGCGTGAAATTATCTGAATATCCATGAATGCCCCGTAGGATTACACCACTCACTAAGTAAGCCCTTTCCTTAGGAGTGTAATCCTAACCGGCATAAAGGTCGCAGGACGATAGCCTCGTCAGGCTTTTTTTTGCGGGTTTTCCTGCTCCAGCAGCGCAGGCGTCGCAGGAAGGCGCTCAACTACGGCGAGCTTTTCCGGGCGCTGGGCGTCGCGCCAGGCACGAAACGCGCTCAGCTCGCCTTCCAGGGTCTTCATGACCCACGCCAGCACGGCAATGTCATCGAGCATGCCGAACACCGGGATAAAATCCGGAATCGCGTCAATCGGGCTGAGAAAGTACATCAGCCCCGCCACCACCGAGAGCAACGCCTTGGGGCTGATCGCGCGGTATTCGCCACGCCAGTAGGCCAGGCACAGGGATTGAAGCAACTTGAGGTCATCCTTGAGCTTGCCCAAGCGATTGCCTTGGCTCGAGCCTTTGGCGGCGACGGCAAACAGCAACGTCGGCAGACGCCCACGGCCAAGCAAGCGGGCGGCCATCGGCAAGAAACGGGTGAAATTGAAGGGTGGTTTCATTCGTCACTCCAGTTCCAGGCGACAGAAAAGGTTATCCACACAAATTGTGGATAACCTTGTGAACAGAGCCTGTTTTATTGTCTGAAAGCCACGGGTTACAAGGCTTGCAGTCAGATCGGGCGTTTTTTGTGCACATCAAAAAAACCCAAGAAATCATTGACTTGGCACCGCTGTGCGGCTAGCCATGCTCAGGTCTTATATCAGACTGTTTCAGAATACGGACGTTCGTTTGGATTTGCCGAGGCTTTAGTGCGGTGGCTGAAACGTTTTAGCGAGTAAACCATCGACAGATGGATTATGCAGACGCCAGAAACAACAACGCCCCGTCGAAACGGGGCGTTGCAGGTTCAGTCGCCGATTACTGCTTGGCGGCTGGAGCAGCAGGTGCGTCAGGGGCTTCAGCCTTGGCTGGGTCCTTGATGCCGAGCAGTTCCAGGTCGAACACCAGCACCGAGTTGGCTGGAATAGCCGGGCTCGGGCTCTGTGCGCCGTAAGCCAGGTCGGACGGGATGTACAACTCGACCTTCTCGCCAACGTGCATCAGTTGCAGGCCTTCAACCCAACCCGGAATCACGCCGCTGACCGGCAGGTCAATCGGGCTACCGCGATCCACGGAGCTGTCAAAGGTGGTGCCGTTGGTGAGTTTGCCGGTGTAGTGAACAGTCACCACGTCGGTCGGCTTGGGCTGAGCGCCGTCGGCCTTCTTCACGATCTTGTACTGCAGACCGGAAGCAGTGGTGACTACGCCGTCTTTCTTGGCGTTGTCTTCGAGGAATTTTTTGCCGGCGGTTGCCGACTCTTCACTCATTTTGGTCATGCGTTCTTCAGCACGCTTCTGCAGTGCGGCAAACGCTTCAACCAGTTCGTCGTCTTTCAGCTTCTGTTCTTTCTTGCCGACGGCATCTTCGATACCTTGGGCTACCGCTTTGGAGTCCAGGTCATCCATACCTTCCTGAGCAAGGCTTTTGCCCATGTTCAGGCCGATTCCGTAGGAAGCTTTCTGCGCCGGGGTTTTCAGCTCTACGCTGGTCTGCGAATCACAACCCGCAAGTACCAGGCTAACCAGGGCCACCGCCGCCGCCAACCGATGCTGTTTCATGCTATTTCCTTGTTCATGCGCCAATAGGGCATTCGAATAAAGTCGCGAGCTTATCAGGCGGCCACGACCAATGGCTACCGGCATCTGAGCAGGAAACTTCTGATAAGTTCACGTGTTTAAAAGCATTTTCATTGTTCACGGCCCTGCGCGACGGATCGCGAGGCCACTTGCAACCGAACTAATGGCCACTTGCCGCACTCGCGGCGCAGTGGCATAACAACGCTACGCCTCGACACGCCCAAGGCAAGGCCAGCACAAGGCCTACACAAGGCCTACACAAGGCCTACACAAGGATAGTTATCTTGCGCATTTTTTCCCGTATCTTGATCCTGATATTCACCGCACTGGGCCTGGCAGTAGCCGTGGTGCTCTACTACATCGTCAACCCCAAACTGCCGGACTACCTGCCTGTAGAGCAGGTGCACTACCAGGACCAATGGAGTGCGGCTGATCGCCAGACCTACTATTTCACGCCCCAAGGCACCCAGGTCAAGGGCCTGCATTACGACTGGTTCACCGCCCTGGAACTGCCGTTTTCGCAACAGCGTTTTGCCGCGCCAGAGTACTTGGCACGCTTCGGGTTCCTGGTCGACCCCAAACAAACGCCCACCGCGCAAAACCCCGGCAACCTGCCGGTGGGTTTCGCCCGACACGCTAATGCCGGCAGCCAGGTTGAATACCTGGACATCACCTGCGCCGCCTGCCACACCGGCGAGCTGCATCTCAACGGCCAGGCCTTGCGCATCGACGGCGGCTCGGCCCAGCACGTATTGCCCTCTAGCGTGCCCACGTTGCGCGGTGGCAGCTTCGGCCAGGCCCTGGTGGCCAGCCTGTTCAGTACTTATTACAACCCATGGAAGTTCGAACGGTTTGCCCGCAAGGTGCTGGGTGATCGTTACGAGGCTGAGCACAGCCAGTTGCGCGAGGACTTCAAACAGTCACTGGACATGTTCCTCAAAGTCGCCTGGAACGACACTCACCGCGGCCTCTACCCCACCGAAGAAGGCCCGGGCCGCACCGATGCGTTTGGCCGCATCGCCAACGCCAGCTTTGGCGACGCCATTTCGCCTGAAAACTATCGCGTGGCCAATGCGCCAGTGGACTACCCGCAACTGTGGGACATCTGGACCTTCGACTGGGTGCAATGGAACGGCTCGGCCGAACAACCCATGGCCCGCAATATCGGTGAAGCGCTCGGCGTCGGCGCCACACTGGACTTCTTCGACAGCGCCGGTCAGCCGCTTCAGGGCGACGCACGCTACCCGTCCAGCGTGCGCGTACGCCACCTCAACCTGATCGAAGAAACCCTGCAACGCCTGAAGCCGCCCACGTGGCCGCAAGACTTGTTCGGCGCCGTCGACAAGCCCCTTGCCGCGCAAGGCCGCGCGCTGTTTGCCGAGCACTGCGCCGGTTGCCATGTGCCGCCCGTCAGCCAGGTCAACGGTCGCCCGGTGCAGCAACTGAAAATGCTGCCCGTGGCGTACATCGGCACCGACCCCAGCGCCGCCAACAACATTGCCGATCAGCGCTATGACCTCAGCGCCCTGCAATGGGACCCGGCGCAATTGGCCGAGCTGAACGTCAACCTGCACCCGGCACCGACCGCACCGCTGGACCTGCGCGCACTCTCGGTGGCGCAGGGTCTGGCCTACGTCACCGCCTTCGTCGAAGACCACGCTTACCGCGCCGCCGGTGTAACCCCGGCCGAACGCCCGCGCCTGAACGGCTACGGCCTGCCCATTGGCGTGCGCGAATTGCGCGCGTACAAGGCGCGGCCACTGGCGGGCGTGTGGGCCACCCCGCCGTTCCTGCACAACGGCTCGGTGCCGACGATTTATCAACTGCTCTCGCCCCAGGACGAACGCAGCGTCACCTTCTATAAAGGCACCTTCGACTACGACCCGCAGCACTTGGGCTTCCAGACCAAGGCGTTCAAAAATGCGTTCCTGTTCGACACCACCCTGACCGGCAACCACAACAGCGGCCACGAATTTCGTGCCGGCCCGCGTGGCAATGGCGTGATCGGCCGTGGCTTGCTGCCGCAGGAACGCTGGGCGTTGCTGGAATACCTCAAAGTGCTGGGCGGCCCGCTGGAGCAACAGTTGCCATGATTATCCGATCTCAACACAAGGAAGGTTCAATGCTCGCTCGTCTGTGGCTGCGCCTCGGCGCGTTTCTCGGCAAGACCTTGCTGTGGCTGGTGGGCCTGGGGTTGCTTGGTTGGCTGCTCGCCACGGCCTGGTTTGCCTGGCAGCACAGCGGCCCGGTGTCGGCCAACGAGCAGGTCCCGCCGGGTGAAGCCGCCATGACCCAGGGCATCATCCAAACGGCGGTGCGTATCGTCGACCAGCACCGCGAAGGCACGCGCTATTTGCGTGATGCCCACGCCAAAGCGCATGGCTGTGTGAAGGCCGAAGTCAGCGTGCTGACGAACCTCGACCCGGCGCTGCGCCAGGGTGTATTCGCCGAGCCTGGCAAGACCTGGCAAGCGTTGATACGCCTGTCCAACGGTAACGCCTACCCGCAATTCGACAGCATCCGCGATGCGCGCGGCATGGCACTGAAGCTGCTCGATGTACCCGGCAAACAATTGATGGCCGACCAGCAAACACGCACGGAACAGGACTTCGTGATGTTCAGTCACGCGAACTTTTTTGTCAGCGATGTGGCGGAGTACGCGCAGAACATCGGCGCTCAAGCCGACGGCAGTAAAGTGCTGGCGTTCTTCCCCAAGGCCGACCCGCGCAGTTGGCAGGTGCGCCACTTGTTTATCGCCCTGGCGACCTTGGCACCGGCGCCAGCCAGCCCGACGCAGGCCACTTACTTTTCGGTTTCGCCGTACAAGTTCGGCGCAGCCAACGCCAAGTTCCGCGTGGCGCCTGACCCGCAAAGCTGCCCGCAATACCAACTGCCCAAACAGAACCAGGACCTGCCGAATTTTCTGCGCAGCGCTTTGAATCAGCAACTGTCGACGGACCGCGTGCCGGCGTGTTTCGTGCTGCAGATACAGCGGCAGAACCCACAGAAATTCATGCCGATCGAAGACACCAGCATCGAGTGGAAAGAGAGCGACGCGCCGTATGAAACCGTGGCCAGGGTGAAAATCCCTGCGCAGGACTTCGACACACCGGCCTTGAACCTCGCGTGCGACAACCAGTCGTTCAACCCCTGGTTCGGGGTCGAAGAACACCGCCCCATCGGCGGCATCAACCGCTTGCGTAAAGCCGTGTATGAAGCCATCAGTGATTACCGCCACAGCCGCAATACGCCGTAAAGAGTGCGTAAGCATTGGCTCGGCGCAGTAAGGATTGCGTAGGGCCTATTGAGCCGCGCTGGGCCCGGCTCTACGGTGATGGCCTACCCCATCACCCGTATAGGCAGCCACCGTGGAAAGCTCAACCCTGGGCATGATCGTACTGACCATTATCGCTGTGTTCGGCACCGCGTCCTTTTGCTTCGAACACCTCGCGACACGCCAGCCGCGCAGGAAAAAACCCAATCGATAAATCGCAAACGAAAAAAAGCCCGCTCAATGAGCGGGCTTTTTCAGGTTACCTGGCGTTCAGTGTTCCAGGTGACCAAATATGGCGCAGCGGACGGGACTCGAACCCGCGACCCCCGGCGTGACAGGCCGGTATTCTAACCGACTGAACTACCGCTGCGCGTAACACATGAAGCGAATGGTGGGTGATGACGGGATCGAACCGCCGACCCTCTGCTTGTAAGGCAGATGCTCTCCCAGCTGAGCTAATCACCCTTCGTTTCGGTGTGGGCGCATCATACACCAAAAAAACGTAATGTCTTGATTTAAATGAAATTTATTCAAAAAAAATTAAAACACGAGTTTTTGCCGTATTTCGGACAAAAAAAAGCCCGCTGTTAAGCAGGCTTTCTGTGGTCACCTGGCGTTCAGCGTTCCAGGTAACCGAATATGGCGCAGCGGACGGGATCATAACTCACCCTCTAAATCGTTGAAAGCTTGAGGTTTCCATAGTCTAGCGTGTCGCTGATGGACTTGATTATGTACTTCTAATGAGAGGCTGGCAATCTGAGGACCGTACCGTTTTGATGCAATGCCGAGTGTATCGAGAACCTCAAACCTCTATGGCGAGCACAATTCTGAATGAGCACGGCTGGGACCCGGAGTTGGTTGAGGTCGCGTTAGCGCATGTCGATAAGGACGAAGTTCGGAGCGCTTACAACCGAGCGGATTACATCGAACGCCGGCGGCCAATGATGGCGTGGTGGAGCGAGTACATCCAGAAGGCGGCGACCGGCAGCCTGTCAGCGTCTGCCATCAACCGAACCAAGGAACGAAACGTCCTTTCAATACGCTAAGCGTGGATAGGTTGGCGACAGCGGGACAATCCGCGTAATCAGTGGCGTGCTGTACCGCGACAGAGGTGGCGACTTTCGCCAAAACGCGCCCATGCGCACGCGGCACTCCACCAGGCAAGCCCTGATCCTGGGAACGCTCATCGCTGGCTGAGCTACTGCGAAGCTACGGGTACGAGGCCAAACATCGAGGACCTTCCGGCATCACAGGATAGCGTTAGCTTATCGCCACGCGACAGTCCGGCAACGCACGACCTTCTCCTTTTTATTATGACGCTCGAGGTGTTGAAGACGCCCGAGTGAGTCGTTCTGCGGAACGGTATCATTTCCCGCATAATCTTTCCGCAGGCAAAGGCCATCAATCAATTCTGCCGAGTTATCGCTTAAGGCCATGCTGACTGCTTTTACGAAACGATTTAGCCCAAATTCAGACTGATTTCGACAATTGAAGATTTTACATCCCGCTCCGGCCGCTAGTACTCGCTGGACAGAAATAGAATAAACCGGCTTTGCCCAAGGCGCGCGAGCCAACTCAAACAATTAAATGAAGAGTCATACGACGAATTTATTTACCATATTTTGCAGTTGAACGCCCAATCGGGCCAGTTCCACACTCGACGATGCGGTTTCATCACTGGCGAAAGCGTTCTGTTCGGAAATATCCCTAACACTCAAAATACTGCGATTTATTCCTTCTGCAACCGCACTTTGCTCTTCGGCAGCCGCCGCAATCTGGACATTCATCGATTCGATGGTCGAGATCGAGTGGCTTATACTCATGATGGACGCTCCGGCATCGCGTGTCAGTTCCACGCTGTTGTCACTCAACGCTCGGCTGTTATCCAGGATTGCTGCAACCTGTTCCGTCCTGCTATGCAAACCACTGATCAGTAACGCGATTTCCTCTGTAGATAACTGGGTGCGTTGGGCGAGGCTTCTCACCTCGTCCGCCACCACCGCGAATCCTCGTCCGGCTTCACCAGCCCGCGCAGCCTCGATGGCGGCATTGAGAGCCAATAAGTTGGTTTGCTCTGCCACCGCCTTGATCACATCCAGCACCCCACCGATCTTGTTGCTCTGGGCTTTGAGATCGTCCATGGCGGTTTTGGAGTGACCAACCTCGATCGCTAGCCTTTCGATTCGTAGGATCGCTTTTGAAACAACGTCGCCACCCTCCCGAGCCTCCAGTGAAGCGCTGATCGCCGCCCGGGAAGCTTGCTCAGCGTTCCTTGCGACTTCCTGCACAGTGGCAGCCATTTCGTGCATGGCCGTGGCGACCTGGTCTGTTTCGCTCTTCTGGCTGTTGACGCCATCGTTAGTCTGCTCAGTCACCGTCCGAAGTTGTTCGGCAGCGCTGGATATCTGAATCACACCGTCACGTAGACCACCAATCAACACGCGCAAGTTAGCCGTCATCTTATGCATGCTGGTCTGCAATCGCCCCAGTTCATCCTGACGAGTCGTGGTCTGTGTATCTGTCAGGTCACCATTCGCTACCTGCTCCGCGAGCCTTAAAGCATCGAGTAGCGGTGTAACGATCAAGCGGGTAATGATCCAGGCGATCAAGACGCTCATGACGAGAACGACAATCAACCATAGAACAAGATATTTTTCCGCTTGCCGGATATCACTGACCAGCAAGGCTTCCTGGTTCTCAGTCAGTCGTGCAGTGGACGAGAGCAGGCTGGCAATATTCTGTTCGATACCGGTCTGGGCATCCTCGACAGCCACCTGCGCATCGCCAAACCGGGAAATTGCATCCTGATACGCATTTAACGAAGTCTGGAGAGTTTTCACTGTGTTCGCTTGTAAGTCGAACCCCTCCAGATTGTTGATATACCCGATAGTCGTGGCGACGGAAGAACCCGCCACTTTTTTGGTCTCGGCATTCAGAGAGTAGGTATAACCGCGCACATCGAAACGCATTTTTTGAAACAGGCTGAGCGCCTGCGCCGTTGCAGCACGCTGAGCAATATTCCCTTCCGAGGAGTTCGCGAAATCGTCCAGGTCATTTAGCGCATTGGTCGCCATTTCAGCCTGGCGCCCCGCCGCCGCACGATTGGCGAGCATCGCGGCGGTGCCACGAATGATGTCGTTATAGTAATCCCGCGATTGTTTCAGGGCGGTGGCTGCCGCCTCCAGATGGGGAGCATCGGACTCGGAACCAAGCACCGAACGTACATAAACCAAATGGCTTTCCAGATTCTCTAGGTTGACCAGCCAATTGGCCGCATGATCAGCATCGTAGTTGATCGCGTAGGATAAGCGGCCAATCAACATGTCCCGCGTCAACGTCCCGAGCTTTCCAATGTCTGTAATTTTTTCGCTTCTCTGGCTTAACATTTGAATACCGCTCCAGCCGGTAAAGGCGACCAGAACTGTCAGGACAATAATCAGGGTAAAGCCGAGTATGAGCTTCGATCTTACGGTGATATTCAGAAGCGCATTACTCAACATAGCGCGTCCTTGCAGGGCGAACCCACGCTGACCCGGCTGAGTAGGCCCTGAACGGTTTCAGTTGAAAGCCCCAGCGCCTCAATCAGGTCATTGGCCTTGAGCAACGCTTCCCCGACAATCAGCCCGGCTGTGGCAACGATGGCTTCCGTGGCGGGCATTGCAACGTTCGCAATACGCCCAAGCGCCAGCGTAAATAACAGGCCGTAGGGAACGTCCTCCCAGACATAACGCGTCTCTATATGGGTGGGGCCAGCAGGGCCGCCTCGTTTTCGATGAAGTTCCCTGGCCACGTCGGCTAATTCAACCGATTCAATGTTGAACGACTGACGCAGCTTCTGGCTAAAGCTGGGGAGACTCCAACCAAAGACACTGGCGAGCGAACGGCGCTCTGCATCCAGCGCTTTAATCACCCCTGCTGTGCTGGACGTCATGTAGTAGTACTGCGGCCAATCTTCACCGCGTTCGATTCGTGTCCAATTGAACAAGGCCAGCGGCACATGGCCGACGGCACTGGTGTTGGAAAGCATCGAACTCAGCGGATTTTCTTCAGCTTTAAAGTCACTCCCGAACAGTGATTTACAGACATCCAATGCAAGCCCCTGTTGCGAAACAGGTAAACAGGAAACCCCTAAACTCGGGCGCTTCGTCATGATGTGGACATGTGCCGGCCCCTTGCGTCGAGCCGTTAACGCCGTTGTACCAAAGCTTGCAACAGTGATCTCAATGCCGCGAGTGAGCGCACTCTCGTACAAATAAAGTGAGGAGAGAGAAGCCATGGAACTGACAATCACAATCTGCCCCGTTCGTAGATGCGGTAACAGAGCGTCCATGACTGTTCGATGCCCATTAAGTGGCAAGGCAATGATAATGACGTCAACGCCAGTGGCGAGTTCTTCGGCACTTTTTGCGTAACTGACTTGAAACGCTTCTTCGAGCAATCCCGTTGCTCGCAACGGCTCACTTCGCAGCAGTTCTGCACTGCCTGTCTGAGGCGACCAGACGACAACATCATGTTGGCCATGTGAAATCCAGGCCGCATAGGCGAGACCTATCGCACCAGAGCCAGCTATTCCAGTTTTCAGGCGAAGCATTTATAAACCCCACAGTTCTGTGTCTACGATGCGTAGTACCGCGCTCGCACGGCACTACTTGCATCGCATCGTTTTAGATATGAATCGTTACTTCAGCTCAACTTGTCCTTGCGACTAAGTTCATCCACCGAACATCAACTCACTTCCACTCGTCTCCCGGCTCCATGTAAAAGTGGTTGGGCCCGGCTTGATGGTAGGTCCTGACCGCAGGCTTGAAGTCGTGTGACTTGTAGGGGGTACGCAGTTCGCGAGGGGCCAGGTGCCGAGTCTGACGGCGCGCCGGATCAGGGACCGGGACCGCTTCGAGCAGACGACGGGTGTAAGGGTGTCGCGGATTGCTGAAGACCTCGGCGCGGGGTCCTATTTCGACGATCTCACCCATGTACATGACGGCCACGCGATGGCTGATGCGTTCCACCACGGCCATATCATGGCTGATGAAAACGAACCCCAGTCCCATCTCTTGCTGCAATTCCAACAGCAGATTGACGATCTGCACCTTCACCGATACATCCAGTGCTGAAACCGCTTCATCCGCTACGATCGTTCCAGGCCGCAACGCCAGCGCGCGGGCAATGCAAACCCGCTGGCGCTGCCCGCCTGAAAACTCATGGGGCAGGCGCAACACTGCATCGGCCGGCAATCCCACCCTGGCCAGCAACTCCACTGCCGCCTGTTCGCAGTCGCGCGAACTGGCCAGGCCATGCACCCGCAACGGTTCGATGAGTGCCTGCGCAACACTCTGACGTGGGTTGAGGCTTGAGTAGGGATCCTGGAAAACCATCTGGATTTTCCTGGCGCGCTCCATCGGGGCAATGCTCCCAATGTCTTGACCCTCGACCTTGATCTGGCCGCCCGTTGCGGATAACAGGCCTGTAATCAGTCGCCCTGTCGTCGACTTACCGCAACCGGACTCGCCGACGATAGCCAGCGTCTCACCGCGTCGGAGATTGAAGTTAACGTTCTCTACGGCATGCACACGCCCGGTCACTCGCTTGAAGAAAGACGAACGAACGTCGAAACGCGCGGCCAGGTTCGATACTTCCAGCAAGTACGGAGCGTCATGTTGAACACTGTCGCTGACCAGTGGAACGGGTGCGGTCGCGCCGGTGTTAATGTCATAGATCGGGAATGGCTGCGGAAGATTGTGCGCATTCATGGAGCCCAATTCTGGAACCGCCGCTATCAGTGCCTTGGTGTACGCCTTCTGCGGGCGCGCAAAGATGTCAGCGGTGACTCCGGTCTCGATCATGTCACCGCGGTACATCACCAAAGTGCGATCCGCGATCTCCGCTACGACTCCCATGTCGTGAGTGATGAACACCACCGCCATCTGCTCTTGCGTTTGCAGTTCTTTGATCAGTTCCAGTATCTGCGCCTGGATGGTCACATCGAGCGCCGTGGTCGGTTCATCAGCGATGAGCACCGATGGATTGCACGCCAACGCCATCGCGATCATTACGCGCTGACGCATGCCGCCCGAAAACTGATGAGGGTAATCGCTGAAACGCTGGTTACTTGCCGGAATTCGGACTCGATCCATCAGGCGCAACACTTCGGCGCGTGCCTCGGCGTGATTCAGTCGGCGATGAAGGAGCAGGGGTTCCGCAATCTGTTCCCCAATGCTCATGACCGGGTTGAGCGAGGTCATCGGTTCCTGAAAAATCATGGCAATCCGATTACCGCGCAGGGTCGCCATTTCAGGTTCTGAAAGGGCCAGCAACTCCCTCCCATCCAGGCATATGCTGCCTTGGACGCGGCTGCTTTTTGGCGCCAGCAGTCCCATGACCGCCATCGCTGAAACGCTCTTGCCGGAACCTGACTCGCCGACGATTGCCAGGGTCTCGCCCCGCGCAACGCTAAAATCCAGGCCATTGACGACTGAGGCCCATGCGTCGCCCCGGCGAAACGCTACGTTGAGCCCGCTGACTTGCAGAACCGCTTGCTGGGTCCCGGCTGAAGCCGCGGCGCTGATGAGAGTGTCATTCATAGGGGTCTGAATGCTCCGAGAGCGAGAGGTGATGACGCTGTGCGTATTCATGAGCGCTCCGATCGTGTTTTGGGATCTATGGCGTCACGTAACGCATCGCCCAGAAGACTGAGCGCCAGGACCGTCAGTAGAATCGCGATGCTCGGGCAGACAGTCAGCCACCACGCATCCAGAATATTTTCAAAGCCTTCACGGATCATGCTGCCCCATGTCGGTGTGGGTGGCGGTGCACCCAGACCAATGAAGCTCAGCGACGCTTCGGTGCGAATCGCGGTCGCCATCCACAGGGCGCCCAGCACGACGACTTCTGAAATCATGTTCGGCAGTATGTGGATACCCATCAGGCGCAACGGCCCGTACCCCAATGAGCGGCCCGCTTCAACGAAATCCCTTTGTTTCAACACAATGGTCGGTGCGCGGGCGACGCGCACGAATGGGGCAATTTCGGTGATGGCGATCGCGATGATGAGATTCTCCAGACTCGCGCCCAGCATGGCAGCCACCATCAGTCCCAGGAGCAAGGTCGGGAAGGAAAGCAACACGTCAACCAGCCCCATAATGAACCGGTCCAGCACCCCGCCTACATAGCCTGCGAGAACACCCAGTGCAGAGCCGATAGTCATGGCAATCATGACCGCCACGAAACCGACAAGCAGTGACACGCGTGCGCCATAGATCAGCCGTGACAGGACATCCCGTCCGTAACTGTCTGTGCCCAGCCAGAACTCTGCAGACGGAGGCTCAAGTCGATAAGCAATGTTTTGCTGCAAAGGATCATAGGGCGCCAACAGCGGCGCAAACACGGCAATCAATATGATCAGTAACAGCAATCCGATACCGATCCACGCCATTCGATTGGTAGCCAAGGCCTGCCAAAGCCCATTCGGCCTGGCGGCTAATGGTGCGGCTAAAGAGGTCATTTGAATTTCACTCGAGGATCAACCAACCCATAGACAAGGTCGGTAAAGATGTTGACGACAATGACACAGCAGGCGAACACCACCATCAAACCCTGGAGCAAGCTGTAATCACGAGTATTTAATGCGCCAAGAATCAACTTACCCAGCCCTGGTCGGTTAAACACAATCTCAGTCAGTACAGAGTTGCCAATCAACGTACCGAAATATAATCCGACCACTGTCACGATGGGGATCAGTGCATTGCGCAAGCCGTGCCGCAAGACCAGGCGCATCGCGGGGACACCTTTGGCTTTGGCCGTTCGTATGTAGTCTTCACCCATGACACCCAACATGGATGAACGGGTAACGCGCATCACGTAAGCCGTCATGATCAGGCCAAGGTTGAACGCCGGCAGCGCCAGCGCATGCAGCTGCGCCAGCCATCCTCCATCCACGGCACTGCCTATCACCGGGAACCACCGAAGATGAATGGCAAACACCAGCAACATCAGAATCGCCGACACAAACGCTGGAAATGAGAGTCCCACCAGCGACAGCACTCGGCCCAGGTAATCCTGCCAAGCGTTACGCCGCAGTGCCGCCCAGACGCCCAAAGGCAAGCCCAGGATCAGACCAATCACAATCGACGCTAACGTCAGTTGCAGTGTCCAGGGAAGCACCAGGGCCACTTCTTGCGCCACGGTCCGGCCGCTGGACATGGACACACCGAAGTTGCCCGACAACATATCGCCAAGAAACCGCAGGTATTGAACGTAAACCGGTTGATCCAGGCCGAGCTGAGTGCGCATGGCACTCAGTGACTCGGCGCTGGCCTGATCACCGAGCATCACCGCTGCCGGATCGCCCGGGACCAGGCGCACCAATACAAACACCGCCGTCAACATGGCAATCAACGTAGGTATGGCCAGCAGGAGTCGTTTGATCGCAAATTGCATCATGACTTATCCTCATCGATATTAAGCGACGCCAACTCACCGAGCGTCAGCGGCTTTAACGGTGGGCGAATACGGAAATACCCCACGGTCGCAACAGACTGTTTTTGTTCCGCTGCAATGATGTTCGCGACCGTGTATCCGCACTGTCGACCCTGACACGGCCCCATGCCCGCCCGGGTAAACGCCTTGAGTTGATTGGGGCCAGGCAAAGCGATCGCAGCGGCCTTGCGAATATCGCCTGCGGTCAGCTCCTCACAGCGACACACAATGGTGTCGTTGGATGGCGCGAGAATGCTTGCCCTAGGTGGATACAACGCATCAAGCATTGGCCGCAAACGCAGTAATGAATCCAGCTTCTCTCGAAGTTTTTTCTTCCTGGCGCTCGCTGCGTCTGCAGTGATACGTCCGGCACGCATGCCAATGCCCAGCGCAACAATCTCACCCCGTACACACGCCGCTTTCGCGCCGCCGATTCCCGCGCCATCACCGGCCACGTAGATACCGGACTCGGTGGTTTGCCCCCACTCGTCAAGGTCAGGCGAGAGGCACGACTGCTGCTTGCTCCAACTGTGTTTACAGCCCGACGCCTGCGTAATGTGGATGGAGGGCACAATGCCCTCGTGGGACAGCAGCACACTCGCCTCGACACGAACCGACTTACCGTCGGACTGGACGTATTCCAATGCCTCAAGGCGTCCTTCACCCAGCGCTCGCAGAGCAGTCGCTCCGCACACCCGGCGAACGCCGGCGCTTTTGATTTCATACAACCATTTAAGGCCCTTGCCGATTTCCTTCAGGTCGGCCAGCGCTGCACCCGCCCAAGGTAATGCGCGGCGCCATCCACCCGGGGGCGAAGTATCAATCCACCCGGCGATACGCCCTCCTGCACGCAACAGCTGCGCCATATACAAGAGTGGCAGCGGACCGCAGCCGACCACCCACACAGGTTGTGAAGGCACCTGGCTTGAGGTCTTCAACAGGATCTGGGCTGCGCCGACGGTCAATACGCCCGGCAGCGTCCAACCAGGAAACGGCGCCGGTCGCTCTTGAGCGCCGGTGGCCAATACAACCTGGTCAGCACGCACCGCCTCGACCTGCCCGTCACGTTTGAGGAACACCCTCCACGTTGGCTCGATCTTCCAGACCTGGGTCTGTGGTTCATAAACCGCGCCGCACCCTCGAAATCGCGCGACGAGCTCGGCACCGGCGCGGTACTCATTACCAAGAATCGCACCTGTCGGGGTGGGCGCAACGGCTTCGACTGCGCGCCAGATTTGTCCTCCCGGTGCAGGTTGCTCATCGACCACCAAAACGCCAAGGCCAAGCTCGCGCATGCCGATCGCCGCGCTCATGCCGGCGGGACCTGCACCGATCACAACCACATCAAATTTACGTGTCATGCCGTCACGCTCCGCCGACCATATTGGCGCTCCACCTGCATGCCCTCTTGCACTGTCACCAAACAGGATTGTGTAGAGGCCACACCATCGATGACCGCGAGGCAATCGAAGCAAACGCCCATCATGCAATAGGGTGCCCGTGGGGTGCCAAGCACTGGAGTCGTACGGCTGGCCAGCGCTTCCTGCCTCAACAGCACAGCGGCGACCGACTCTCCTTCAGCCGCTGCAACGGGTATGCCGTCAATAAACAGCGTCAACGTAGCGGTTGGCGACTCAGGCAGTCTTTTGAACATTGAAACGCCCATGATGAAAGATCTCCAAAGAGGCAGGCAGTACCCCGTCAATCAGCGCCTTGGCGTAGGCGCCCGCATGAAAGGGAGCCAAGGTCACGCCGGAATGGCATAGCGCGATATCCGCGCCTGGATGGCTGATGGATGTCGCATAGACGGGATTGCCGTCCGGTGTCATGACCCGCAGGCAGGACCATTGGCGGATCAACTTCGCTTTCGCCAGATCCGGAACAATCCTCAGGGCTTTGCGCACCATGCGCGCGGCGCCCTCAGCGGTCGTGGCCAGGTCGAACCCAACGTCTTCCTGGGTTACACCGATCATGACCGTCCCTTCGCCTGTTTGACGCAGGCCGCTTGCGGGAACGGGCAGCAATGGGGCGATTCGCTCGGTCACCAGGATTTGCCCCCGCTGGGGACGCAGTGGCACATCCAGCCCCACCATCGGCCCAAGCGCTGACGATCCGAGACCCGCCGCAATCACCACACGCTCAGCGCGCGCGCGGAGCGTCCCGGCCACCACTTCGAATCCGCCACCCGGCAGTTTGTGAATGGCCTTCACGGCCTGATTGCTGCGCAGTGTCCCTCCCCTTTGCAGGAATGCCTTATGCATCGCCGCCATCACACGAAGAGGGTTCGCTTGTCCATCCAGTTCACCAAAACTAGCGCCTGCCACCTCCTTTCCCAAACGCAGCGAGGGGAAGCGCCGGTTGAGCTCGGCCCGATCCAGCATTTGAGTTGTGGGGGCAAGCTCCGGGGTCTGGGCGTGCCATCTGGCGATGTGATGCGTGCGGGCGTAGAACTCATCCTCGCTCAGGCAGAAGTTCAATCCTCCGTTACACTCATACGCCAGCTCCATGCCACTTTCCGCCTCAAGCTCCATGACGAACTGTGGCCAATCTCTTGCCGCCTGAAGTGACATGCGCTGGTAAGCAGGGTGACCGAAGCCTTTACCATGGGCCCAAACCAAACCAAAGTTGGCCTTCGCTGCACGAAAATCCGTATCCGCCCCATCCAGCATGAGCACCCGGCGACTCATTCCGGCTAACCCATACCCAATAGCGGCACCGACCATTCCGCCGCCAGCGACGATCACGTCATATTCGAAGGACATTTAGCGCCCACTCCCGGTAACCGTCGTGAGTTCAGTAATCGGCGGTTGCAGGTTCAGCGCACCCTTCAAGTCGTAGCCGTAGTTCACGCGATCACTGTGCGCCCAAACTTGCTTCAGGCCAAACAGGGGGATGGCGCAAACATCGTCGTGAATCCGCGACTGCGCCTGCTTCCACAGGGCTAGTTGCTCCTGCGGATTGGCTTCAATGCGAGCTTTACGAATGGCCTCGTCAGCCACCGAACAGTGACCGAAGTTGGACATCGCTCCAGGAGCGCCAATCGAAGCCGAGGAGTCATAGAACTCGGTCAGCCAGTAATCAGCATTTGGAAACCGCGCAGCGCCGTAAAAGACAATCGCACTCTGATCCTGGCGACTCTTGGCTTGATAGGTCGCATGGTCGACGACTTCCATGTCCAGCTTGATTCCGACCTTGGCCAACTGCGCCTGAACGACTTCCATAATGGGTTGCTGGGCAGGCGCGTTGGATACCACCACTTTGAGAACAATGCCGCTCGCAAAGCCCGCCTCCGCCAACAGTTTTTTTGCGCGTTCCATATCGTATTTATAGCCATCCGAAGCGCAGTCCACACCGAGGTAGCTATTGGGTATGACCGAGCAGCCTTTGTCCGCTACATCCTTGCCTACATAGCGCACGATTTCGTCCAGGTTGACGGCGGCGGCAATTGCCTGGCGCACTTTCAGGTTGTCCAACGGCTTGATCGCTCGATTTAGGAACAGCGTTCGAAATTCGCCGGGTTCAAATACATCGACCTTCACGCCACGACTTCTTGCGCGCTCAACCCAACGTTGCTCACGTTTACCAGCGGTAAGGTCCAACTCGTTCGACGTAAACGCGAGATCCCGAGCACTATCTGAAGGAATCATCCGATAAGTGATCCCGCCGATTTTGGGCTTGCCCAGGAAATAGGCGTCGTTGGCTACCAGCTTTACGTATTGCTGAGTGACATGCTCACCGAATACGAACGGGCCGGTGCCAATGGGCGATTGGCCAAACTTGTCGCCCAATTTTTCCGCTGCGGCTTTGCTGATGATATTGCCGCCGTGATAGTTAGATACGCGACCAAGGAATGCTGCATCTGGGTACTTCAGGGTGATTTGCACCGTGTAGTCGTCTAACGATTCAACCTTGTCGATGATGGCGAAGTTAGCTGCGAAGCTTGAACGGCTAGGATCTCCGGCGCGCTGGATCGAATACACGACATCGGCCGCTTTCAGTTCGCCGTAGCCGCCATGAAACTGAACGCCTTTGCGCAGGTGAAACGTCCAGATCCGGTTATCCGCTGACGCCTCCCACTTCTCAGCCAGGTCGGCCTGCAATTCCTTGGGGTCGGCGCTTCCTGGCGGGAAACGAACCAAACCATTGAACAGTTCGGACACGACCCCTTTATCCCCCAACAATGTCGCACGGTGTGGATCGAGCGTAGTGATGTCAGAAGCGCCCGAGCTGACGGCGATAAGAGAACGGGCATCGTCCTGGGCGAACACCGCAGGACTTGAACCATACAACGCCAGCAGTACTGCTAATGCACTCGAACGAATCGTCAAACGATGAGATGTCATCTAAAGGCTCCTTGAATATTGATAAGACCACATCAGGACTTTCCGATGACTGCGTGGATAGCCTAGAAAGCAATCAACTATTCCACGTCCCGCAGCATCGTTAGCCTTACACCATGTTATTTAGCAATGCCCGGACCATAGATATTTAACTTACTGATTAATAAGGATTTTTATTTTATTATTAACAATATCTAAAGCCTAATGATATGAGAGCATGCTTAAATGCTATGTATTTGCAATCCTATGGCTGAAAGCTTGCCCGACGGCGGTGCGCTTGCTACCCAATGTAGTGCTAAGCCTCTGCTACCGACCTTGATTCGCTACCTGAGGTAACACTCCGATGCAGGTTGCGATGGATCAGATTCCGCCCCGCAGATACAGGTGACCGCGTGCCGAAAAATACCGCCTTGCAGTAGTCGAACAGCGAATTTAAATGGCGTGAAAACACAACAGCCCCGGACAATGACGCACAGTTATGCGCCAATGTCCGAGGCTGGAGCCCTGCATTGCGAGGTTAGTTAAATTAAAAAAATCAGCGTTGCACTAGATGGCTATCTTTTGCGCCTACCAAAGTGCGTAGGTGTAATTTATATAGAACCGGGTTTGATCCTGATCCTTCACGATGGTCTCTGGAAGGTCAGTCCTGAAGTTTGCCCGACGCAGCGAGAAGTTCAAGTTCTTGAAAGGCCCACTCTGCAGTGTGTAGTCCAACCGGACGCCCCGCTCCCACTCATCATAACGTCCAGTGGTTGCGTTACCCGTGCCGCGCACGTCTCGACCGCTCGCATAGTAGATGGACGGCTTTAAACCGGGCACTCCAAGTCCGGCAAAGTCATAGCTGTACATGCCGAACGTAGTGTTTTCGCCTGCCCTGGCAAAGCTGTTGATTGTCAGGTCGGTGTACAAATAAATACTGGCGCCCCCCTCACCTTCGTTACGCCCGCGGCCATCCACAACGTTGGCATTGTTAACGTACGCCATACCACCACTGTCGCTGACTCGCTGATGCCCCAACGTGAAAACGTTCCCGCCCAGAGTATAGATGAAAGCAGCAGACCACGTGTCATTGTCCACCTTACCTAATCCGCCGGCGTTGTAGCCATTCTTGTATTGGTAGTTTACGTCGCTACCGTTTTTTCCATCTGATTTGCTACTGAAGTACCGTAAGTCTGTCTTGAAGGTTTGATTGGGTGCTATTTGGAAAACATGAAGCAAGCCAAAGAAATTCTGGCGATAGTAGTCTTCGAGTTGCGAATGGTAGTACTGCAGCGTGAGGTCCTTCGTCACCTTCCAGTCGGCGCCTGCGAACCGGAAGCTGTCAGAGCCCTTCCGACCACCCGCAGCGATGCCAGACCAGTTAGAGGATGCTCGCCCGATGACTCGATTCAGTTCACCGACTGTCAGAGTAACGTTATCAATCTCATTCGAGGTCAGAATGGCACCCTGAAAAGCGGTTGGTACAAGACGACCATCGTTCGCCACCAGAATTGGCAAGTTAGGCGACAGCGCGTTACCTACGTTCAACTGGGTCCTAGAGTATTTGACCTTGGCGTTCGCGCCCACACGACCCCACGTACCAACGGGTGTGCCATCCGTATCAAGGGGAGAAACTGTGTTACTCGTCGTAGTCCCGTGCGGTGAAGTGCCACCGCCCAGGGTAAAGCCCTGAACCCCTTGCAGATCTAAACCAACGCCTACTGTTCCTTGAGTGAAGCCGGACAGAAAATCAAACTTGAGACCGGTGACCGTTTGGCGCTGATCAATACCGCCAGGGTCACGCTGATCGCTATCAAAATACAGAGTACGGGAACTGATGGAGGCTTTACTGTCTTCAATGAAGCCGGCGGCACTCACGTGTTGGGCCAGAATGCCCGTGGCAACAGCTAATGCCAGGGTGCTCTTTTTCAATTGTTATCGCTCCTATGTACATTATTTTTTTAACGTGCTCCAGAGCAAAGCCTCAATGTGTCGCTACGCCTACATATCGAACCCTTGAGCCGAAACACCCGTATTGCTATGGCATCCACACCTCTATCAGTGTTAAATCTAATGAGGTTTGGTCCATACAATGCTTTTTAGCAATAGGGGGGCCATAGATATTTATGCCATTGATTTATAAGCATTAATTATTTTCAAAAACAGATTTAAATGTCGCTATACTATTAGCCTATGTTGCAATGCTATTTACCAGGGAGAGATTTGTGGAGAATCGAATCACACTGCGTCACCTTGAGGCGTTTCGAGCCATCATGGTGCGAAAAACTGTTACGGGCGCAGCAGAGATGCTTGAAGTCACACAACCCGTCGTGACGCGCCTTATCGCCGACCTGGAAGACCGAATTTCTATTTCTCTCTTTACCCGTATCAAGGGGCGTTTGTTGCCTACGCCAGAGGCGGCAATTCTATTCAAGGATGTCGAGCAATCCCTGATTGGCATTGAGCGCATTGCGAATGCCGCATCCAACATCAAAACGTTGAAACTCGGTCGCCTTGAGATTGCTGCGGCACCTAGCATGGCGCTGTCTTTTTTGCCCAAGGCCATTGCGAGCTTCACGCTTGAGCATTCAGATGCTGTCGTTTCCATGCATATGCACAGTTCGGCAACAGTGCTGAATATGGTTCAGCAGGACCGATGTGATTTAGGTTTCGCAATGTTCCCTATGAGGGCCACACGACTCGGGAACAGTGAGACGCTGGTGACAGCGAAAATGGTAGGAGTGGTTCCCGTAAATCACCCGCTAGCGCGTAAGCGTGTATTGCACCCAGAAGATTTCGAAGGCGAGCGCTATATTTCGCTTCTCCCCCTAATGGAGATACGAATGAAAATTGACTCTCTTATGCTATCATATGGAGTGAAACGCAGGATAAGTGCCGAAACGCAAACAACCATAGCAATACTAAAATTAGCCGAGGCAGGATTAGGAGTATCGATTGTCGACCCATTGACAGCCAGTGGCTACTCGGGAAACTTGCTAAAGTTTATTCCATTTGAGCCTGCAATCATAAATGACTACTCAATAGTAATCTCCCAGCGAAACTCATCCACGCTTATTTTAAAACCTTTCATAGATCATGCTCGACGAGAAATACGAAACATGGTTCCTGCCAATCTGATTGTCCGAGCCTAGTTCAAACTCTTAACTCCCAGAGCGAATCAATTTTTCGAATGCGCAAATCAAACACGAAGCTAGTTGCTACCTTCTCACTAGAGAGAACTACAACTCTGCTTTCCACAGAACGTCAAGGCTTTGGCATCGGAGATAGGCGTACTGAGTCGCCCCGGGTTTCGTAGACACCTCCATGCCTTAAACTGAGGCCAATCAGGAGGTGCCATGAGCAACCCACGTTATCCCGGAGAATTCAAAATCCAAGCGGTCAATCAAGTGACCGAAAAGAAGCTGCCTGTCGCTGATGTGGCGGCGAGTCTTGGCGTGTCGACGCATAGCCTCTATGCCTGGATAAAGCGCTACAGCAAACCTCAGGCAGAACGTAAGCGTCCAGCCAACACACCTTCCGAACTCCAGCATTAAGGGCGATGGTGTCCGCGTATTTTTAAGCGGACGCGATCGCCCTTAACATCAGGATTTCCATGCGCCAACGAAGCTCTTACCCGAAACCCTTCAAGGCCCAGGTTGTTCAGGAATGCCTGCAACCGGGCGCAACCCTATCCAGCGTCGCCATCAGCCACGGCATCAACGCCAACGTGATCCGCAAGTGGCTACCGCTTTACCGAGATCAGCCACCAGCGACGTTGCCGGCTTTCGTTCCGTTGAGAGCTACGCCCAAACGGCAGGCGGAAGGGTCGGCGATTATTGAGCTGCCATTTGGTGAGCAGTCGATGTCAGTGAAATGGCCGACGTCTGATCCTGAAGGCTGCGCTCGTTTTGTCCGTGGACTCACGCAATGATTCGCATCGATGCAATCTGGCTCGCCACCGAGCCCATGGATATGCGTGCTGGCACTGAAACTGCGCTGGCCAGGGTGATTGCGGTGTTCGGTGCGGCGAAGCCGCACTGCGATTATTTGTTCGCCAACCGCCGCGCCACTGGCATGAAAGTTTTGGTGCATGACGGGTTTGGCGTCTGGCTGGTTGCTCGCCGATTGAACCAAGGAAAGTTTCACTGGCCCGGCATTCGACAAGGCTGCGAGATGGAGCTGGATATCGAGCAACTTCAAGCCTTGATACTAGGTCTGCCATGGCAACGCGCAGGTTCTGGAGGCTCGATCACACTGCTTTAACGGCTGCCATTAGCCTATCGGTCTATCGTCGCGAATTGCCTGCTCTGGCAAAATCGGCCTCATGACTTCGCTACCCAATCTCGATCACCTGCCCCCTGAACAACTGCGCGCCTTGGCGGCGCAGTTGATGCAGCGTGTCGAGACGCTCAACCACCAGGTCGAAACGATGGGTAAAACCGTTGAGACGATGAGCAAGAAGATCAACCGTGATCAAACAGTCATTGAGAAACTGACTCACGAGATCGCTCAGCTTAAGCGTTTGAAGTTTGCCAAGCGCAGCGAGCAGATGAATCCTGAGCAGGCCAGTTTGCTCGATGACTTGATCGACACCGATATCGCCGCGATTGAAGCCGAGCTTCAAGCCTTGCAAACAGTACCAGCGGCGACCGAGAAAAAGCAGAAGCCCAAGCGCACTGCACTACCGGCTGAGTTTCCGCGCACACTGATCCATCACGAACCGGACAACACTCACTGCCCGTGCGGCTGCGCCCTCAAGCGCATCGGCGAGGACGTCAGCGAGAAGCTGGATTACACGCCCGGCGTGTTTACAGTTAAACGCCATGTGCGTGGTAAATGGGTCTGCGATGACTGCGAAACCCTCATTGCTGATCTGCTCAAGCAAATGATCCAGTTCGTCGCCCAGCGGATGATGGAATTCGACGTCGAAAGCCTGTGTGACGCCGGCTTCGACGTCAAAAGTCCTGACCGTACAAACAGTCACAACCGTTACCGCGACCGCCTGTGGCAAACCCGTGCCGGCGACGTTGATCTGAAGATCCCCAAACTGCGCCAAGGCAGTTACTTCCCTGGGTTCCTAGAGCTGCGCAGAACCGCCGAGAAGGCGATGGCGGCAGTGATTCAGGAAGCCTATATACAGGGTGTTTCCACGCGCTCAGTCGACGAGCTGGTCAAGGCCATGGGCATGACCGGCATCTCGAAAAGCCAAGTATCCAGGCTTGCGGGCGAGATCGATGAACGCGTCAATGCGTTCCTGGATCGACCCCTTGAGGGCGACTGGCCGTACCTCTGGATCGACGCCACCTACGTTAAAGTGCGTGAGGCAGGCCGTATCGTTTCGGTCGCGGTAATAATCGCCGTGGCTGTGAGCACCAATGGCGGTCGGGAAGTTCTGGGCATGCGGGTAGGACCTTCCGAGGATGAGCCGTTCTGGACGGACTTCCTGCGCAGTCTGATGCGTCGCGGTTTGCGCGGGGTAAAGCTGGTGATCTCTGACGCTCACGAAGGCCTCAAGGCGGCTGTCGCCAAGGTCTTCCACGCGACCTGGAAGCGCTGCCGGGTGCATTTCATGCGCAACGCGATGGCCCACGTCGGCAAGGGTCAGCGCAGCATGGTGGCGGCGTTGTTGCGCACAGTCTTCGCTCAGGACAGTCGCGTTGAATGCCACCAACAATGGCGTCTGGTGGCCGATCAGTTGCGTGAAAAATATCCGAAAATCGCCGTGCTAATGGACGGCTGCGAGGATGAAGTACTGGCTCACATGACCTTCCCGAAAGCGCACCGCCAGCAGCTACACAGCACCAACCCGCTGGAGCGGCTGAACGCCGAGATCAAGCGGCGAACCGATTTCGTGGGCATCTTTCCCAACGATCCGGCAATTACGAGGCTGGTCGGGGCGATGCTGCTGGAGCAGAACGACGAATGGTGCCTGCAAAGGCGCTACATGCAGTTGGAGGCCTTCGAGGCGGTCAGCGATAATCCGCAGGCCAAGCTGTCGGCCGTGATCAACTAAACGGCAAACTCAGTGGCCAGAGCCGTGATGAGTTACACGACTTCCTGGGACACGATCCCATCACAACAGATGGGCTATTAATCAGTCACATATTAAAACAACATCAAGTTATTGGAAAATAGCATAGCTTGTCGAACCCAGATCCGAAACCAGTTATCAACCATTAGACAAACCTTTAATAATAATTTTCTTGTTGCTTTGAACCCACTCAAAAATAAATTGTCTTCAAAAAATGCTCTGTAGGCTGCCGCCATATGAATTCATGAACAATACAGGCTACAAGGGCCCGTTTCCAAATTCAGAATAGGCTCTCGATTAAACATATACGAAAACAACATCGAGCAATAGGTAAATGGAATGACCTCGCAACGCTAAAAAACCGAGTAAACAGCCACTGCCATCAGCTAGGTTGGTATACAGGTATTCGGCGAGAGGCCTATCCAATAGGAATGGAGGTCCATCGCTATCATGTCCTTTTATGCTTTTAATCCGCATTCCAAAACCTTCTATCGCCCAATCGACGCAGCATTGCGTTGGTGCAATCTCATCCGTTACGAAGCACAGATAGTCCAAGCAACATGGTCACGTCCCGAAGAGCTTACCTCCCTATTTCCGCAATGGCCCTGCTTGCACGCAGCTATCGAAAAAATCTACGACGCAGTATGTAATGGAGAACTGACTTATGGCTGTCTCGGTATTTCGGTTCCCAAAGGAAGTGACGTGGAGCCCTTTCAACTTACGATACGCCACTCCGATTTACGCCACTGGATGCAGATTTATTATCCCGATCAGAAGCCCAGCTTTCTGTTTGGATCAGGCAGTGACGCTCATGAAAAAGTCAGTATCGGAACCTTCCTTGCGCTACAAGCGGATCGCGATACCCTCCTGCGAGAGTTGGATACGCTACAGCATCACCTCCAAGATATTTTGGTAGACCTCCAGGCTATCGGACTTGAACGGGATGACCTCAAAGCAATAGTCAAAACGCATGGACAAATCAGCGAACGTAGCGAACTCACCTATCAGAACATTATCGGTGCTTTGCTCAACCTCTTCTTGGACCAATCGCCCGCTGGTCACCGTCTATCCGTTTTCAAAAGCCAATCTGCAATCGTCGATGCCGTTATAGCACGCTATGGCGAGGTACCCGGCCTGAGCAAACGAACGCTAGATGAAAAGTTCGCCGCGGCGAATCGCAGCCTCAAAAAAAACCAATAGACGGAGTCATTGCACTGCAATCCCAACGATTGCAGCGCAATGACTCTCCCCCCATTTCTGCTATTCAATTCAGGTCACTTCCCACCAAGTGCCAATCCGCGCCAGGAGTGACCAGCATGTCCAGCCAATCCTCACCCATCGTTGAAGCACCTCAACTGCAGATCGAACGTCACATCATGCGGCGTGACGAGGTGGAGCGAAAAACCGGCTTCAAGCGTGCGCACATCTACAACCTGATGAAAGAAGGGAAATTTCCTCAGGCTAAACGCATTGGACTACGCGCAGTCGGCTGGGACTCGCTGGAGATCGAGCAATGGGTCGTTGAGCGCTTGGGTCAGCAGGCCTGATGCCATGCGTGTGGTCTCGGTGGTATCCACTAAAGGCGGGGTGGGCAAAACCACAGTAACCGCGAATCTCGGCGGTCTTCTGGCGGATGCGGGTCTACGCGTTTTGCTACTGGACTTGGATAGCCAACCTACCCTCTCCAGCTATTACGCCTTGAAACAGAAGGCTGATGCGGGTGCATACGAGGTCATCGCACTCAACCTAGCTATGCCTGCCCAGATTATTTCCAGGACAGTGATTGCAGGGCTCGATCTGATCGTCTCCAACGACGATCAAGGCCGGCTGAGTACCTTGCTGCTGCACGCTCCTGATGGGCGATTACGGCTGCGCAATCTGCTCGACAACTTCCGCGCCCGTTACGACCTGCTTTTGATCGACACCCAAGGTGCGCGTAGCGTGCTGCTGGAGATGGCCATCCTCGCTTCCGACCTCGCCCTCTCTCCCATCACCCCGGAAATGCTCGCCGCCCGCGAACTGCAGCGTGGCACCTTGAAGCTACTCAGCGAACTCGAACCTTTCCGCCACCTGGGCATTGCACCGCCCCCTTTGCGATTGCTACTGAACCAGGTGAACAGTATTCGAGTGGACACACGGATGATCATCCGTGGCCTGCGCGAAACCTTTGCTGGGACTACCAATATCTCAGTTCTAGACACCGTAGTTCCAGACCGAGTGGCGTACCTCAATGCGGCCTCTCTTGGCCTGCCGGTCCACCGAGTCGAGACACGCCGGTCACGGGAACGACGCTCGCCATCTGCGCTGGAAACCATGCAAGCGCTGGCCATTGAGTTGTTTCCGGAATGGCACAAAGCGATCTCTTCGGTGAGCCGATGCGCGGAGGCTCAATGAGACAAATCACCAAACCCGCATTTCTCACCCCGTCATTGTGTTTGATCGACCTTGAGGCCAACCGTTTGGCTAGGAGTCTTCTGATGTTGGATCAACTTCCCATCACCGTTCCACCGTCCACTCAACCACACCACCCACCTTGTGAGGAGTACTGCACCGTTGTCTTTCGCGTGCAGGGTGGGCGCTCGGCCATGGGCTGGTTCCTCGCAGAACTCTCCCGGCATTTCGAAGGTTCAGGCACTGCCGAGATCGTCAAGTTCGAGGTCGGTGACCATTTGCGTAACCGGCGTTAACTGAGGTTGTTCCGATGAAGAAGCTCAGTCAGGAGCAGATCACCGACAAGCTGCACCAGGACCACTTCCCTCGAGGGCCGGAGTTGGAGCGGCTGTCCGATCCACTTACTGACACGCCTATGTTGGTCACGCTGGAGGAACTGCGGCCCTACGAACACAACCCGCGCTTCATCCGTAATCCGCTATACGACGATATCAAGGCTTCGATCCGTGAACGCGGGCTGGATCAACCGCCACCGATTACCCGACGGCCGGGTGAAACCTATTTCATCATCCGCAACGGCGGTAATACGCGCTTGGCGATTCTCGGCGAACTGTGGCAGGAAACTCGCGACGAGCGCTTCTTTCGCATCCATTGCCTGTTCCGACCTTGGAGCAATGAAATCACCGCCCTACTCGGCCATCTGGCTGAAAGCGATCTGCACGGCCAACTCACTTTCATCGAGCGGGCTCTGGCGGTAGCCAAACTCAAAACCATGCTCGAAGCAGAGGGAGCTGTGTTCTCACAACGGGAACTGGCACGACATCTTGCCGCTGGAGGCTATCCGATTTCGCAGCCGCACATCAGCCGGATGCTCGACACCCTCGAACACCTACTGCCCGCCATTCCACAAACTCTGTATGCCGGATTGGGTAAGCCCCAGATCGAACGCCTGATCGGCCTACGCAGCCAGGCAGAACGAACCTGGAACCGATATCCAACCGCCCCCGTTGCGTTCGTCGATTTCTGGCTCGAGACCCTGGGCTACTTCGATGCAGAACCCGAGTCCTTCGATCTTGAGCAAATCCAGGATGAATTGCTCGAACGGATGAGCCGCTTACTCGGACAGTCCTACCGTATGTTGGCCTTGGAACTGAGCGACACCCAACGGCTCATCTCGACGCCGGGCATCGTCGTGACCACCCCCTCAGAGAACAGCCATCTGCCAAGCGTTGATGTCGCCGCGGCAGGGGCTCCCTCTTCCGAGCACCATTCCAAATCAACGGATGCCAAACCCCAGACCGAACCAACGAGAGAGGAATTGCTTTCGCCACCTGAAACGAACGTCGTATCAGCAGTCAGCCCTCCGTCTCGCGTTCAACAGATTCGTGAACAGATCGATCGCGAGACCGCCACCGACGCGGCATCTTCGGTCGACACCTATGCGATCGACGACATCTGGACCATCGCACCAGCACTGGATAGCCCCGAACAACTGCGATCCGCCATTGCCACACTGGCGCGGGAAATGGCGGCCTATGCTGGACATCCCGAGAGCATCATCGATCAGAAGCTTGGCTTGGGCTTCGCCCTGAACATCGAGCGAGTTGATCTTGCAGCGCCTCGCGCGGCCGGCGTTCACTTAATGCTCCTGGCCCTGCTGCGTGCTCAAGACGAAGTGAACTGGGAGGATCGCAAGCAACTGCCTTCAGCCCTTTTCGGGCAGCTGCTGTTGGGGGTCTATCAACTTCCGTTCACAGATCGTCCCGCCATGGATGTGGGACTGGAGCGATTACCCGACAGTCTGCTCATCAAACTGTATCGCCTGATCCGCCTGGCCCGCCGCCTGATCGACTTAACGCTCAACCAGGAAGGCAACTCACCGAAGGAGCTGCTATGAATCTGTCTTTCAATGTGCTCAACCAAGCCATGCTGACCCAGGTGCTACACGAGTTGCGCCAGGGCAACCTGCAGCGCTGCAAAGCACTCGGACTGGGTGAGGACGACATATACCTGTTGCAGTCCTTACCACCCACCACGCTGTCACGCCTGGCCCATGCCACTGTACCCTGGGTTGAGGTCAAGATTGACTCACCGGTGCTGCATCGGTTGATCGAACAATCTGAACGCGACGAGCAGAACGAGCGATTGATCAATCGAGCGCTCAAGCTCGGCGCCAGCAGCACCATCATGTATCAGTGCTTCGGCCTGGCGCATTCGGAAACCGCCCTGCGTCGGCGTCTGCTCAAGATAGAAACCCGTAAGGGCCGTCCTCAGCATTTGAGCGAAGCCCAGGAACATGCGCTCTGGCAGCGATGGTGCCAACTGCGCGCGCAAGATGGTACCGAGGATCAGCTCGACGCCATGATGATGCTGGCGGAGGAGCAACAGATCAGCTTGACCATCGTTTGGCAGCAGATCGACCAGTACAGCAACGGAACATGAACACTGCCCCTGCCAGTCGCTGGCAGCGTGTCCTGCAGCAATGCACCCAGCAGCTGAGTGAACGTTGGCCCGCACGCCCCACCACTGAACATCCCTCCAACCAGGCCCTGCAGGCGGGCTTTTTGTTCAGTGGCCAATCTCACGAAGTCGTGCCACGTCGGCTGCTATTGGATAGTCGGCTGACGCCATTGGAACGCAATGCCTGGCAGGTGTTTCGGCTCATGCTGCAGGGTCAGGGCGTGGTCACACCGCGCTATGAGGATTTGCAGCCTTACCTATCAAGCGTGCCCTACGGTGCGTCAGCCTCCCGTGAAACCATTGCTCGGGTGTTGACGATGCTCAGGTTGACGCGCTGGCTCAGTTTGGTGAGTCGCGGACGCGATCAGCACAGCGGACGTCTTCAAGGTTCGCTGTACGTTCTGCACGATGAGCCGTTAACTCCCGCCGAAGCCATGGAACTGGATCAGGATTACCTGGCGCTGGTCGGACATGCCCTCGGTCATGCCACCAAGGCGGTACGTATTGTCGCCCAGCACGTTGTGGAGGAAGTCCGCCAAGACACGAATATTGATCGGGATCGATTACCGACGCGGCTCGACAGTTGGGGCGAACTTTGGGCGCAGCAAGGATTGGATCCGGCAACCGATGCCGCTCTGCACGATTCCGAACGGGGGGAAGATGCCCTCGTTCGGAATCGTGCAGGCCCTCGTTCGGATTCCGAACCGAGTCTGAACGCCAGTCTTTCCGGCACCGTTCGGAATCCGAACGCCGCCTGTACTGTATTAAAAGAAAGTATTTGTACAGTACCGCGCGCGACCCCAGCGGTGGATAACCTGCGCTGGCCCGCTGCGCTGCACCTGAGTCCAAACGAGCGTCAGGCCGTCGCCGTGGCGCTGAACAAGCTCAAACCAGTGGATCGGCAGGCGGTGCTCAACGAAGCGGGGGCACGTTGTGCGGCCGGTGGAATCCGCAAGCCAGCGGCGTATCTGATGGGCCTGATCCAGCGTGCACTGAAAGGCGACTTTCGGCCTTGGGCAGGTCAGGCCGAACCATCACCCATTGCAGAACCGCCCCCACCCGCCCCCTCGCGGCCGTGTCGACAAAAGGGCGAACCCGCTTCTGCCCTTGCCCAAGCGTGCCTGAATGAGCTGCGCCAACTGCGCGGCAAACGCGGTGGACGTCAGTAGATTTGATGCCACTGGCATCAAATCCATGGAGTTCCACTCTACGAACACGTCGGACCAAACTATGAAACTCTTAGGGAAAAGCCGGGACACCCTTCCACTGACGTCTCCATAGATAGCCCTCTTAAACCAAACCGAACAGACCGCGTTCAGCTTTTTGGCTGTCCTTGCCCCTCATCTGGCGCAACGTTCCCGTCCAAGCTTATGCGAGGACAACACTGTGGCCGATCACTATCAACTCAACCTAGGTTCATTGCGCAGCAGCATCACCCTGACCCTGCACACTCACCACGCCGCGCGTATCTGGCAAGGTCGGACGGCACGCGAAGGTGTCCACTCGATCATGGGCATGGCGGGGTACATCAGCGTGACCAACCTGATCAAACAAACCGCAGCTCAGGACGATCCCTATGCCGATTGGGCCATCGTGCAACTCGAAGAAAAACTGATGCAGGCCAAGGCTGGGATGCGGGAACTGACCCAACAGTTGGATCGGATCAGGCAGGACCTGCCGACACAGATCGACATGGGCGACAACCTCAATATCCACCCCGTCACCTTGCCGTTGTTTATCGGCAGCCAGCTGGGCTTTCTCGCTGTCTACCTACTGACCGACTACGACACGCTGGTGCGTCGTACCCTATTGGCCCATCACACCGCCCTGATCGGCCGCGTCGACATGGAAGCCTGGATCGATGATGGCGCCCATCTGCTGCGCAGCCTATTCGGCCAGGCCCAGCGCTATCGGCATGCCGGCGTCACACGCGATGATATGGCGGCGAACAACGCCCGCGCCATTGCGGCCATCGAGAAGATGGGTTTGCCCCCGATGGACATCCTGGAGGGGCATCGCCGCTCCCAGTTCGCGCCGCCGATCATTCGCCGTGGTGCTGTGCCAGTGGATGACGTCGACGCGTTGGCAGAGGACGCGGAAGAACCGTCTGCGACAGTGGATGAGCCGGAAGACGAAGCATGAGTCCCCTGACCTCGGCTCACCCAATGCCCTTCGACGCGTTGACACCGGATGCCTATCGACAGCTCGAACACGCAGCCTCCCTAAAAGGCCTTTTAAAACCTTTTAAGGGTAAGGGGGAGTTGGAGCATCTGGCGCAGGTGGCGAGGGAAATTGAGGCGCAGTTATGTCGCCTGATGGAGTCTGTGGTGCAGCAGGCCGGACAGCCTCCTTATTCACTGTTGGATATCCGATTGGTGCTGCAGAACACCAGCGCGGGCAGCACTTTTTTGCGTTGGCGCACCCGTGATTTTGCCCGCATGGGGGTTGCGGTCTGGGAACGCCAGATCTGCAACAACGCCCTGCCCCAGGTCGTGCGCGAGGGATTACACCGTTTCGAATGCGAGCGCATTGCACTGAACCTGCAGATGAGCGTAGTGCATTCGCTCTACCGCCAGGCCACGACCTGTGCGATCAAAATGGACAGCGCCGAACGGCTGCTGCGCCAGTTCACACCCGCAGTGGAGGTATCACCATGAGTACTTTTTTCGTTGGCGAAGGCAATATCGGCAGTGCGCCAGAGTTCCAGGAGTTCCCATCAGGCAATGACGAGCCACGGCGTTTGCTACGGCTGAATGTGTACTTCGACAACCCCATCCCACGCGAAGGCAGCTATGAAGATCGAGGCGGTTATTGGGCGCCAGTTGAGCTCTGGCACCGTGAGGCTGAACACTGGAGCACGCTGTACCAGAAAGGCATGCGCGTGCTGGTCGAAGGTCGTACGGTGCGCGATGAGTGGGAGGATAGCGAAGACAACGCGCGGGTGACCTTCAAAATCGAGGCCCGTCGTGTCGGTATTCTGCCTCATCGGGTTCGCAGCGTAGTCATGCGAGAACGATCCAGTGAACCCGCGGCATCTGCGACACACGTCGGGAAAAGTACAGAACAGGCCAGTTCACCAGCGTCGAAACCCAGAAAGCGCAGTGGGCAGCCACCTGCGAACTGACAGACTTCAGGCATAAAAATTGCGCCTCTGCGCGAAGGTGCTGGCGTGTTTCTACACGCTGCTCGTGAAGATCCACACTGCCGTCCACCCGCAACGGGTTAGCAGCCTCGGTCCATTCAAGCCTGCCTTCACCAACTAATATGAGGAACCTGCCATTCAGGTTTCTCATATCTCGACCCTGCTGTTTTCACCAACGCTGCTCCGAACTCAATCCGGAGCAGTTCTATGCGTCTCTTCCTCTGCGAGAAACCGTCCCAGGGTCGTGACATCGCCAAGGTGCTCGGGGCGACTCGGCGTGGTGATGGTTGCTTGATAGGCGCCGATTCAACCGTCACCTGGTGTATCGGCCATCTGCTGGAGACAGCCCCACCTGAAGCTTATGGTGATCAGTACAAATCCTGGTCGTTGGACCATCTACCGATCATTCCCGTGCAGTGGCAGGTCGAAGTCAAACCCAAAACCGCGGCACAATTCAAGGTCATCAAACGGCTGCTCAGTGAAGCAACCAACGTCGTCATCGCCACCGACGCCGATCGCGAAGGTGAAATGATTGCCCGTGAGTTACTGGAGCTCTGCAACTATCGTGGCCCTGTCGAGCGCCTCTGGTTGTCCGCCCTCAACGAGGCGTCGATTCGTAAAGCCCTTTCCTCGCTGAAGTCTGGTCAGGAGACTTTCCCGCTCTATCACTCGGCGCTTGCCCGCAGCCGTGCCGACTGGTTGATCGGCATGAACCTCAGTCGTTTGTTTACCCTTCTTGGTCGGCGGGAAGGCTACGACGGCGTTTTGTCAGTGGGGCGCGTCCAGACACCCACCTTACGTCTGGTGGTTGATCGGGATCGTGCGATTGCCGGCTTCGTCCCGGTACCTTACTGGAACGTTGAAGCGCTCCTATCGTCGATGGGCCAGCGATTCATCGCATCGTGGTTACCGCCACGCTCCGGACGGGACGAAGCGGGGCGTTGCCTGCAACAGGCGCTTGCCCATCAGGCGGCCCAAACAATCACCAATGGTAAGTCCGCCACGGTGCTCTCGTTGCAGACTGAACATTCCCGCGAAGCACCACCCCTGCCCTTCGACCTGAGCACGTTGCAGGAAGTCTGTTCGCGTAAGCTGGGGCTCGGCGTCCAGGAAACCCTGAACATCGCCCAAGCTCTGTATGAAACCCACAAGGCCACCACCTACCCGCGCAGCGATTGCCGCTATTTGCCAGAGAGTATGTTCAACGAGGCTCCCGCAGTACTCGACGCCCTGCTCGAAACGGATCCGGCTCTCAGACCTGCTTTCGGGAGCCTCGATCGATCATTGCGCTCCCGCGTGTGGAGCGATGCCAAGGTCACCGCGCACCACGGCATCATTCCCACCACCGAGCCGACAAACCTGGCGCGGATGTCTGAACAAGAACGCCAAGTCTACGAACTGATTCGTAGCCACTACCTCGTGCAATTTCTGCCGCATCATGAGTTTGATCGAACCGAGGTTGAGCTGAAGTGCGGCGAAGAGCGTTTGATCGCTGTTGGCAAACAGATCCTGGTCCAGGGCTGGAAACACTTGCTCTACGACGCTGCGGAAGCGGATGAATCCAGTCAAAAGTCGCAAGTATTGCCCGTCTTGCAACGAGGCACGCAGTGCGCAGTGGACGACGTCGAACTCAAATCCATGCGCACTGCCGCTCCCAAACCTCTCACCGAGGGCGATCTGATCAAGGCGATGAAAAACGTCGCCAAGCTGGTCAACGACCCGCGCCTGAAACAGAAACTTCGGGACACCACCGGTATCGGTACTGAAGCCACGCGAGCCGGAATTATCAAAGGGTTGATTGATCGCGGTTATTTGCTGAAGAAAAAGCGCGCCTTGATGGCCTCCGCCGCTGCCCATACCTTGATTGAGGCGGTACCCGCCGCAGTCGCAGATCCGGGTATGACCGCCATCTGGGAACAGGCGCTGGACGAAATCGAAGCGGGACGCCTGACCCTGGATGCGTTCGTTGCCAAGCAGGCGAGCTGGATTGCGCAGTTGGTCGCACACTGCCGCTCGCTCACTTTGGCAATAGCGGTCGAAACGAGTCCGGGCTGCCCCAAGTGCAACGCGTCAATGCTCAGGCGAAAGGGCAAATCAGGGCCGTTCTGGTCATGCTCCCGCTATCCGGATTGCAAGGGCACTGTGTCGATCAGTAAAGATACGCGTCGCTCATGATATGCCATGAGACGATCATCATGAGAACGGTGTACGCGCTGCCTTGACGTCGTCCAGTCCTCTCTGCTTTAGTGCCTCAGGATCATCGCCAATGGCGACCCAAGACCGACTCGCTCCGGGTAGCTCGGTCGGACTCATTGAGTTCGGAGCCTTCTCTTCTGTGGGATTTCGCTCCCGTTTTGTGCTCGACCTGATCGTGGTGGCGGATGACCAGTGTTGCCTCTAGGGCAACACTGGTCATCCGCTTCGGCGATCGTATTCAGTCCCGGAGCCCGCCGGGGAAATACGGGGCACCCTTTGTGCGCGGATGCGTGCCAGCAGGTTCCGACCCAGGCCACGACAAGGGTCGGTTGGCGAATCATGGCGCAGTTCAACCAAGTGTTGCGAGGCGCTTGTCGACTGCGTAAGACCGCCAAAGGTGGTTTTTCTCTTCCTCGCCTGGCATCCCGCCAGGCCCACTCTTCATTTTTTTCATTTTCTTAATTCCAGTGACTGCCACCGTATTCCGGCCTTAAAAAATCGGGTTGCAGCGTCTTGACGCTCCCCTGTGACAGGCTTATACAAAGGGCGTGGTTCGCTGTCGTCGACAGCCCAGCCCAGGTAGCTTGAACCTTCAAGGCTACGCCACGTTCGTGGTGGTTTACCCAAGTGCGATCAGCGTTCGGAAGCTCGCGCGGTTACCGCTTCAGCGGTGATGAATGCCCACTACCCCATGCCTGCGGATCACCACCGCAGACGCTCCTCTGCTGCACCGCTATTCCCTCAAGGCGCATCGTTCTGATCGTCATCGGCTTGCCGGTGGCGAGTCGTTCATTACTCGCCTTTACCTTACCCACCCTGACGGGGGCTCACTTCCCCGTCAGGGACTGTGCGTCGCCGTTTTCCCTTGAAACAGGAGAACCACCATGGCCCACGCCAACCACTCCCAAGAAGCGACCACTTACTTCAACCTGCACACCGTCGGTATCGGCTACCTCAACCGTGTTCGTGAAGTCCAAGTCCGCCGGGGCCAGCCATTCATGGCCTGCGATATCGCCGCCCTGCACGGTGCCACCGATGCGGTGGAGTACACCCGCTTCGACTGCAAGGTCGCTGGAGGCGAAGCTGAACGTTTGATTCGTCTCTATATGGACGCCGTCAAAGCCGAGAAAAAGGTCTTGCTGTCGTTCCGTATCGGCGACCTGTGGATCGATCCGTTTCTCTACGAGAAAGGCGCTAAGCAGGGTCAACCGGGCGCCAGTTTGAAAGGTCGTTTGTTGTTCATCGACTGGATCAAGGTCAACGGCAGGTTCGAGTACAAAGCGCCCGCCAGGCAGGAAGCAACAGCACCTGCTGAGCAAGCGCCGATCAATGAATACTCTCCAACGTCGGCTGATGTCGACGCCGAGGAGACCGCAACCCCAAAAGAGGCTCAGGTCGAACCTGAATCTCCACCCACTCCCCGCACGGCCCGCCGTGTCGCCACGCGTACTGTTCAGTCCGCCTGAACAATCCACGATGTTTTACATCAAGGCGCTCAATCGAGCGCCTTTTCTTCAATCCGCACAGGAGAACCAACATGGAATCCTTCTGGCTTTGCGACGACTGCCTGTTTGCTGCGGCTTACGAGGACTACAGCACGTTATCGCTCTACTACACGACGGATGAAATCGAGAAACGCATCGCCGGCATTCATCGTGGACTGGTTCGCTTAATGCCCATGAGTGCCGACTTCGATCCCGACGCCGACTGGGGAGTAAAAGCCTTCTCCCCATTGCCCTGCGACGGTTGTGACTCACACCTGCACGGACAACGCCATCGATTCACTCGGCTGTAAACAGCGCGTCATCGGCTAATACCCGCGACGCTTTATCCACCTAGGGGACACCACTCCCCTCGGGCGTGTACCCCTGATTGTTCCCTTCGGAGGTACCACCATGAGCACCCAACTCACACTGATTGAGACCTCGGATTTCGAGGCTGATCGTATCGTCCAAGAAAACCAGGTGATCGACGAAGCACTGCATATTCTGGATCGTCGGCTGTTCGCCCGCGGCCCTAACCTGACGTCGCCTGACACTGTGGCCTCATACCTAAAACTGCACCTTGCGCAACAAGAGCATGAAGTCTTCGGTGTGATTTTTCTCGACACTAAGCACCGCATGCTAGCGTTCGAAGTCCTCTTTCACGGCAGCATTGATGGCGCCAGCGTTTACCCCCGCCAAGTCGTTAAGCGCTCCCTAGCGCATAACGCTGCGGCCGCCATTTTTGTTCACAACCACCCCTCAGGGTGTACGGAGCCCAGCCAGGCGGATCGCATCTTGACCGCACGGTTGAAAGAGGCCTTGGCCTTGATCGAAGTGCGCGTACTGGATCACTTCATCGTGGGTGAAGGTCGTCCGCTCTCCCTTGCCGAATACGGCTGGCTTTAACCCTCACAGGCGCCTACGGGCGCCTTGTTCATTTCCATTCTGGAGACCCCTCATGAACCAAACCCCAGCCCTGCTGCCAGCCTCAAACCCATTTGTTCGCGGTTACGACAACCTTCGTATTGAACGGCTGCTACTGATCACCTACGAAGACGACTGCCCTCCCTGCTTTCGCCCCCTACACGACGCACAAGCCCATCTGCCCGACAATGAGCTGCTACTGTTCCCCTGCCTGTTCAATGACGATTTCGCCTTGATCAGCGAAGGCCGACCCATTCCGGAGGAGTTGGATGAACGCTGCCAATCCACCGGACTGGTGCGCCAAGTGATCTACGCCGTGATGGGCGAAATGCTCAACGAGCGGCATCATGTCGGCGATCTGTACTCCCTGGAAGAGGCACAAGCCATGATCCATCGCTTGAGCTTCGAGACGGGACACTACAGTCGAACCTTGGAGATCAGTACCGCACACCTTTCTGAAGAAGCGATGTTCTATCTGGAAGGGTGGGTCAATCACTCCGCGCCGCGGCGAACCGGCCTTTTGTTCGAGCTTTTCGCGTTGCCGGATTGCCACGGCATCGGTTGCAAACTGATCGGCACACCCTGGACCGACGATAACCTGGAGAAAATCGAGGGCTGTCCTTACTCATCGCTGAGGCAAGAGCAACTCGATGCCGGTACGCCGGCAGCCTTGGTCAACGTACTGTATCTGGCGGCATTGGCGGATGTGCGATTGTTGATCTTCGACCCCGACGCTACCGTCTTGGATGGGCTCGCCATTTTTGATGAATAGCAACGCGTTCGGCTTTAACACGACCCGTCTTGAATCAACTTTCTCACTGAATCGCTCCTTCACCTCATGTCAGGTTCTGCACTGAATCTGACATGAGGTTTCTTCCATGGAGCGTTTATTCACGCCTGTCTGCGTGCTGGGTTTGTTGGGCGCCTGCACCGCGCAAATCCCCAACCCTTTGCCGACCCATCCAGAGATCGACAGTAGTTCCAATCGGGCCCAGCTCTCGAAGGGTACAGCCGAAGGAAACCAGCCGGCAGAACTTCGCTATGGCCGCTATACGCTGGTCAGCACCGAGCCCACCACCGAACAACGCGATCTTCTCTCTCAAATCATTGAGGTGAACATCCCGTCCAGCCTGACTCCCTCCGTGCAGCACGCGTTGCAGTACGTATTGCAGCGCTCGGGCTATTCGCTCTGCCCCGTTACCGCGTCGGTGAAGGTGCTATTTACCCGACCCCTGCCAGCAGCCCATTACCGGCTCGGCCCTATCCCTTTGCGCAGCGCGCTACAAGTGCTGGCTGGATCCGCCTGGCAGCTCACGACTGATGAAGTCAGCCGTTCGGTCTGCTTCGAGCAGCGGAAAACGAATGCCGGTGTTGCATTGACCACACCCGCCTTGCTCTATCAATCGGAGGCGCGTCCATGAAAGCCTCAACGTTTCAAACCCTCATTGTTGGATTGCTTTGCCTGGCGGTCGCCGGCCTGAGCGGCGGTTTGTATAACCAGTATCAGCGCATGGCAGAACTGCAGAGCACCAACACGCAATACCGACAAACCCTGGACACCCTGCAACGTGATGCAAACGCCCTCAAGGGTGCACAGGAAAAACTGCAGTACGCGCTGAAAGACCTGAAGCAGATGGTCAATACTGGTGAGCGACAGGCCAATACCCTCGATCCGATGCTGGATCAGTGGGCGCAAGAGATACAGGAACTGCGCGATGGTCTCGCAGCCCGCGCCACCGAGGCGGACATGACCGCGCTACGCGCACGCCTTGAGCACGTCGAGCAGCAGCTCCTGGAGCTCAAGACTCAGCCATCCCCACCACCACCGACGTCTTCCACGACCAAGCCGAAAACGACCGCTCGTCCCAAGTCCATCCCGCTCTCCCCACCGTTCTCAGTGTTGAGTGTCGAGTCCCGCGGGGGCGAGCGTTTTCTGGCGGTCGCACCTCCTGACAGTCGCTCGCTCATGGATGTTCGGCTGCTGCACAGCGGTGAGCAGTTCGGCGCCTGGCACCTAAAAGCACTGGAGCCGAACTCAGCCATCTTCGCGGTGGCCGCTCGGCCAGACCAGAACGTGCACCTCCCTTGAGAAGCGATCATGAACAGAGCGCCACTACTCCCCGTCGTCTGTCTCGCTTCGCTACTGGCTATGGGCGCTGCGATGAGCAACCCCGTCACGACACCGTCACGGACCCAGGACACGCAGTCTGCTCCACTTGGCCGCTCTGACTCTAAACAGGCGGCGAGCTGGGGCCTGACCGAGCAGGAGTGGACGCGTTTCGAACAGATCCAAGCCGGCCCGCGCGGTTTCTGGAGCCCGAACCTTGATCCGTTGACCGCACTCGGGGTTGAGGCCCAGACCGACCAAGAACGCCAGCGCTATGCCGAATTACAGGTAGCACTGGAAGCCAAACGCGCCGAGCGTGAATTGGCCTACCAAAACGCTTACACCGCGGCCTGGACCAAGCTGTTTCCCGGGCTGCTGCCGATCCAAGGCATGGCATCTTCGTCCCCTACCAGCTCATCGGTCGCGCCGCGCCCAGCCCTGTTTGTGGAGGACCACTGCCCTGCATGCACCGCTGAAGCACAACGTTTGCAAAACAGTGACACGACGTTCGATATCTACTTGGTGGGCAGCCAAGGCGAGGATGAACGCGTCCGTCGCTGGGCTCGGCAAGCGGACATCGATCCGGCCAAGGTTCAACGCCGGCAGATCACCCTGAACCATGACCGTGGTCGCTGGTTCAGCCTGGGGGCCTTGGGGCCATTGCCCGCCACTTACCAACAGGTGAATGGACAATGGCAACGCCTCGACTGAGTGGTCTTGCGCTCGTGCTGACGATGCTCGCCGTCCAGGCTGACGAACTTCCGCCTCCGGCCTATCAACTTGCGGCGCATGACGCCAGCATCCCTTCTACGGTGCTGTTCGCGATTGCCCTGCAGGAGAGTGGACTCCGCGTCCGTGGTCGACTGCTGCCCTGGCCATGGACCCTGAACATCGCCGGTAGTCCTTACCGCTTCGCCACTCGCCAGGCTGCCTGTCACGCCTTGCTTCAGGCGCTCGCGCGACATGACGCCAAGCGGGTTGATGCCGGACTCGGGCAAACCAACTTGGGTTACCACGGACAACATTTTTCCAGTCCCTGCGAAGCCCTCGACCCCTACCGAAATCTCGCCGTCACCGCGGCGCTGTTGCAGGAGCATCACGCTACCACCGGTGATTGGGTGTTGGCTGCCGGACGTTATCACCGCCCGGCAGGAGGAGCACCGGCCGCACGTTACCGCGCGGGTTTTTCCCGGCAACTCGAACGACTGCTGATTGCGTTCAAACAGGGCACACCACTATGACGCGAATACCCCTTACCTGCTATTTCATCCTGCTTTTGGCTCCTTTCGCCCAGCCGGAACTGACCGTAGCAGGGGATCAGCCTGGCGACTTCACACAACCCGATTTCCCAGCCATGGGCGTGCCGATAAATAACAGAGTTCAGGCTGATCGGCCCGTGCATGCGGACCTGTCCACCTTTGCCGATGTGGCCTGGATACTGCCGATTAGTAGTTCCCGGCTGAGCCCCGGCCCGGTCACGCCTCGTTCCCTGAAAATGCCCGGCCTGCAACCCTTCTTTCTAGTGGGTGACGATCCCCAGTCGCTGACTTGGCTGCGTCAACGCGCGGCTGAACTGCAGGAAATGGGCGCGGCTGGCCTCGCCGTCGAAGTGATCGACACCGAAGCTTTGGCCCGGATTCGAGCAGCCGCTCCGAACATCACCATCCTGCCGGTCAACGGCAACGACATCGCCGACCGCCTGCAGATTAAGCACTACCCCGTCTTGATCACTGCCACCTCATTGGAACAGTGAGTCAGGTCATGGCCGAGCATGCGATGGAGTCCAAGCTCCGGCCAGCGGTGGAGCTGTACACCGTAGCGATCTGCATCGCCGCCGCAGTGTTGTGCGTGCACTCGCCCTGGGCTGTGGCCCTGTCACCCGAGATTGGGCTGGTTGCGGCGCTGGCCTATGCCCTGTTCGGCCTTATCCGGCTTCGACAAGCCTGGGAGGTGCTGCGCTATCGGCGCAATATCCGTCGGCTGCCCCGTTACGAGCTGACCAGTCGACAGATTCCGATCAGCCGCAAGCGTCTGTTCATGGGCCGCGGCTTTCGCTGGACCCGCCTGCACACCCAGCGCCTGGTCGAAGCCCAGGATCCGGCGGTCGCCCACTATGTTGACCAACCGACCTCTTACCGTCTGGCCCGTGGACTCGAACGGCGCCTGGAGCATGCACCGTTTCCGCTCTCGACATTGGTCCGTGTCACCGCCTGGGACAGTGCCTTCAATCCGTTGCGCCCTTTGCCCTCGGTAGGTGGCTCGCCGCTGTTGCATGGGGTCGAGCCCAATGAAACGGAGGTCAGTCTGCCACTGGGCGAACGGGTCGGACACACCCTGGTGCTAGGCACTACTCGCGTCGGCAAGACGCGACTCGCCGAGGTGTACATCACCCAGGACATTCACCGTGTCGAACATGAGGTGGTCATCGTTTTCGATCCTAAGGGAGATGCCGACCTGCTCAAACGCATGTACGTCGAAGCAAAACGCGCCGGTCGGGAAAAGGAATTCTATGTTTTCCATCTAGGCTGGCCAGAGATCTCCGCGCGTTACAACGCCGTAGGACGTTTCGGGCGCATTTCGGAAGTGGCGTCGCGCATCGCCGGGCAGCTCAGCGGTGAAGGCAACTCCGCGGCCTTTCGTGAGTTCGCCTGGCGTTTCGTCAACATCATCGCCCGCGCTCTGATCGAGTTGGGCCGGCGTCCGGACTACCTGCAGATCCAGCGACATGTGGTCAACATCGACGCCCTGTTCATCGAGTACGCCCAGCAGTTTTTCGCCAAGACCGACCCGAAGGCGTGGGAAGTGATCGTCCAACTTGAAGGCAAGCTCACCGAGAAGAACATTCCCCGGCATATGGTGGGACGCGAAAAGCGGGTGGTGGCCATCGAGCAGTACCTAGCGGTGAAGCGGGTATTTGATCCGGTAATGGACGGACTGCGTTCAGCTGTGCGATATGACCGTACTTACTTCGACAAAATCGTGGCCTCGCTACTGCCGCTGCTGGAGAAACTCACCACCGGCAAGACCGCCCAGTTACTGGCCCCAAACTACACCGACCTGGATGACCCGCGGCCAATCTTCGACTGGATGCAGATCATCCGAAAACGCGGCATCGTCTACGTCGGCCTGGATGCACTGACCGACGCCGAGGTAGCCGCCGCGGTGGGCAACTCCATGTTCGCCGACTTGGTTTCGGTCGCCGGCCACATCTACAAACATGGCATTGACCATGGCCTGCCCACGTCGGGCAGCAGCAGTGTCAAGCTACCGATCAACCTGCACGCCGATGAGTTCAACGAGTTGATGGGCGATGAATTCATCCCACTGATCAATAAGGGCGGTGGCGCCGGCATCCAGGTGACCGCCTACACCCAGACCCTCAGCGATATCGAAGCACGTATCGGCAACCGCGCCAAGGCCGGCCAGGTTATTGGCAACTTCAACACCCTGCAGATGCTGCGGGTGCGCGAAACCGCCACTGCGGAACTGCTCACCCAACAGTTGCCTAAGGTTAACGTGCTGACCAAGACCCTGGTGTCGGGCGCCACCGACACGTCTGATCCTGAGGCCAACACAGACTTCACCTCGTCGTCACAGGACCGTGTCAGCAGCACCAGTGTGCCGCTGATCGAGCCTGCTCATATCGTCAGTCTACCCAAGGGACAGATGTTCTCCTTCCAGGCCGGTGGCCAGCTCTGGAAAGTCCGCATGCCTTTACCCAAACCCTCCAACGACGATGCCATGCCCAAGGACCTACAGGAACTCACTCAACGGATGCGGGCGGCCTACAACGCGCAGGCGGGACAGTGGTGGAGCGCAAGCGGTGGCGGCCCAACCACCAACTTCGATCTGGATCAGGTGGGGTAGCCCGCCCCTGCCACAGGTTTCGATTCAGCAGAAAACGATCCAGGAGACGTATTGCCCACATCAACTCTGCAGCGCGCAATGGAGTGAACAATGGCGACTTCCGCCCAGAATACGTCGCCACAACCGATCCAGCGCCCAGGATTAATCGTCTCAGCGATCAGCCTAATGTTGCGCATCATCGGCTTGCTGATTGCCTCGTTGCTGTTCTCGATCCTCATCGAGTTCGCTGGCCTGCTGCTGTTCTGGGGTGATCAGGGCTGGCGGCATAGCCAGGCCATGCTGACCAGTGAACTGGGCTGGCTCAGCGAGCACTTCAAGTCCTCACTTCTCATCCAACAGCCTGGGTTAACGATTGGCCAGTGGTTGGAGCTCCTCAATCAGTGGCTGCTGGTCAAAACCGGTTTTGCGGATTTTGCCCAGCAGGCGCGGATGTCGAGCCAGGGCAAAGGTTCCTGGGGCTGGATCAATCAACTGTATGTGAGTATTGAGGACTTTGTGCTGGCGGCGGTGTATGTCAGCTTCACCTTTGTGGTGCGCCTGACCATTTTGGCCTTGGCGACTCCCCTGTTTCTGCTGGCCATGTTCACCGGTTTTATCGACGGCCTGATGCGCCGCGACCTACGAAAATTTGGCGCAGGGCGCGAAAGCAGTTTTGTCTATCACCGGGCCAAGCGAGCGGTCATCCCACTGCTGATCGTGCCCTGGATCATTTACCTGTCCCTGCCCTTTTCGCTCAATCCTATGGCCGTATTTCTGCCTTGCTCCGTGATGCTTGGGGTGACCATGGCAATCACGGCGGCGACGTTCAAAAAACATATCTAAGTGCAACACAAGTGCTAATTTTTATTTCAGTCGATATGACAACGCGCGTGTTTGGCGGCCGCAGCGTTACTGCCGGTTGCCTTTCTTCCAATACTCTTCTACCGCCCAGAGCGAGCACCCTCCTTGCAGGACTTTGATAGCCCCGATGTATACGTCATAGGTGGGCTTATCAAAGTCAGTCCAACGCGTTCCCATAGCGCAAGCTACATCCCATTTTTTGCGAAAAAAGCCTCATGCAAAACTTCGCCCATTTGCTTCCTGCTCGCAATGCTCATCTATGCCCCGCCTCGCGGTCTTCCCGGAACGGTTATCGCCCGAGCTCACTAAAAGAGTCAGAAGACAACAAAGCAGTGGGGGAATTTGTGAGCCTTGCAATGACCATCTTCAGCATGATCGCCGCTTGGATGGCGATAGCTATCGCTATGGGGGATGCTTCGAATCGCACGTAGGTATCAACCATCTGCTCAGGAAAGCACTTTCGTAAAAGCTCCTTCGCAGAGGCGCTTACCAATGCCTAAGCCTCCCCGAACAAGAACAAATATCTTACGCAGAGCTGAGAAGGGGTGAGTAACGGATGCCAAGCGAGAGGATGAGCAGTCCTGCGTTTTGAATTCTAAGCCCACCGTCCGCATTGGGTTGTGGAATCAACCGGTCGACGCAACGATATGTATTGGTCAAGCCGCATGCAAACAGGTGGTCAATACGAATGCAAATGCTTGGTCAGTTGCAATGCAATTCGGCGGTCAAGTCCGTGCAATTACGCATCTGGTGCCTGGTCGTTCAGTTCATTCACGGATTCGCTTCAAAACGGCCTATCTTCACCGATTTCCAGACGAGACTATTCCTTTCATCCACTACTGACAGCGTCTCTGATGCTATCACTTCGAGGGTCTGTTTGGCCATCGAGAGTCGAGGATTACGGAAGGGTAGTTGTAATCTAGTAAGACTTTCCCATTTACAACTTTTGACCTTCATTTTCTCCCTTCTTATTGCTCGGCCGGTCTGAACCAAGAGCTAATTTGCGTAGTTGTAACGCTATCTTGTGAGGTACAAGATCACCACCGGCCGAGTTTTCTGGGTACTATCGATTAACGAGTCTTGAAGCTATTTACGAGTGAGATGAGGCGATTGTTAGAGTCTTGCAGCATGTCGGTGCTGCGATTAGCGCTCTCACCGTTTGCGACCAATTTTTCGACTATCTGCCGTATTGAAACCATATTGTGGTTTATCTCTTCGGACACCGCACTCTGTTCCTCAGCTGCGGTAGCGATGTGATTGCTGAGATCGCTAATATCAGTAACTGAACTCGCCATCTTATCCAGGTCGGAGTGGACCTTGGTCGTCTTGTCGGCGGTGATCTGGCAACTGATTTTGGTTTTATCCATAGCGTTGACAGCCGCGCTTACACCCTGTTGAAGGCGCGACAGCATCTCATTGATTTCAGAAGTGCTCTTTTGAGTACGTCCTGCCAAGGCTCGTACTTCATCTGCCACAACGGCGAACCCCCGCCCTTGCTCGCCAGCACGAGCCGCCTCGATCGCCGCGTTCAACGCCAGGAGGTTTGTCTGGCCTGCGATTTCGCCAATCACGCTCAGCACATCATTGATGCGGTTCGTGTCTTGCTCCATCAACTGGACTTTTGCCGTGGCACTTTCGACTTCACCGATAAGGGCGAGGACACTGGAAGAGGCCTCCTGCACTACGAGCTTGGATGCCCTGGCGTGCTCGTTGACCTGCTGTGTAAAACTCGCCGTGTCGCTAGCATTCTTGGCAACAGATTCGGCAGTTGCACTCATCTCGGTGACCGCTGTTACTGCTTGGTCTGTTTGCGAAGCGTGCTGCGCGAGAATTTCGTTGGAGTGTTGCGATTGCTGCTTGAGTAGAGCGATCTCATCGGAAATCTGCTCTGTGGCGCTGGATACGTCGCTGATCATGTCGCTCAAGTAAGCAATAAAGCGATTGACGGAGTTCCCCACGTCGTCCACTTCATCCTGTCCCTTGACTGGAATTCGCCGAGTCAAATCAGCATTACCAGCTGATAATGAATCAATGTTGGATTTCAAAATCGCTAGGCGATTAATCAGTTTCTTTAAAGCGAATACCATCAGCAGCAACAACAAGAGCACTACTGGTACCTGGAGCATGCTCAAGGTCCTGAGTAAGGCATCACCATGCGCGGTCAAAAGACGAGTTGGCTGAGAAGCGGCCAGTAACCAGGGCGTGCCGGATATTCTGATCAGAAGGAATGTGTGGTCCTCCCCCTCTGTTCCTATGTAGTGGTTCTGGACCAGCTCTGAGCTCTTTGGTGGGGCTTTCAGGGCAGACTGGATCGTTGCGATGAACGGCGATTTGCCAGCCAGGTCGGAAACATTCTTCAGTACAATATTACTGTTTCCACTCGACTCATTGCTAAGGATCGTGCCATTGGATTCGACCACCATTACATGACCGCTGATCTCTTTTTCTTTATCTGCGACCAGTTGATTGAAGAAGTTCAAAGTGACATTTATTGTTGAAACACCATACACCTCGTTATTTTTGAAGATGGTCATGGCGCAGGCAGTGCGCGGTTCTGGGCTGGCGGCGTCATCAAAGGCTGCTGACCATCCGCACTGCCCTCGCAGAGCCTGCACACCACCTTGGTACCACGGTTGGTTAAAGTATGGGGGGGACTCAGGGGTATTCCAAAAGTGGTTGGCGATCATCTCTCCCGATGCATCGCGTACGTAAAACGTACTGTGCTTTTCTCGGCCAGGAGTTCGCTTCTGGGGAAGTGGCCAAATGCCTCCGCCAACAATTTTTATATCGCCGTACTGATCAAGCAAGGCCGGTAGTACCTTATCTATGGTGTCGCTATCTAACAACGTTGTGGCTTGGGTGATACTGCGCGACTGTGCTTGTACCTTAGACAATTCCATGGTGATTTTATTGCTGATTTCCTCAACCTTGGCGATCAATACTTCCTGGTCAGTCGTCATCAATTGCGGTGTTATGAAAAGCTTTATCCCGACGATAGTGAGTCCGACGATAGAAATGATGAAAAAAATCAATGTAAAAGTATAACGGGCCTGAATTGTTCTAAATACACTCATAATGTCGTCTTCTATATTGTTGGTTTGATCGGCCTTGGTTGTAAAAGGCTTCCTTTTGGCAGTAAGAAAGTGTGTTGCTGTTGGCTGGGATATCGCTCCGATATTGTTCAAGGCTTGTCAAAGCTCGGAAGGCAGTCGCCAGCAACGACTGTACCGGGTTAGACGAGTGATCTTTATGTCTTGTCTGTAGTTAGACTTGGTGCGTTAAGCAGAATCTAAGTTTAAAATCAATCTAAGTTGACGCGTTTTCCAAAACGTCGGCGAGGCCGGTCCGCGAGAATAAACCGGCTGTTTCACGTTTTATGGGCTTCCCCCAGGAGTTAGAGGGGAGCTGCCGAGGTGTTTCCTGTTATGAAACACTTGTCAGCGGTGGCGAGGCGGTTGTGTATTCATCGTTCCTATGACAGTGAAATTTCTAGGGCGAGTTCAGGCCACAATCTTCAAGCATTCGCATTTTCACGGAAGTAGATTTGGATGGGTTGTCTAACAGAGCCCGCCAAGCCACGGACGTCATTAACCAGATTGAGCGCAGCAAGTCCTGCGGCATGCACCACCCCGCGGGCGTCCTGATCAAGTACTACGTCCATCCCGCCAGCCGTCAGTAATGCACGTGTCGAGTCAGAAATGCCGTGCCCGATGAATACGATCGGTGGTTCTGCGGGCAAGTCTTTCAACGCTTTTGCCACACCTGCTGCGCCATCTCTTGTTACATAGACCCCGGTAACGTTGGAGTAGCGGGGAAGCGCGTCTCTTAACGCTACATAGGCTTCTTCTTCATCCGTGGGGAAGTCGGGTTCCACGGCCCAGCGCAAATGTTTGAAATCCTCTTCCAGAATTTGTTCGAAACCGGTCCTGCGTTCGCTCTGGTCCGGAAGACGTGATGAATCAGACAGAATGATGACGGTGCCAGATCTGCCTGCAGTGAACTTGCCCATCAGCAATCCAGCGGTTCTCCCCATCATCCGGTTGTCAGCGCCTAGAAACAGTGCGCGTCGGCTCGCCGGTCGATCCGAAAAAACCGTTATCACCGGTATTCCTACCTCGCAACACGTGTCGATGAACTGATCCACCCACGGATAATCCAGTGGTAAAAGCACGACGGAGTCATATCCGCGCAAGGACTCTGAGAGTTGTGCGGTCTTCAAATTATCGGAGAAGTCACAACGGTAGAAGGATGGCGTAATCCGGTGCTCTCTAAAGAAGCTGGCTGAGAGGGCAATATCGCGTTCAACCTTGTCGACAAATTTTGACCTGATAACAGGCACAACGAACGCTACTTTTATGGACGTGTGCTTGGCGGGTCGTCCTCGGCTGGCTCGGGTATTACGCAAACTGTCCAAAGCAGCTTGGACACGCTCAACAGTTTCTGGACGGACCGCAGAGTCGTTGCGAATGACCCGATCGACTGTTGCCACGCTCACGCCAGCAAGCCGGGCAATGCTCACTCGAGTGGCTGCCATCAGTCCCCCTGCTTTGTCGGGGTTGAGAGGGATTTGTCGATTGGTTGCATTTTCATTAAAAGGCTTCGGTTATTCGGCCTGAAAGTGATCGAAACGCTAGCTGTGTTCGCTCGGACTTTCGTGGGCTGATGTGGAAATGATGAATATTCAAATATAACACCATCGTGTGGCGCGACAGCATCGCAGGCCCCCCCATCAGGAACTGATCAAGTGGGGAGCGCAACGATGCATGGAAATGCCGCCATTTACCAATGTCTAAATGTGCACTTGGTACAGCAGGGCCGCCAGCGCACCACCTACGAGCGGACCCACAACCGGGACCCAGGCATAACTCCAGTTGCTTCCTTGCTTACCCTGGATCGGTAACAGCGCATGCAAGATGCGAGGCCCGAGGTCGCGGGCTGGATTAATGGCAAAACCTGTTGCCCCACCGAGAGATGCGCCTATTCCCATCACCAGTAACGCAACAGGCAAGGCATCCAGTGCGCCAAGCCCGATACTGGCACTCGCCAGTTGCAGAATGCCGAAGACAAGAACGAACGAGGCTACCGCTTCCGATATGATGTTTGCAGGGAGGTTACGCACTGCGGGGCCGGTAGAAAATGCCGCGAGCTTTGTACCTGCATCCTCGGTCTCGCCAAACTGTTTGTAGTACGCGGCCCAGACAAGCAATGCGCCAAACGCCGCGCCAACTGTTTGTACACCGATATAGGGCAGAACTTCGGCCCAAGGGAACCTGCCAGTCATGGCGAGTGCGACAGTTACCGCTGGATTGAGATGCGCGCCGCTGTTGTAAGGTGCAACGCAGAATACCGCGATAAATACAGCCATTGCCCAGCCAACCGTGATAAGGAGCCAGCCACCCCCTAGCGCTTTCGAGCGAGCCAATATCACGCTAGCAACGACGCCGTTACCGAGAAGCACGAGCAGTGCGGTTCCGATGAATTCTCCAAGCAAGGATGTCATGTCGATATCTCCAATATTGTTGTTGTTTTACGGGTTTAAATATCTCTAGCGCTAATTAGTTTTTACTCGAAGGCGCCATATACTTTTACGGAGAGGAGCTGGGCTAAAAGCCTAAGCACCCCATCGCAACGCAGCGGTATGCACCGGACTGTCCCAGTGTTCCTTGGTCATCTCATCCAATATGCAAAGCGTGAACGATGCGCCAGCCATTTCGAGAGCAGTCGTATAGTTACCAACAAGCGAGCGGCTCACTGACAGCCCTTTTTTGTCGAGCCACTTCTGTGCGCAGTTGAAGAGCAGATATAGTTCGCTGAGGGGGGTAGCGCCGAGTCCGTTGACAATCAGCAAGACTTCAGAGCCCTGAGCGGGTTGTAGATCATTGCAAATGGCTTCCAGTAGCTCGGCAGTAATGGCGTCTGCAGACATCAGTTTGTCGCGACGACGCCCAGGCTCGCCATGTATGCCCACACCGATTTCGACTTCATCGTCACCGATTTCGAATGTGGTGGTTCCTGCTTCCGGGACGATGCAACTTGTCAGAGCAACACCCATTGATGCCGTATTCTTGTTGACTCGGTCCCCAAACGCTTTGCAGTGCTCCAGATCCGCTCCAGTTTCGGCTAGGCTTCCGACTAGTTTCTGCACGATGACGGTACCGGCCAAACCACGCCGACCGGTCGTGTAGCTTGAGTTTTCTACAGCGACGTCGTCATTGATCAGTACCGTGGCCGTTGCCAAATCGGACATATCGGATGCCATTTCAAAATTGACCAAGTCGCCGGAGTAATTCTTCACAATGAATAGAACGCCAGCGCCGGTATCGACAGCTTGAGCAGCTGCCATCATCTGGTCAGGGGTGGGCGAGGTGAACACTTCGCCAGGGCACGCAGCATCCAGCATGCCGCGGCCGATAAAGCCGATATGAAGGGGTTCATGACCGGATCCTCCACCCGAAACAAGGGCGACTTTGCCGGGGGTCAGGACCTTGCGTTCAAGGTATGTCGGCTGCAAGTTCAGGGCGATCAGGTTCGAGTGTGCAGACGCGAAGCCAGATAGGGTTTCGACGAGGAAATCGTCGACGTTGTTGATAAATTTTTTCATTATTTTTTTTATCCTTGGAGTGACTTCGTCATCTGTTGACGCACGACTGAAAGGCAGCCGAGCGACCGCTCACCGAGAAATTATGCACTCCCTTTCTTAACAAGCATGTCTCGCATTGACCACATGCCGTGTTTCACTTCCATAGCCTGCTCAGCAAGGCCTCACATAAGAAAATCGCCGTTGGTCGCCACCTCATCCCAGTCGTTCTAAGACGAGGAGGCAATGCGCTGATTATCCTGGTGATGCCTTAACTACTTTCCTGCGCCTCTATCAGCCCCACAGCGCTGCTGCGACTGTTTGGGCTTCCGAGCCTCTGCCTTTGCCGTGTAATGATGGCTTAGTTTTTTCGATATTACATCATTTGTCATCAAATACAATCTCGCGGATCTGATTTTTTGGAGGGCGTTTGTTTGGCTGATACAGATCCGATACCGGTCAAGTCAAGAGTCGTCGGGTGGATTGGGTGAAGCGGCTGTCTGAGTAGCTCGCGCTCAGGTGCCACTGCGGTCTAGCTGATCAGCCTACGATTGGCGGCGCGTCCTGCCTCACAGCAAAGCTCACCCTCGTTTCGCAGGTGGCACATCCACGTCGATGACCCGCCCTGAAACGAACCGGTTGCCCAGGAGTTTGCGTGGGTAGACAGTAGGTCCGAAGGAGATGATGACGCCAATGATGACTGAACGATGGTGTTTGCATCTAAAATGATTTGTTTTTCTAAATTAAATGCGTCATGGTTGTTCTCGGCGACACCTTGATTGGCTGTGGAGATCTCCTTTAGGTCTCTTGGCGATGGCAAGTTCGAACATGATCCTGTCTCAATTCGAACGCTGCACGAACCTCGAGTCGAGTAGTAGGCGTTTTTTTCCAGTCCTCATCGCGCGCTGTGGCTAGCTTTGCAGCGGATGTCGTTGGTCGATGCATCTTGCCATGCTCAGGCTTGCATCGCTTTAAGGTATCTGCAGGATCAGCAGTGGTTTGTTGAACCCGCCGACTAATAAAAAATTGGTCACCTCTGGTGATTGCTCTGCCCGGCGACTGCCTACGTAGCTCCCCGGATCGGCATAACCAGGTGAGTGACAGTCAACCGGATAACCGCCATGAAAAAACTCATCAATGACCCAAATTCCGTCGTCGAGGACATGCTGGAAGGCGCTGTGTTGGCCAACCAGAATCTAATGCTCCTGGAAGGTGAAAACATCGTAGTCCGCAGAGACTTTCAGGCGCTTGCAGCTGCCAATAAGGTAAGTATTGTTTCGGGTGGCGGAGCGGGTCACGAGCCTGCTCATGCCGGTTACGTGGGGCATGGCATGCTCACCGCGGCGGTCGCCGGGCCCGTGTTTACCTCGCCGAGCGTGGACGCAGTTCTCAGCGCAATTATGGCTGTCGCCGGCCCTGCTGGCGTGTTGTTAATCATCAAAAACTATACTGGCGATCGACTCAACTTCGGTCTGGCCGCGGAAATTGCTCGTACGGCGGGCGTCCAGGTTGAGATGGTCGTGGTGGGTGATGACGTCGCCTTGGACAATGATGGCGGTTTGGTTGGTCGTCGAGGCATTGCAGGCACTGTATTTATTCATAAAGTGGCGGGTGCCGCCGCCGAAGCCGGGCTTTCCCTCTCTCAGGTGAAGAGTGAAGTTGAAAAAGCCGCCGCCGGGCTGTTCAGCATGGGCTTGGGCTTAAGCGCCTGTACCGTACCGGCCGCCGGTAAACCTGGCTTCAAAATCGAAGACGACGAAGTTGAGTATGGTCTTGGTATCCACGGCGAAAGCGGTGTACGCCGAGGTCCTATCCAGCGTGCCGATGAAATGGTTAAGACGCTGTTGGACAGAATTATTGACCAAGGGCGTTTGCAGGGGGATGAGCGCGTGGTGCTAATGGTCAATAACCTGGGTGCCACGCCTGCACAGGAGTTGGACATTGTCGCCCGTCGGGCACTCTTGGGATGCATTGAGCACGGTATCAAGGTAGAAGGGGTCATGGTCGGCACCTTTCTCACCGCACTGGAAATGGCGGGCTGCTCGATTTCCCTTATGCGTGTCAATGACCCCCTTATGTTACGTCTGCAAGCGCCTACTGAAGCGACGGCTTGGCACGGAATGACAGAGCCGGCCCGGACCATTTCGCGTCAGCCTTGTAGAGGTCCCGTTGCAGAATCCGCTTCGATCGGAGGCACCTGGTCCTCCGACAATGCCAGGCAATTCAAGACCATTCTGCAGTCGGTCACCCTAGCCTTACGCCAACAGGAAGAAGTCTTGACGCAGCTGGACTCCGTGGTCGGTGATGGCGACATAGGTATCAGCCTGGCCCGCGGCGCACGCGCTATTGAAGATTCACTCGGCACCCTGGACCTTGAACGGCCCGCAATTGCTCTCCAACAAATTTCGGCCATTCTGCGCCGTGCATTGGGTGGTACGTCCGGCCCCTTGTATGCGGTCTTTGTTTTGCGGGCCGGAGTTGCGTTATCCGGGGCCGGTAATCTGAACGCGGTGTCAAGCTGGGCCAACGCCTTCCAGGCGGGCTGCGACGGAATCGTCAACCTCGGAAATGCCAGTCTTGGCGACAGGACGATGTTGGATGCGCTATTGCCAACAGCCTTGGCTTTGCATGCATGCGCCGATGAGCTTGAGGCTGTGGACGTTGCAAAAAAGGCGGACGCCGCCGCCTCGAAAGGTGCAGAAGAAACACGGAATATGATGCCCCTAAAAGGTCGCTCTTCGTATATCGGTCAACGAGCTCTGGGGCACGTGGATCCCGGCGCCTACGCCGTGACCGTCTGGACTAAAGCCATCGTATCGGCACTGGAAAGCTTCGGTCGTTGATAATCCAGGGAGAAATCCATAGCGCCCGTTAAATCGTTTAGAGGCCCTCGGCACCTTCAATGGGTTAGCGAAGCAGGGCTTCGGATTTATACGGGGCGCTATTCATACGAACGTGTTTGAAGTGGTGGCTGTCATGCAACGCAGAACAAAAATTGTGGCTACATTGGGGCCGGCAACCGAATCATTCGAAGCCATCGAGGGGTCAGTCAAAGCAGGCGTGGATGTCGTGCGTCTGAATTTCTCCCACGGCAAGGCCGAAGACCATATCGCCCGTGCCAGGTTGGTACGTGAGTTGGCTACTAAACATGGCCGATTTGTAGCGGTACTGGCTGATCTGCAAGGTCCAAAAATTCGAATCGCGCGTTTCGCGGAAGGAAAAGTAACCCTCGACAAGGGACAGCAGTTCGTACTCGACGCTTCCCTGGACAAGAATGCAGGGGATAAACAGCAGGTCGGAATCGATTACGAAGCGTTGATTACCGACAGCTGTCCGGACGACATTTTGTTGCTCGATGATGGGCGAATTGAGCTCAAGGTCCTGAAAGTCGAGGCGACGCAATTGATTTGCGAAGTACTGGTGAGCGGGCCACTTTCGAATAACAAAGGGATCAACCGAAAGGGTGGGGGGTTGTCGGCCTCGGCGCTAACTGAAAAGGATTTTGAAGATATCAAGACTGCCGCAGCAATGCAGGTGGACTACTTGGCGGTTTCGTTCCCGCGAGATGCCTCCGATATGGAGTTGGCACGTCGACTACTGCATGAGGCAGGAGGGCAGGCAGGTTTAATCGCCAAAATTGAGCGAGCGGAAACTGTAAATGACCTACGTATTCTGGATGCGATCATCGAAGCATCAGAAGGCGTAATGGTCGCTCGCGGCGATTTGGGTGTTGAGATTGGCGACGCTGAATTGGTTGCCGTGCAAAAACTGATTATCGACCGTGCTCGTACACTGAATCGAGTAGTGATCACGGCGACTCAGATGATGGAGTCGATGATCACTCAATCGATGCCGACTCGCGCTGAAGTGTTTGACGTGGCCAATGCCGTGCTTGATGGTACCGATGCGGTGATGCTCTCCGCTGAAACCGCAGCCGGTGCCTATCCCGTCGAGACAGTTGAGGCCATGCATCGGATCATTATCGGTGCCGAAAAACACCCTCAGTCCCATCGCTCCAAGCATCGTGTCGATCAAGTATTCCACAAGATTGACGAATCAATCGCCATGTCGGCCATGTACGCAGCGAACCATTTGCATGGCGTCAAAGCCATCATCTGCATGACGGAAAGCGGCGATACCCCTCGTTTGATGTCGCGCATTCGCTCGCACCTGCCCATTTTCGCGTTCTCTCGCAACCTGGCTACCCAGAACCGAGTCGCGCTTTTCCGTGGTGTCACCACCATTCCGTTCGACAGCGATGATTTCACCCCTGAGTTGGTGAATGAGAAGGCCGTTGCGGAACTGACCCGACGTGGCGTCGTAAAGGCTGGCGATCACGTGCTAATCACGAAAGGCGACTACGCCAACGCGCAGGGTGGCACTAATTCTCTACGAGTGGTTTGCGTCGGCAAAACCATTCGCTGAGTGAGGAAGCATTGATGAGTGTGATCAATTCAATAGACCAAGACACGACGAGTAACTGTGATCGCGAATCGTGGCCAAGAGATTTCGATTTTCGTGAGCAGTACGCGGAGCAGCAGGAGTTGCTGAAGTTGCAAAGCGACGATGCTTCAGCTCCGACCCATCCGAAGGGGGAAAACCATGCTTGATAAAATAAGCCTTATTCAACAAGTCACGGCTCGGGAGATTCTGGACTCGCGAGGAAATCCGACTGTCGAAGCAGTGGTAACACTCGCGAATGGAGTCAGTGCTACCGCCAGCGTTCCCTCTGGTGCTTCGACCGGCTCACGTGAAGCGCTCGAATTGCGAGACAACGCATCGCGCTACATGGGCAAAGGCGTAATGCGAGCGGTCGAGAATGTTAACAACCCCATCCGCGAGTGCCTTATTGGGCTTGATGCTCTGAACCAGCGCGAAATCGACAACGTCATGATTGCGTTGGATGGAACCGAGAGTAAGAGTCTCCTGGGAGCCAACGCGATTCTCGCCGTGTCACTGGCGACCGCCAAAGCGGCTGCCAAGATCCAGAACATTCCCTTGTACGAACACTTGGCCGAGCTATATGGCTCGCCAGGCAAGTTCAGCATGCCGGTTCCCATGATGAACATCATCAACGGTGGTGAGCATGCCGATAACAACATCGACATTCAGGAGTTCATGATCCAGCCCGTCGGAGCAACTTCGTTCCGTGAAGGGCTTCGCATGGGCGCCGAAGTGTTCCATTCCTTGAAGAAGGTTCTGTCGGAACGAGGCTTGAGTACTGCGGTGGGGGATGAGGGTGGGTTTGCTCCTTCGCTTGCCTCCAACGAAGAAGCACTGATCGTTATCAAGGAAGCGGTGAGCAATGCGGATTACGAGTTGGGTATCGTCATCAACGAAGCTCATTGAGAGCGGAGTCGCCCTAATGCCCCAACCACTATCCAAAGGTTGAAGGGCCACATAGCTGTAAGCTCTCATCTCCAGTATCTCTCCAGAAAAAGCGATTTATCCTACCTCAGGTTTCTTACTGAAGAATTCGACCTTTGACTTGACTCTGCTCCCATATCCATATGGGCCCGCATCATGCCAACTACCGTCTTTCGCTGCTTGTTACTACTCTCGCTGGCTGTCGTCGATGGCATCTGCTATGCCGCATCTGCTCATGAGCAGGATCAGCTCAGCCTAGTCCAGCAGCAGCTCGACGTTATCGAACGCCTTGCAACTCAAGCTGCGGCAACCAGCGCGACTGAACACTACGAACGCTATCTCTTCGACTACCCCCGGCTGACTCAGGACATCCAGCGAATCCGTCAAGGTGTGAAGGATTACTTGTCTCCGCCCCGCGCCCAGCCTCGTGACTCCAGTGGAATAACTGGCGATTACCGCCTCGACACTCTTTCCCCAGAGCAGTCGCCATGAGCATGACTGACGCCCAAACCTCAGCGTTCCAAAACGCCTCCGGTTTCTCACCGCAGAGCAGTTCGACGCTCTGGCTATCCCTGGTTCTCGTTCTGGCTTTGCTTTGGTGCGCCTGGGTGATGTGGACGGCTTACCGCGGGTGGGCGACCGGCAGTGTGCGCTTCGGTGCGTTTGGCGGTAGTACCGCACGCGTGATTCTCACCTTGTTGGTTTTGATGTTCTTCACCCTGTCCTAACCCTGGAGATCGCCGTCATGCTCAAGTGCTTTGTCCCCCTGAAAAACAACCTGCGTGATCGTGCCAGCCAGCGCGTGATCGGTCTGCTGCTGGTGCTCGGCCCAAGTTTGGCTTTTGCCGAACTACCGACCATGGAAGCTCCTTCACGCGGTGAAGGTTCCGGGTTGATCGAAACCATCAAAAACTACGCCTACGACGGCGGCATCCTGCTCGGCCTGCTGATCGCCCTGCTCGCTTTTCTCGGTGTAGCCTGGCACTCCCTGACCGTGTATGCCGACGTGCAGAACCAGCGCAAGACCTGGAAAGACCTCGGCGCGGTGGTTGGCATCGGCGCCCTGCTGGTGGTAATCATCATCTGGTTTCTGACCAAGGCTGCCGCGATTCTATGAGGTTGGCATGAACGACACCATCGAACGCCTTACCGACGGCACCTTGGTCTTTCTGCCGGAGCGACTCAATCGTGATCCCGCCGTATTGCGCGGTTTAACCAATGATGAAATGTGGATTGCTTTAGGTTCCGGCGCACTCGCCGGCCTGGTGCTGGGCGTTCCTCTGGCGATTGCTACCGCCTCCATTGCCGTGGCGCCGACCAGCATGATCGCAAGCATGGCGGTGATGTTATTTGCCGGTGGCACACTACTGCGTCGGGCCAAACGGGCTCGCCCCGAGACCTGGTTGTACCGCAAGCTCGAATGGATACTCGCCAGCCGTTGGCGCCTGGGCCGCGGAAATTTGATCCTCCACTCCGGCGCCTGGACGGTTCGCCGTTCACGTCGACTGTGCCCTGCCCTATCTCGGTGGCAGCCATGAGCCGATTTCGAAACAAGGTCGATGCCCAACAGGCGCATATCTTGAGCCTGCGTCTGGCGGTAATGATCCTTGCCCTGGTCTGTGCCGGGCTCTGGTACGGCTGGCGCTCGGCACCGACCGATCTGACCGTGCATGTACCGCCAGATCTGCGCTCGGGCAGCACGCGCAAGTGGTGGGATATCCCCTCAGAGAATGTCTATGCCTTTGCCCTATACATCTTTGGCCAACTCAACCGCTGGCCCTCGGATGGCGAGCAGGACTATCGCCGCGCCATCTATGGCTTGCAGTCCTATCTAACACCCGCCTGCAAGGCCTTCCTCGATGGTGACTACGAGTACCGCAAGGCTGCCGGCGAACTGCGCCAGCGGGTGCGTGGCGTCTACGAAATTCTCGGCCGAGGCTACAGCGAAGATCCGGAACTCAGGGTCAAGCAACTCGACCGTGACAGCTGGCTGGTCAAGCTCGACCTCAACGCCGATGAGTATTACGCCGCCGAACCCGTGAAACGGGTGGTGGTGCGTTATCCATTACGCGTGGTGCGTTTTGACCTGGACCCCGAACGCAATAAGTGGGGGCTGGCACTGGATTGTTATCAGGGCACTCCGCAAAAAATCTCCCTGCCTGGAGGTGAACCATGAAGCGGATGTCTACCCTGGGACTAACCGCCGTACTGATCCTATGGGGAGCTGCAGCGCAGGCCGTCGAACTGATGCACTGGGAACGCCTCCCCCTCGCGGTGCCACTGGTGATTAACCAGGAACGGGTGGTCTTTGTCGATGAGGCTGTTCGAGTCGGTGTGCCCTCAACCCTGTCCGGCAAGCTGCGCGTGCAATCAACCGGCGGCACGCTGTACCTGCGCGCGTCGGAAGCCATTGCACCGACCCGACTGCAACTGCAATCGGTCACGACGGGCGAGATCATCCTTCTGGATATCGCGGCCACGCCTGGCGATCAACCGCTGGAGCCTGTGCGTATTCTCAAGAATGCTCAGGTGCAAGCTACCGAGGCTGAATCCAGCACCGTCCCTGTTCCAGAACGTACACCGATCCCGGTCGCGTTGACGCGCTACGCCGCGCAGAGCCTGTACGCGCCGCTGCGCACGGTGGAGTCCCTGCCCGGCATACGCCGCGCACCGCTTGAGTTGCGCACTGAACTCCCGACCCTACTGCCGACGGAAAACGTGTCCAGCACCCCCATCGCCGCCTGGCGACTCGGTGATTACTGGGTGACGGCGGTGAAGTTGCGCAATCGTGGTTCAGAAACGGTACAACTCGATCCGCGTCGGCTTCAGGCCAAGCTGTTTGCCGCCACCTTCCAGCACGCCTTCCTCGGACCTGTCGGCGATGCTGAAGACACGACGATTGCCTATCTTGTCACCCGCGGCGCAGGCCTCAAGCAAGCCGTGCTGCTCCCGCCCGTTGCGCGAGGTGCTGACGATGAAAGCTAACGTCTTGCTCAAATGGCTGGTACCGGCTGCGCTGCTGGCCGTAGTGTTGATCATCCTGAAAACCTGGGTCGCGGGTGGCAGCACTCGCGCTCCAGAAAACCCAGTTGATCAGGGCAATATTCAATTATCCGCCGAGCAAGCCAAGTCGCTCGGCATCGCAGGTGATACCCCCCGCGACACGGTTGCCACCCTGGTCGGCCAAGTGAAGGCCATGCGCAGCGACATGCTCGGTCTGAAGAAACACAATGATTCACTGCAGACGGAGAACAACCGCCTGCGCGAGCGGGAAAACAGTGTCGATTCGCGTATCCAGACGGCACTAGGCAGCGTGACCCAGCAGGTCGACGAAGGCCGCCGCCAAGCCAACGAGGCCCGACTCAAAGCGGAACAAGACAGTCGTCAGGCTCGCGGTCTGCTGACGCAATTGCAGGAACAGTTGTCTGGGCTGACCGGCAAAGGCAAGGATATGCCGATCGGATTGGGGCTTGAGCCGGGCGATGGGGCTCAGTTCAACGAGCAGCATTCTGCCAATGATGCGCTGCAGTGGATTGAACCCTCGGATGCTCCGACCGCCGACGCCCGAGGCAAGACCACGACCTCCTCCGCACTGAGTCTGCCTACCGCTTTCAACTCCCTGGAAGGCTTGAACGATAACGCGATTGATCGCAGCCAGAAACAGCTGCGTGCAGTCACCAAGGGTGAGCGGGAGCTGACGAGATCCGTTGATCGTACCGACGGAGCAAAACCGATCTACACCATTCCCGAAAACGCGACATTGATGGGCTCGGTCGCCATGACCGCGCTGATCGGCCGAGTCCCGGTGGACGGCACAGTGAATGATCCCTATCCCTTCAAGGTGCTGGTCGGTCCGGAGAACCTGACCGCCAATGGCATCGACCTGCCGGATGTCGCGGGGGCCGTGATGAGCGGCACAGCCTCCGGTGACTGGACCCTGTCTTGCGTACGCGGACAGGTCGAGTCAATCACCTTTGTGTTTACCGATGGCACCATCCGCACGGTGCCTCAGCCGAAGGTGGTAGCCAGCCGCAATGCCTCCACCACCCAGAGCTCAAACACCGACAAGATCCGCGGTGGACTCGGTTACCTGTCCGATCCGTATGGCATTCCTTGCATCGCCGGCGAGCGCCGCTCGAACGCCCAGCAGTACCTCGGTAGCCAGAGCCTGATCACTGCGGCCGGCGCCGGTGTCGCTGCCTTGCTCGGGAAGGAGCAAAACAACAGCAGCGTGATCAGTTCGGGCGGCAGTGCCTTCGGTGTCACCAGCAGCAGTGGCAATAGCGCACTGAATTCAATTCTCAGTGGTGGGGTCAGCGACATCCGCGAGTGGGTCAACAAACTGTACGGCGAAGCCTTTGCTGCCGTGTACGTGCCACCGGCAGCACAGATCGCACTGCACCTCGACCATGAGATCACCATCGACTACGAGCCCAAGGGCCGGAGCGTTCGCCATGAAAAAAACCATGCTTCTCTGCCTGACCTGGATTAGCGTGTTCTGCTGGGTCCTGACGGGGTGTTCCACCGACAAGGACACGCTTTTGCCCCATGGCGAGCACACCATGCTGGACATCTGGAACGGTGCCGGTTCGCAAGGCACTCAACAGCAACTGCTGGATGCTCGGCAGCAGTTACGTCGTCCGCTGGCCCCGGCAGATTTTTCCGCTTCTTTCCAGGAACCCTACACTCGCACCGCGGAAAACGAGATCCGCAACCTGTTCCCTCGCCTGCCCAATCCCGATCTGGTGCTGTACGTGTATCCGCATTTAAGTGGCACCGAGCAGGCACCGGTCCCGGGCTACTCGACCGTCTTTCCGTTTTACCAACGGGTGCAGTACGCATTGCCGGGTGAACGTCAGGAAGACTTGTAGTGCGTACCGGCGATTCGGGGAACCGTATTCCTGCGTGGAAAGCTTTGCGCAACCCATTACGCCCACGCGCCACGTTGGCCGATGATGCCGCACTCTATACGCATAACCCTAGCTTCACCGATCACCTGCCGTGGGTCGAGTACCTCGACACCGAGCAGTGTTTTCTGCTCGATGACAATCGCTCGGTGGGTGCGGTATTCGAGTTGCTGCCCATCGGCACTGAAGGGCGCGAACCCGATTGGTTGATGGCGGCCCGCGATGCCCTTGAGGATGCCCTGCAGGATAGCTTTGACGAGCTGGATCAAGCGCCTTGGGTGGCGCAGTTTTTCTGCAAGGACGACAACGACTTCACCCCCTACCTGACCCGGTTCACCGACTATATCCAAGATAGAGCACGAGGCACGGTCTTCACCGAAGCCTATTTGGAGCTCAGCCGCCATCATCTGAAGGCCATCGCCAAGCCCGATGGTTTGTTTGAGGATAAAGTGGTGACACGCCTGCCTTGGCGTGGCAATAACCGACGAGTACGCTTGGTCGTCTATCGCTGGCTTGAGTCTGATGCTGAGGAGACGGGACTCACCCCGATGCAATCCCTGCAACAGGCTTGCGAACGGATCGTGTCTTCGTTGCAGACGTGCGGGGTGCAATCGACGCGAGTCGATGGCCGAGGTCTGTATGCCTGGTTACTGCCCTGGTTCAATCCGGCACCCACGCTCACCGATGAGGCGCCCGAGGATTTCTACCGCCGCGTGGCCTATCCGGACTCGGGCGACGGTGAGTCGCTGGAACTGCCCTTCGACCATGACTTCGCCGAGCGGCTATTTTTCAATGAGCCGCTCTCGGATGTACAACACGGACTCTGGTTTTTCGACGATCAGCCACACCGGGTGATGGTGGTGGACAAGCTGCGCCGAGCGCCCTTGATTGGTCAACTCACTGGCGAAACCCGCAAAGGCGACGCGGTGAATGCCCTGTTCGACCAGTTACCCGAAGGTACGGTAATGAGTCTGACTTTAGTGGTCAAACCACAGGATGTACTCGAGGATCAGTTGAACCGCCTGGCGCGCAAAGCCATCGGTGAAAATCTGGCCTCGACCCAGACCCGTCAGGATGTCGAAGAGGCTCGCGCGATCATCGGCCGCCAGCACAAGCTGTATCGGGGCACCCTGGCGTTTTACGTGCGCGGTCACGATGAACAGCAACTGCACCAACGCTCGGTCAGCCTGGCTAACGCGCTGTTGGGCGCGGGGCTGCAACCGGTACGTGAAGGCGATGAGGTCGCCGCCTGCAACAGCTACCTGCGTTGGTTGCCGATGGCTTACAACCCGGCCCGCGACACGCGAAACTGGTACACCCGCCTGATGTTTGCCCAGCACCTGGCGAATCTGGTTCCGGTGTGGGGCCGCAGTACCGGCACCGGCCACCCGGGCATCACCCTGTTCAATCGTGGTGGCTCGCCGTTGAGTTTTGATCCGTTGTCACGTCTAGACCGGGCCATGAACGGCCATCTGCTGTTGTTCGGCCCCACCGGCGCCGGTAAGTCGGCCACCCTGGTCACCCTACTGATGCAGGTCATGGCGGTGTACCGCCCTCGCCTGTTTATCGTCGAGGCCGGTAACTCATTCGGCTTGCAGGGCGACTACTTCGCGACACAGGGCCTTTCGGTCAACAAGGTCCCATTGAAACCTGGCGCCTCGGTCAGTCTCGCGCCCTTCGCCGATGCCTGGCGCCTGGTCGAGCAACCGGATCAAGTGGCGAGTCTGTCGATCGATGAGTGGGACGATGAGGCGGTAGCCAGTCACGAGGACCAGCGCGATGTACTCGGTGAGCTGGAAATCACTGCCCGACTGATGATCACCGGCGGCGAGGCCAAGGAAGAGGCGCGCCTGAGTCGAGCCGATCGCAGCTTGATCCGCGAGTGCGTTCTCAATGCGGCGCAGACGTGTGTCGCGGGGAGTCGCCAGGTACTGACCCGCGACGTGCGCGACGCGTTGCTGCGCGTCGCCGCCGATCTGCACTTGCCGGAAAAACGCCGCGAGCGCGCCCAGGAAATGGGCGAATCCATCGACCTGTTTTGCCAAGGTTTCGAGGGTGAACTATTCGATCGCGAGGGCACGCCTTGGCCCGAGAGCGATGTAACCATTGTCGATCTGGGCACTTACGCTCGCGAAGGCTACGAGGCACAGATGTCCATCAGCTATATCAGCCTGATGAACACCGTGAACAACCTCGCCGAACGCGACCAGTACCTGGGGAGGCCGATCATCATGGTTACCGACGAAGGTCATATCATCACCAAAAACCCGCTGCTGGCGCCCTTCGTGGTCAAGGGGACGAAGATGTGGCGCAAGCTCGGCGCCTGGTTCTGGCTGGCGACACAAAACCTTGCCGACTTTCCCACTGCTGCGCAGACCATGCTCAACATGATCGAATGGTGGATTTGCTTGAACATGCCGCCGGCGGAAATCGAAGAAATCGCTCGCTTCAAGAAGCTCACGCCGGCACAGAAAGCCCTGTTGCTCTCCGCCAGCAAGGAACCAGGTAAATACACCGAAGGGGTCGTGCTATCGAAGAAGCTCGAAACGCTGTTTCGGGCCGTGCCACCCAGCCTCTATCTCGCCCTGGCCATGACGGAGCCCGAGGAAAAGGCCGAGCGTTGGACACTGATGCAAGAGAACGGCTGTTCAGAGCTGGAAGCGGCTTACCGGGTAGCTGAACGGATCGATAGAGCGCGAGGAATAGATCAACATAGGAATAGCTATTCAGGCATTGCTCTTCCAGAGCGTGAACTCTGAAATTGCATCGCAACTGACCAGACGTTTGCACGGCAACTGAACAGTTGATTGCATTCGTATTCCACACTTAGCCGGGCGGTCTGTTGCTGGGCATCGCCCGCGCGGGGCCACTTCAAATATTTTTTATATCCGCCAAATGCAACACCACTTTCTATTATTAATGATGCGACCCTGGTTGTGACCTTGCTTTAGCAGCCTTCTTCACTTCTGATTCCAAGCTGTTTATCAGATAACTCAAATCATGCTTCGAAATACGCTTCGGTCTGGCCATACGTGCTGGGTCATTTATTCGCGCTTTTGTTTTATCCAAAAGCGCGCGATCTAGACAAGTGGAAAATTCCATCTCATCGTCAAATATAGCTTCTACTTTTCGAGCCTCATCATGAATCAAAAGTGCCCTCAGAGGACAGCTCTTAATGGCTTTTAACAAACCATCATCAAGCGTAGTTACAACAGGAATCATGAATTGATTACCCTTCTTTTCTGTCATAAGCGTTTCGCAATGTCGAAACATATAAAGGTCCCACGCAAGCGCGGAAATCCTATTATTCGAATCCCCGTTCGGGTTCCGCAATGCTGGCTCGTCAAAGATAGGCATTCTATTCTGCTTATCAGCGAATCCGCTCAGGGCCTTCCATCCGAAGTAAAGTTCCTTTAGGGGTATGACGTCAAAATTATCAAGACAAAAATCCACCAAGCAGCGAATACCATCATCTACGCTTTGGCCACTCCAGCACTCTAGCATCGCGCGTAAAATTATCGAGTGCATCATATCTCGCCGCTGGATACAGGCCCATACCTCCCGATTGGTCAAGAATGCATCCCACATTTCCTCAGCTGCCGGTATGTAGTCCTGAATCTGTTCGGCATGCCCGTTCAGCACCCTTCCCCTAACTTCGGGGATATGCATCATGGCATCAAACATCTTTGCCGCCGCAACTTTCTGGTACGGCCAAGGGTTATTAGGTTTTACAACCTCACGTAGGTTTTCCAGTGCCGCAAACATCCAATCAAAACCACGTCCGCCTTGATCTTCAATGAACTGCAAGGTCGCCCGCACCTTTTCGCGGTGACTCGAATTTTCATGACGAAAAAACCCAGGTAACTCAGTAAGAAAGTTTGTATCGAGTAGTGAGAAAAAGGGAAACTCCAAAGGCGCACTACCGCTCCTCATCTGCCTCTCGATTGCATCGGAAAACGCAAAAAGGCCCTTTCCAGCAAATAGAGGAACCACGGGCACATTTGGATTATCTGACCGGCCCAAAGCTTGCAGTGGAACCCCTCCCTCATCGCTCGCAAACAACACACGAATGCCCGAGAACGCTTCACGATCAGAAGCGACGATGTCTGCGAGGGAATCACCTGGTGAGCGACGTAGAATGGCAGTCTTTACGCGTAGCATCTTTTTCATTTCGTGATGCAGATCGAGTTTGTTTGCCATAGTGATGTGTCCTCTTGAAGATATGCTGGTGCTGTTACCGACGCAGAAAATGAGAGAGATCGGTGGGTTGCTGCCACATATCTGGACTCCTTGCGCAACCTGACGCCCGCTCGCTTTCGTCGAGGGCAGCGTGAGTCGCAGAGCAAACATCGGGACAAAAACGCCGCACCTAAAAACCAAAAGTGATTTAGGACCGCAACCTGCTGGACTGTGCCAATGCGATAGGCCAGGCTAAATACAAACGAGTGGTCAAGTCGATACAGGTATCCGTGTACCGCGCTGAAGCCGCTGCTGAATCCTCAACAAAAATCCGGCCTCAAACGCGTCTTGGCAGTCACCGGCAGGAAAGGTCTTGCGTGTTTGCGCCAGCTCCCACCACAGGGGAATCTCGTCGGGCGCATCAAGCCAAGCCTGAGCGCACCGCACACCACGTTCTATCATCGGAGCAAATTCGTTGCCCCAGGGTGTCAGAAGACTTGGGCAACCATCCGCCGCTGGAATTGAAATGTAGTTTTCGTCCATACACACCCTAGATTTCTGATTTATTGTTAGACGCTGGGCCCAGCTTCGAAAAGCTTAACGAAACCAAATGAACGCTCGATAGCAGGTATGAGCATCAAATGGCCTAGATCAACGCCAATGTAGACTATATCCCGTGGATTGAGAGTCCCTCAAGGCGCAATTTGCGCGCATGACTCAAGACTACGAACAACTTCGTCTGCAGCTGTCGGAAAACATCCGCTTGATGCGACGCGTTAAAAACCTTACCCAAGAGCAGCTGGCGCTCATGGCCGAGGTGGATCGCACCTACGTCAGTCAAATCGAACGATGCACAGGCAATCCGTCGCTGTTGGTCCTGTGCAAGCTCGCCAATATTTTCGAAATTACCGCAGATCAGTTACTTGTGGAACACGATATCCTGCGCAGCTCCCTTCACGTCAAATAATAGTCTCACGTCTCACAAACCCGATAGATCCGCCTTCATAATTTCCACTGACAGTCTTCAGTCCCTAACCGAACCTGCCCAGGCCATACACCGAGAGCCTGGATCATGCCTATTGCCTGCTCGTCAATCCCGCCCACAAAGCTACGGCCTTTGGCACTGAGCGTCCTGCTGGCGTGCGGCCCAAGCGTGGCGCTGGACATCGGCAGTATCACGTCCTCCGTGCTTTCGCCAAACTGTCTCGAATACAGGGTCGTCGGCATTTGTTTCTGGCTCCTCTGCACGCCCTTCGGCTGCACAGTCAAAACCTCAACCAAGGTTCGTCATTCCATTCCTGAGCTGGTGGTCTCGAGCTACGCCACCACCGGCAATAACCCCTGGACCAAGATGGCCACCCTTTCCTCTCCCATCAGCGGTGCGGAAGGTGGCGGCAACCTGATCACCCCGAACACCCACCGCGACAACTTGCTCCGCTTCAAGAACGTCGATGGCATCGGCCACCCCGGTGGCTGGGTCGCAACGCAACTGGCTTCGCAATCCGGCTATGCCTGCGCCAGCGGTGCAACTGCATTCATGCCTTACTACCTGAGTACCTTGGACTCACTGGCCTGGCGCCATGGCATCCCGGAAAGTTTCTACCCGGAGTCGCTCATGCCGGGGATCCGTGAAATCGGTAGTCAGGCCTCGGGAAACATGTGGGGCAACGTTTATCCCCGGCAGGGCTTTCTAGTACAGCCCGACGATTTCAAGGCGGCCGCAGTCATGGCGCAACGGGCGGGCGATGTGATTACCCGCAACTGGCAGCCGCATGTGTACTTACCCCTCACGCCCGCCAAACGCGACGGCTACTGGCCGCCTGGCCCGATCGTCGAAAACGACGCTTCGACCCACAAATGGCAATTGCTCTCCCCCCAAATTCAGCCAACGTGCGCCATCTTCCCCAGCAATCCAGTCCAGAGCGCGGATGGCGGCTACGCCTGGTCGTTGTGGCGTCCCTATAGCTGCTGCAAGCGTGAGGGGCAGACCTTTCTGTTCAGCATCGACTTCGAAGGAGGCGCGTCGTGAGTCGGTTTTTCACGCGACCATGGTTGTGTGTGATGAGTCTGTTGCTCTGTGGACTGCTCGCCATGGCCACTCATGCCCACGCCGCCGAGGGCGATTACCGCCTGGGCACTCAAGGCGAAGTACTCGACGACCGAGTGATGTACACCATTGGTGGCGGCTCGGCAGTCGGCTCTCCGAGTTCGCTCTACCGACCCAGTGGTCTCGGTGTCGGCGGGTCATGGCGAGCGAACATGATGTGCGGAAACATGAGCCTCACCAACACCCTGCAAAACCAACTGAACGGCGTCACCGAAGGTTTCCAGCAGATCATGGGCAGCATCGTGCAGAACGCGACCCAAGCGGTGATGTCACTGCCGGCGTTGATCATCCAGCGCGCCAACCCCGGTCTCTATGAGTTACTCAGTAACGGGGTGATGCAAGGTCGGATCGACTTCGACCGCTCCAAGCTAACCTGCCAGGCCATGGCCGAAAAGATGGCGGATAAGGTCGGTCAAGCCGGTTGGGGTGCGCTGGCCAAAAACCAGGAGATGCAGGGCAATCTGGAGCAAACCGGCGGTGATGCGGTGGCAGCGGTGAAAAACACCGAGGCCCATAACGGCAACAATGGGGTGTCCTGGGTCGGCGGTTCGAAAGCCGGAGGTAACGGACAGACACCCATTCGGGTGACCGCCGACGTGGTCCGCGCAGGCTATAACCTGCTGCATAACCGTACGGTAGATGACAGTGCCTCGATCAGTAGCAGTGATTGCCTGGGAGGGGCTATTTGTCAGACATGGGCTTCGCCCCAGGAGGAGTCCGACTGGGCCGTTCGGGTGTTGGGCGAGAACGAAGTCGCGACCTGCGACAGCTGCGAAACTCTGCGTGCGACCGCTGGCAGCGGACTGACGCCGCTGATCCAGGAGGCCTATAACGAGCGCCTCAAGGCCCTGCAAGGGCTGTTGTCTGGCTCGCTGCCGCCTACTTCTGACAATCTGACTAAAGCTTCCAGCCCAATGCTGCCGGTGACCCGTGGCGTGATTGAAGCCATGCGCGACGATCCCGACCAGGATCTGTTGACACGGCGCTTGGCCAGCGAGACGGCCTTGTCCAGTGTACTCGACAAAGCACTGCTGCTACTGCGCACGCTGCTGGCAGGCAGTCACGAACCGAACATCGCCTCCGCCGAGCCAGCCCAAACCGCCTTGACGAAAAATATCGACACCCTGGAGCGCGAAATTCGCCTGCTGCAGACCGAGTTGCAGGTCAGGCAGATGCTGACGACCAATACCGCCAGCCTGGTGCTCGATCGGCATGCCGGGGGTGCCGACGCATCACGCACCGTCGAACAAGGTGATCCCGAGCCCAGCCGACTCAATGACGCCGACGCCAGGCGCAAGTGAGCCATGAAACGCTCACCGCTATTCACTTTGCTTTCGAGTCTGGGGATTGCCGCGGCGATGATCCTGACCGCCGCACTGGTCGCCTGGATTGGCCGCACTGCGCTGGGTAGTTTCGAGGTCTGGCAGCAGGCATTCGAATCCGCACGACCTTATCTGCGGTGGTGGCGCGCCCTGCTCTACGCCGCCCTCTTTGCGCTCTGGTGGGACCTGCTTCGACGCTACCGACATCGACCACTGGATCTATTGCGCGTGAAACGCATCGGGACAATAGGGCTCGTGCTCTTTACCTGCGTCGAACTCACCCGACTGTGAGGTCAGCACCATGCTCATGAGCACCAACAGCTACCTGGAGTTTTACCTCTCTCTGCTGGCCTGGATCATCAACAACGGCCTCTGGAGTGTCCTGTCCGACACCGGGCTGTTCGCCGCGCCCTTTGGTGCAATCATCCTCCAGGAATGGTTGTCGGCCCGTCAGCAAGGCGCGGACGAAGGTAACAAGGGGCTGCTCTCGGTGCCACGGATAGAGAACCGTTTGTGGCTGGCCTACATCGTCGTCTTGTTCGGTTGCGCGCCTGTGTTTCCGTTGAGCCTCTCATCAATGGCGTTCGATGATGCGGCAAGCCAGCGCTGCGGCGTGAGTGTGGCCCAACCGACGGAAACCGCCTGGGGGATGACCTTCAATACTATCGGCGAACGCTCCGCCAACGTACCGATCTGGTGGTTTCTGGTGCATGCCTTGAGCAAAGGCGTGACCGCGGCGGCCACCGCTTCCATCCCCTGCGCACCGGATATCCGGCAAATGCGCATGGAGATCGACAGCTCGCGCATCGACAGCCAGGTGCTGCTGCAAGAGGTCGCCGATTTCACCCGCGACTGCTACGGCTATTCCCGTTCTCGGCTGTTCACCAACCGTCCGCAGTTGGACAAGGCACAAAGTCATGACGCCTCCTGGATCGGCTCAAGCTATTTGCTCGATACGCCCGGCTACTACGATACGGATCGTTCACGCACACCGCGCGTCAATTGGCCGTATGACGACAACCGCGATGTATCCTTGCCGCGGTTAGAAAATGGTGCGGGCTACCCCACCTGCAAGCAGTGGTGGAGCGACAGCGGTGTCGGGTTGCGCGAGCGCTTGATCGAGCAGGTCGATCCATCGCTGCTGACTCAGCTGAAAGGTTGGTTGACTGGCCGCTCGAGCAACGAGATCGAAGATGCCACCCTGCGCGAACTGGTCAGCCCGCGCCAGCAAACGATGTCCATGTCGCCCGGACAGGTGTACCAGGACTATGGCTCCAGCGCCCGCGGGGGCTCAATCAATCAGGGTCTCAATAACCTGGCCACCAACACCGGGCTGGCCCTCGGCTCCTTCAGCAACTTTCCGGCGATGAATGCACTACGCGCCGCCCTGCCGATGGTGCAGGCTTTCCTGATGATGGGCGTCATCATCAGCTTGCCGTTAATTCTGTTGGTCAGTACCTACCAGTTGAAGACCGTCATGACGGTGACATTCGCGCTGTTCACGCTGCACATGCTGAGCTTCTGGTGGGAGCTGGCCCGCTGGGTCGACTCCAGCATGCTCGATACCCTGTACAACCAGGTTTCGGCGTCCAATCAGGTTCTGTTATCGCTGCCCACATCTGGATTTATGGATGGAACGGTCACGGCGCAGGTGATCGAGTATGTAATGGGGGCGATGTTCATCGTGCTACCGATGTTGTTTTTGGCTGCAATGAGCTGGGCAGGATATAGCGTTGGCTCAATTGCCGAAGGCATGCTTAGCAAAGGAGCAGCTCAAGCTCAGGATGCGGGTGCAAGGGGCGCTGGAGCTCTCATGTCTGCTGGAAAGACCTTAAGGAAGGGGTGAAGAACTCGACTACAGGTCTTTTAAATCAGGCTGACCGGGTGCGCGTCCATACTCATACTCACCATATGGGTCGCCATATGCCTTGTACCGGAGAGCATCCTTAGGTTTGATAGACGTTCCATTGGCGATGGCCCAACACAAGGCAATAAGGATCATCACCGACACTGTGAACCATAAGCTAACGAGAAGGAGTCCGGCGGCTACTGCCAACTTGATGACTAGAAAACTCCCGCGAACAAGTAATTTACCTGCGGGCATTCCTGCCGTCTCCGCACGCTCAACCACGCGGGATTCAAACGTTTTCAACCTACGGTAACCACGCTTCACCGACAGACCACAGGCATACGCCCAGCGGTGGGCACGTGAACTCTGAACAGGTTGCTGAGTCAGCATGGTCTCGCCCTCTTCTGAGCGTTTTCATGGTTGAGACAAAAGTAATAGCCTACTACTGAAAACGGCCCGTGCCTGACCGTTTATCAGTTTGCTCAGACGGCACCGCGAGCTTTGATATGGGCGTCGCGTTGAGCGCCGCACCCATATCGCACTCCGTCAGGCATAGGACCTGTAAACGGCTAGTAACCTTTTGGTATGCGATAGGTCTTGCCCTTTGTGCGGTCTCCGAAAATGTCCGTATGCTCCGATTCGTCCGTGCGTATGCAATCGCGCGTCTGACCATTCCCAACATTGCATTTCGACCACTCAACCCGACTGCCTAATTCGTCCAACCTCGCCACCTCGCCTCGACGCGCTTTTATTTCGTCTAACGACGGCACCCACAGATAGAGAGACACTACTACCAATGTAAGGATCGTAGCCTGCGCCGACAGGAAGTAGAGCCAACGCCTGCTATTCAATTTCTTTGCTGCCATGTTGTACAGTTCAGCAGCCCGCTGAGCGGCAGCATCTGCCTCCGTGAATCTCTTGCTCAACAGCTCAGCGGCTTGATTCGCAGTTGACTGTGCAGAACTCTCGATGCTCTGTTTGACGCCCGCCTCCAGTCGAACCAGCTTCTTTTCGACGCTATCCTGCAGCTCACGCAACGCATCAGTAGCCCGTCGAGACTTGCTCTCATCGATCTCTACAGCTTCGAGAACTTTGCGAGCCGCGCCAAAGAGGGCCTGAAAATTTCGATCGTGCGCTTGCTCTTGAATTGTTCCGGCCATCAATATCTTCCTAAAGTTGGACCTTTTAGATCGGGCATCTCGTGATCTGGTTGCTTCATCTCTCTCTGAAGGGAAAGATATCGCTCCTGGCTGTACTCGATCCATTGTTTGTGGGACAGGTTCAAATCCATCAAATCCTGTAAGGCGGCGAAATGCAGACCTCCACCGCTGCCGGCCACCAGCACCAATCCGCCTGTTCCGGTCTCCTCTGGCCCTTGAGCAAGCCGCACCAGATCGATGTAGTCGCGCTCAGCCCTTGTGATCTCAGCCGATCTGCGTTGCAGAATGCCAGCAGCCAGCTCCTCGATAAAATTTTGGAACCTCTCGCTTGACTTAGGCCGTTGCCTGGCGCCTTCGCCAAATGCATCGAGATAGGGCTCAATGCGTGCCGACAGTGCAGCGCTGGGAAGAGGCGCCGTTTCGATGTACCAATGCACCCGCCGCGAAGTACCTGGCAGGTCAGGCAATTCGTCCAATTTTTCGGAAAAAATTCGAGATAGAAACTGGTGACGACCAGCCTCTTTTTTTGACTTGTTAGCCTCAGTCTTAAACTCGATCAAACGTACTGTGCCAGGGAATGCCATCAGCAAATCCCCCAATCGTTTATCGTCTGGCGTTTGTTGAAGCAAGTTCACCATACTTGGTAACTGACCGGATCTCAGCTGTGAACCAAGAGCGAACCCCAGCCCGTAGAGAAAATTTCCGATAACCACATTTTCATACAACTTCATTGAACATCATCACCCTAGTATCACGCCCTTTAGAAGCTTGCCGGTAGCGCTCCAAGCCTAACCGTTTGTCAGTCAATCCGGTCGAAAAAACAAGGCTGGTTTTCAGTAGACTCAGTTCGTCTAACGGGTTGGTTTATCTCGTTGCTATTCGCAAACAGCTCGGCTAAACCCGAGGTACGGATCGCTGTTATCGACAGCATTTTCCCAGGTAGCCAGAATCTTCAAGGCTACGTCACTTCGGTGATGGTTCTCCCCAAGTGCGATTAGCGTTCGGTGGCTCGCACGGTGACCGTTGCTACGGTGATGAACGCCTACTGCTCTCCTGAGCGCCTTTCGAGCGCTGCTCGTGAGATAAGCCCTCTTGATTTTCTTCAACCCGCTGCGGGGAAATCTTTCCCCGCACAGGGCAGGTTTCTTCGCGTTTTCAACGGAGACATACCATGCCCGACTCACTTACACCGCAAACACTGAACACCCTTCGGCTGCCCATCGTGTTCACCCCTGGCGCGTGGCAACGCGCAGTACTGCTCAAGCAATCCGATCACGCTGAGAAGCTGCAGGTCGATCGGTTGAGCCACGTATTGCGCGCAGCTTTCGAAGCCCACCTGGCCTTTCCGCACAAGCCTTACGTGCTGTTCGAGGTAATCCACATTGAACCAACCGATCACTTAGACCACGACCCGTTGCTGCAATTGAGTCTGAGCTTACTCCAAGAACCGGGTCAGCCTGCCGCTTTGCTGATAGCGCTTGCAGGAGAACACCAGCGTTAAGCGCAATGGGCGGCGCCCACCTCCACATTCGGACGGCATGCAAGACCTGCATCAATCCAACCCATCACCCAACCGGGGAACCCTCCCCCGACGGGCAAGGCGTTCCTCCGTTTTTCTCTCGAGGAAATTGCCATGCGCGATATCTACCAAGACGTGACAGACAAGATCGTTACCGCGTTAGACCAAGGCGTTGTCCCCTGGATCAAACCCTGGTCCTCAAGTGGCTCAGCTTACGTCGGTCATCACCCTTACCCCATCAACGCAATAACGCATCGTCCCTATTCGGGTATCAATTTATCGTTGCTCTGGGCCGAGGCCAGGCTGCAGGGATTCACTCAAGATCGTTGGCTGACCTTCAACCAAGCCAAAAAAGCCGGCGGGCACATCCGTAAGGGTGAACACAGTGCCCTAGCAGTGCTCTACAAGCCGATGGAGCGCGAGGAACAGACCGAGTCAGGCCAACCCGTACTCGATGAAAACGGTCAGCCCAAGGTCGCTCACTTCGGCATTCTCAGGACACATTTTCTGTTCAATATCGAGCAAACGGAAGGGCTCGAAATGCTCAATGACACCCTGATCGAGACGGAACAGAGTGATCCCTTCCAGCCCAACGGCGCCGCGGAGAATCTGCTGTTAAGTTCGGGTGCACACATCGTTCATCGATCTGCCGACGAAGCCTTTTACCACCCGATCAGGGATCTCATCCAACTACCGACAAAAGCGCAATTTCACGATGAAGGTGGGTACTACGCCACCGCACTTCACGAGCTGACGCACTGGACCGGGCATCACGCTCGGTTGCAGCGCGAGGGGGTGACTTCATCCTGTCCGTTCGGCTCGCCAGGCTACGCGTTTGAGGAGTTGATCGCCGAAATGGGCGCTGCTTTCTTATGTGCTTACGCCGGCATTCAGGGAGAGGTGCGGCACGAGGGCTATATCGACTCCTGGCTCGGCCTGCTCAAGGCTGACAAACGCGCGATCTTTCGCGCCAGTGGTCAGGCCCGAAGCGCCTCTGATTATGTACTCAACCTGGAGCAGCAACGGAAGCAGATGGTAATGGATGACTCACGATGCATGAACGATGGAGTTTGATCGTTAACTCACCGTTGCAATCGCATCACAGGGCCCAACGCGAGTTGGGCCTTTTTCCTGCGCCCAGAAAAATCCCCATGCCGCGGGGCTCTGATGCAAAGAGTCAGGGATGGGCACACACCCGCAGCCTGTCATTCCGCATCCAGGTTCTGCGCAAGAAAATCCACCAGTTCGAGCGGACTTCGGCTGTCGATCACCTTGTAGATCAGATCACGCTTACTGCGCGGCAACTTCTTGACCACGCTCTTCGCCGAGGCCCGGACGGCTTCGTCGGTCCCATGGATACGTGCCGCGAGCAGCAGCACGAGCGTGGCGTCAGTGAGGTTCATGGCCAGACCCAAAAAATAGGCACCGCAGTGTACCGACTCTTGTCTTTGCCGTACTAGCCCCAACAAAACGATGCCTAGCAGTATCCATATTCCGATTGCCGCGCAAAGGGACACGAGCCAAAAGGACGGTAAAGGTTGGAAAGGAATGGGGGGCAAGGGTAAGAGCCCTATCCGAAAAGGCTAAAAGGCCACTGACCAGCCACTTCCCGGAGGTCACGATGCTCAGCCTGTTTCGCCGCAAAAGGCAGAAGCCCTCTCCGCCACTGACCGTCAACGTCGCCGAAGGTTACCTGCCCATCGAGTCGGCTCACAGCTTGTTAGCTGCGGAGCACCGCCGCCAGTTGCTCGATCGCATCTGGCAGTACACCGCCCTCTCCCACACGCAGTTCCTCCAGCTCTATTTAAACCCGATCCATCGCTACGCCGAACAGGTCCAGCAACTCCCGGCCAGCGAGACCCACCACCATGCGTATCTCGGCGGTATGCTCGACCATGGACTGGAACTGGTCGCTTGCAGTTTGAAACTGCGTCAGTCGTATCTGCTGCCCACCGGCGCTGCGCCCGAAGACCAAGCCGCCCAGACCGATGCCTGGTCGGCGGGTATCGCTTATGGCGCCCTGCTGCATGATATCGGCAAGATCGCTGTGGACCTGCTGGTTGAGCGCCAAGATGGCCGCCTTTGGCATCCTTGGCAGGGTCCCCTGGATCAGCCCTACCGTTTTCGCTATCTCAAAGGTAGGGACTACCACCTGCACGGTGCCGCCGCAGGCTTGCTCTACACCCAGATTCTTGACCGCCCGATCCTCGATTGGCTCAGTGGTTTTCCGACGCTGTGGGCGAGTCTGCTGTATGTCCTGGCGGGTCAGTACGAACGTGCCGGCGTGCTCGGCGAGTTAGTGATGCAGGCAGACCGTGTTTCCACCGCACAGAACATCGGTGGTAACCCGAGCAAGGCGCTGCAAGCGCCGATTCATTCGCTGCAACATCACTTGATCAGCGGACTACGTCATCTGGTTCAGCACGAGCTGAAACTCAACCAGCCGGGTGCCGCGGGATGGCTGACCCAGGACGCACTCTGGCTGGTCAGCAAGACCGTCACCGACAAGCTGCGAGCCTACCTGCTGTCGCAATCGATTGAGGGCATTCCCTCCTCCAACATCGCGGTGTTCGACGAACTGCAATCGCATGGGCTGGTCGAGTCCACACCAGAAGGCAAAGCCGTCTGGACCGCGCTTATCGCGCAGGGAAACTGGCAGCAGAGCTTTACCTTTCTGCGCATTCAACCGGCATTGATATGGGGAAGCGAAGACCGCCCAGAAGCTTTCAGCGGAACAGTGAGCATTGCAGTCGATGACCACCCGACTGACGTTCCGGCACCTGCACTGGCCCCCAAGGCAGGCGGAGCAGGATCGCATCAAAACCAATCGCTGGAAGATCCTATGGCGATGGAGGATGCCGACTACCTCGGAACGTTGCTGGACATGTTCGAATTGGCAGACCCCGAGGCCAGTGGCGCACCGTCAGAAAGCGCTCTCGAAATCTCAAATCCCCCTTCGAATAACCCTGGTCAGGTTTTCCTAAATTGGGTCAAGGAAGGCATCCTGAGCCACAAGCTGATCATCAACGACAGTAAGGCAAAAATCCATACCGTAAGCGGAACTGTGTTTCTAGTAACACCTGGCCTCTTCCAACGCTACGCTCAGGAGTTTCCTGGTATCTCACAGGGTGCCACTCGAGAGATTGAAGAATGGCGTTGGGTGCAGAAGCAGTTTGAGAAACTGAAGGCCCACAGAAAACGTGACGATGGCTTGAACATATGGATCTGTCAGGTCGAAGGTCCTCGGAAGAAAGCAAATCTCAAAGGTTACTTACTCGAGACACCGGCGTTGTTGCTCAACATTGTGCCTGCCGACAATCCTTTTCTTAATATCGTCAGTGCTTAAATTTCCATAGCAGGCTATTGGATCCCTACGACGTTCTGTATCGCGAGTACTTGCCAGCTTTCGTCCTCTGCACTCAGTACTTTCACGATCAATAACGGTCTTTGCGGCCTCATATTTTTTTCAATTCGACGCTTTAGCCACAACTGCACCTGCTTTCGAACTCTCACATCCCCCAAGTCGTCAAGCACCGTAACCGCTCGTGCCCGAGGCTGTAGCGAATCGCCACTGCGGCCATCCACCTCGACCGCTTGTCCAACCCGGAGAGCGGCTGTGATGAGACTCTGCCATCTCGCTCCCTCTTCAGGGGCGGGTAGGAACGTCGCTCGATCACCACTTCGGGTCGCCTAGCGCTAGAGAGCGTTACGCGGTGGGTAGTGGAAGATAAGTCCTGCTACGGTAAAGTCCGAACGTCACCAATTGAACCGCAGCAATGCTGGCCACGCCCTCTTCGTCTGGACATTCTAGCTACTCATCGCCGCACGGCTTATGATGATGGCAGCTTGGCATTGCCCCGCTTCCTTGTCGGAGCGTTTCGGAGCTACGCAGCTTTTCTAACAATGGATGGATCCTGGGCTCCGCGATTCGCGAAATGGTCGTCAGGACTTACATTCAAGAGGAAAGTACGCTTCCCGCACAATGTCAGTCACTCAATGCTAGGAGCAAAAATTGGCTGAAGAAGCAGTATCATTCATCTCCCCAGAAGACGAAGCGGCTGTTCGAGAGGACAGAACTCAAGCTCCCGAACTGTTCACCCTCGACTCCGGTCAGCTACCTTTCGAACGAATGGGTGATGCTCATTTTGAGCTTTTGGTCGCTGATGTCTTTCGCGCTGAACTGAAAGCTGGCTCAGGGGACTGGTTCGACACTGTAAGTCGTCTAAATGACGGCGCAGACCAAGGGCGTGACGTAATTTTGTTCAACGATGGCAATCCCGTCGGCGTAATTCAGTGCAAGCGCTTAAAGACAACACTCGAGCTCGAAGCACTGATTTATGAGATCTGTAAATTCTTTTTATATGCTCACATCAGACCTCAAATCTGCTCGGCTCCGGGAACTCCCTTTAGATATTACGTGGCAGTTGCCGATAGCGTCAGCACCAAGCTTTTTGAGTTTATGCAAGGCACGGGGCAGGCGCGCTTTGATGATTTGCGTGCGACCTTCCAGACCAAATGCGGCACTGTGCGCACCAGGTCTGAAACCCTAAAAAAACACCCACTGCTCAAAGACCTCTCAAAAGCTGAGCTGTGCAATATTGTCTGGCAATGGATACCGCACTTACGGACTGCGGTTTTCAAGAAAGATAGCCTTTCAAGCCTCGTGACAAAGTACCCAACAGTAAAACGTACCTATTTCCAACTAGAATCCGATAGCGCCGCGATTATCGAAAGCATTCGTGACTATCTAGTATCTCAAGGTGGAGCGCTTTCAGGTGCTGACGAACCGTACCTGAAAAAGATCCGTACAGAGTACATTGATCGGGAGCTGCGTGAGGGCGATCAACTCAATATCGGACTCATCCAAGGTAAGGATTTAATTCCTTTTCTACAGACCATGCTTGCTCCAGAAGTGGGGATATTCGAGCAAACTTTTGGTAACCGCCCGGTAGTGCTCGCGGCAGGTTCGGCAGGCGCTGCTCCTGGGCAGTGGAGCGACATAAACGCCCTTGTAAAAGCCTACCCAAATCCTCTCGTATTCGTAGTCGGATGCGGAGAGGTCACCGGCGCTATGTTGATCGACTGGACTGCAACCGACGGAATGTCGTCCATAGACCCTTCCTGGAAGCCGGCACCCGCACAGAAATTCAGGGCGGGATGGTGCTGGGTAACCGACCCTGTCGAAGGGCTTATCAACTGCTATGTTCTGGTCGAAAACGAACCCAATAATACTGACTTTGATCGAGGTAACATTTCTCTCAGACTTGCTTTCAAGGATCTTATCGTCTGGCCTACCTTAGGAAATGATTTCACTAATCCACTCCAGAATAAAAACTCTCAATTGCGGAGAATTATCGCGAGCCAAGCTGACGATCGGCAACGCCGACAGAATCTAATCCTCGCCTCTCAACACATCTCCGACCTCAAGGGGATCGCTAAATCTCTGCCGGATTACTACGCAAGACGGCTGGCTTCTTCGGTTGTAGTTGCGGCGGCCAACAGTGAGCAGCTGCGAAATTGTGCAATGAAGATTCACAGCGCAACCGGGATTTTTCCAGCTGCAGACGGAGCACACAGCACCCGCTCGAGCCTACCAGGGATACAGCCTCCAAGCCGTGTCATGCGCAGGAGCACCAGTGGTGGGATGACGCTCACGCTGACATGGGACGCGAATGGGTCTCTGGAGCGTGTGAAGGGCCATAGATTGCAAGATGGTGTAGTCGAAGATGACCTGGAACCAGCTGCGCTAGAGTTCCACGAACTCTTCGACCGTCATCCGCCGGACGCTTATTATCTTGACGTGGTAAAGGAAGAATTCCAGCGGCTTGACACACTCGTGCAAGCAGGAAGCATTAAAGACTCGCAGGGCTTTGCCTATCAGACCAGGTACGGAGTAAGGCACGATAACGATTTTACGTTAGAGGAGATGGCCTCCTCCGGAAAATATGTGATGAGAGCTGTGAAAGCGCTGAGCTACCTCAAGTCTCACAAAGACTCTGCTTGGATCAGCGAGTCTGGGACGAAAGGCCACCTGCAGTTCAGCAACGCTGAAGGCGAGTACAACGTGCTGGCGTGGGCAAATGACGATTTCGGTGTAAGAGATATGGCGAACGACCTTTACCGATGGGCTAGAGGTACTGCCAATCATCCACAACTTGTTGTTTTCGCCAATTGCATTGGTCGCGTTGAGGATGCCAAGCCCGGTGAGACCACCGAAGATGAGGAAACCAGTCCAGAGCGCTTCGACATTTCAGCTCCACCGAACAGAAAAGACTCCATCACCGATGTAGCAATGGTGAATAAGGTCTACTTCTTCGCTCTCGACGGGGTCGAGTCTATGTATGACAAGGCAAAGGCTATACCCGCTGAAGATTTTATGGATGACATATCTACTCGCAGGAAAACACTAGATGCTCAGTGACCTGATTAAGCTCTTGGATGAGCGGGCAACCGAAGCCGGGTTCACATCCCCGGAGAATGGTGTCTTGACGTTTATAGACGATCCTCACTGGCCGGGCCCTCCTCCAATGACTCAATTGAAGTATTGGTCGACTACTTTTGCATCTGTTTTGCTTGTGCGCGTCGACAGCGCTACGGCGGAGGAAGCCTGGATAGAAACAAAGCATGCTGAAGCGTTTCTAGACGCAGGACTCCTACGGCTGGAAAAAAAAGGATCCGTGGTGGATGGCTACTTGGTTCTAGCGCTGACTCATTCAAATGAAGAGCTCAAGCGATTCATTATCGACGTTGAGAAAGACACGAGGTTCGTCAGGAAGCACGTCGTTTACCAGGATGTCGAAGGCTGGCAGCGCTGCCAACGTATCACCCCCCTTGGTTTGGCAGGACCCTCTGAACAAGCTGACTACTCTCAATTCGTCCCTGAAAATCAAGAGATGACTAATCTGCTGGCATCTCTGGCGACATCAAAAGGAAAGGAACTCGCACGCACTCATGGAAAGAAGTGGGATTTGAATGAATAACTTATCTATTAAATTTATTTCGGTAGAGATCCAAAATTTTCGCGGCGTGCCGGATGTTCTACGAATCCCGCTGAGCGCACCATTAACGATTATTCACGCAGCCAACGGCACCGGTAAAAGCACCATATGCTATGCACTAGAATGGCTGCTCACAAATAAAGTAGGCGACCTTCCAACAACCACAGATTTTTCTTGTCAGTGGGGATCGGGAGACACCTCCGTAAGCGCCGTCTGTGAGATAAATGGTGAGATCTATCAGCTAGAGCGGGCCAATGGCAAAGCCGCAATCAAGAAACATGATGATCGCAGAAAGCGGCAGATTAGAGACGCGGCTCTACTCGAAATGCTCACGCCAGCATCTGTTTCCGGTAGCAGTACCCAAGCAACGACCAAGGCACGTCGGGACTGGCTACGCAATTGCAGGTGGCTATACGCAAACTCCTTGGCCCTTCTGGTAGACAACAGTGAATCGGCGCTCCGACAACAGATATTTGCGGACATATTGGGGCTGGGCCACCTTGCGAGCACACTCAGCAATTTAAAAGAATACCGGACTGAGCTTCCCAAAACCCAAGGTTTGGAGACAAAGCTGCAGGCGCTTGTGACAGAAATCGAAGCGCTTGAAGCAAGGCTTTCTGAAAGCCGGCATGAGCGCGACCAAGTCGCTCTCAAGCTGAATGAGGTGCTAGCTGGATTTCCAGACACTCAGTCAACAGGAAACCTTCTGCATGATTTCAAAACTGTTCAATTGAAGGTGGCCGGGCTACTGCAGACGGCTAAGCGTCAGAAGACCGTATTGAGTTTGTTGCAGGAGGGATGGGCGGAATACGAATCCGGTCTTCAGCAATTGGGAATCAACCGGGATTTGCTGAAAGAGATTACTGAAACCATCGCGAAATTGAACAATGAGCACAGCCAGCTAGCTGAGAAGCTCTCTGCCCTCAATGCACAAATGGGCCAAGCCAAGATTAATGTTGACTGGGCGCGAAAAAATACCGAAATTCTGGATCGCTGGGACACAATCATTGCCGATCCGGTCTTCGTCCAGCGGTTCCCTCAACCCGATATTTCCTTCGAACTTTTGCAGCAAAACTTCGTTGAATATGGCTGGGATGCAGACCGGCAACAGCGATGGCTGAATGCTCTCGAATACTTGATCAGCCAGAAGAGCACCTTGTTGGATCTCCTCCAACGAAAAGAAGATTTGCTACGCAATCCTGTCTTACCACCAGCAAACTTCGTTCAGACATCAAAATCTGCAGATGAGGCCAAGCAAGCGAGAATAAAAGCTCAAGCCGAATTCGACGCTTTATCAAGCGTTATAGATCGTCTAAGAGCTCTCGGACATGAAGCGATGAAAGCTCTCACGAGTGGTCATTGCCCCTTGTGCAGCCATGACTGGAAATCGGCTGACGCATTGCACGAGCACCTTACTTACGCTGCTGCGACACCAGAGTTGCAGGCGGCCAAAAGCAACCTGGAAACGGCTCAGGCGACCGAGCAGCTGTGGAGCTCATCATTACAAACCGCTAACCTACAGCAATCTTCAGCTGAAAATTATTCTGCCCAGCTTAAGTCTGTAGCCGACAAACTGAAGTCAATTGACGAGAAAACAAGCTATTTAGCAACCATGAATAAAGCTGAGTTCTCAGCGTCTGACGTCAACAGCTTTGAATACCTGCTAACCAGTATCAGAATCGCGCTTGATGCAAAAAAAATCGCAGAAGCAATGCCAAGGATTGATGAGTTCTTTCAGCTGCCGTCTTCAGTCAACGCAAGAGATGGGGTACCTGCTGCACGGAAGGCCCTGATTCATTACACAAAGCATTTCGAGCAACAACTTAAGTCGGACGGTGCAGAGCAACCGGCTCTCACCCGCTCCGTGGCCGAGAAGCTCCAAAGTATTCAGGCCAAAACCCAAGAATCTCACCAGGTCAACGCCAGCATTGCGGCGGTTTCTGAAATAGTAAATCGCTTCCAAAGCCAATGGAACGAAGTCAACAGCGGTCTCCCAGTTTCAGTGGAGTTGCACACCGCAACACAAACTCGCGTGGAAGGAGAACTCGCGAGAGCGGAGGGATATGAACTTAATATTAGCGAGTGCAAAATCCTCCTGAGTGTCGATGACGACTCCGAGAGATTGAGGAGCCTTCACAAAGAAAAGCAGGTGGTAACAGAGAAGCTCAAGGCAGGCCAAAGCCACATAACAGCCGCTGACAATGCGATCGGTAGATACAGCGATCATGTTCGTAACGCGACCGTTTCGAGTCTATCCCCCCTTTTGGGCCCAGCGACTGAATTGTTCTCGCGGATGCACGCCAACGAGGTCTATCACAAGCTGAGTGTCTCTGGGGACGATTTGAACTGGATGGTACTCGCTGAAGGTCACGACACACCGTTGGAAGCTCAAGAAAAATTGAGCCAAGGACAGCGGCAAGACCTGGCGCTATCGCTCTACCTTGCCAGAGCAAAAAGTACCGGCGGCAGTTTCCTGCTAGATGAGCCGATCGCCCACCTGGATGACCTGAACCGCGTAGCTATGCTGGACATTTTCAGACTCGCCGCAACGTCAATGCCGAACATGAGTTTGATCCTTACTACCGCAAGCGACAGTTTAGCCCGACACCTGATGCAGAAATTTTCCAGCATCTCAGATAAGCAGCTATTGAACACAATCTATCTGGAAGGAAACCCGCGTACGGGCGTGAAAGCGACTGTAAATGGAATTCCAACCGATACAGCGGCGTAGTTTTCTAGGAATTGGAGAAACCACTGGCCCGGGAGATTAAGCATTTCCTGACTCAGCAGCCGAAACTGATACCACCCGTTAAAAAATGAAAGCACATAGTTGGCCTGACAAGCCTAACTCCAAGGATCAAAAAATGGGCCGAGGAAAAGAGTTCTTTCGAGGGATGACGAAAACCCGTCTAAAGGAGGTGATTCGGGAGGAAGTTGCAGCGGTTGATTTCGGGCAGGAATTTGAGTCCTCCCTCATTTCCGACCTCATACTCCTGAAACATTACCACTGCGCAGCGCAACGCCTTCGCCCTAGTCTCTTTCGAAAACTACCCCGACACGGAGCAGCTTACGATTTCCAAGGCTACTTTCCAGCCCATGGCTGGCACGGAGTCTCATGGACGCAATGCCTCGACTCTCGAGATGAAATGGCCTGGTTGGATCGCGCGCTCAGGGATGCCGCACACCCTATAATTTCCAGCTATAGGTCGACACACCCAATATGCGAACGGTGCGGGAACAACCCCTCAAGTGAAGTTGACCACGTTTCTCCTGAGTTCAACGTTGTGGTCACCCAGATCATTCAGACGCTTAGCCCTCCTCAGATCGAGGAGATATTTTCTCGCTTTAACTGGCTGGACAAAAAGCCATTCTCTTTGCCGCTAGGGCACGCTGCTTTGCAGCTTCTTGATGATGCTCATCAGACTGCGATCCTCCAAGCCGTATGCAGGCCGTGCCATGTTCTCAACGGGAATGAACGGCGGCGCTGAGCGATTCGGAGACTGGGGATGAATCCAAGCTGGCTACCTCCTCGTGAGTAATCCCCAGCAATTGGACTTGCTGGCACACAAGCCCGCTTATGAAGGTGTCCACGAAACCCGGGGCGATTCAGACTTCAGGTGGGTGATCAGCTAGCAAGCTTGTGCTTGCCGTGTTGCCGATTCACTGCGCTGGTCAAGGAACGACAATGCGATCTCCAAGCCGCTTTCGTACGGCTTCTCTCAACTGGACTTTGCCGAGATCGTCGAGAATTGAGGCTGAAAGAGGTTCGGAAGCCATCAACAATTGACGTCCAGGATGATCCGGTTCAAGCAGATCGAGGATTCGATCGGCAGTCGTACGATCACCCCTGGCCATAGCGTTGGCGCCAACCAGCAGCAGAGCGCGTCGCTTGTTCGAGTTGGCGACCCGCTCAAAGAGTTTAAGGGCATTTTCCGCGGAAGCATGGGCCCCGACGAGATGAGCCGCTGACGCGGCAAGGATTGGCGGCGTACTCAGCAGAAACGCGGATGTCAGATGCGCGACAATGCTAGGGTCTACGAAATCGGCGTCGGCCAGGGCTTCGATGGCGTCGAGACGTATCCAACGGGCTTCCGGAATATTGACGAGGTTCAATATTTTCTGCTGGATTCTCGCACTGCAGCAATTCGCTGCGACGATCAGGGCATTTCGGCTAAGCGCGCGGTCGAGCGTTGTGGTGGCAAGATCGAGAAGAGTATTGCCGATTGCATCGGATAAGGGACCGTTCACTGCAAGGGCAACGACCGCCTCTTGCGCAATATCAAAGCTCTCGGGCTCGTCGTAGTGCGGTTCGGCGCTCGACCAAGTGTCATGTATCAGAAACAACAGCGTTTTGAGGTGATCCGGGTGCGGCCGTTCTGCAAGCAGGGCGACTAAGGCGCGGCGAACGCGGCTTCCAGGATCGGATGCCATTGCGAGGATTGCAGGCGGCAAGGGGTCCGGGAATGTCGGCGCCAGATGTAACAGCGCCGTACGGCGCGCATCGGCGCGCTGGTGGCGAAGCGCAGCCTCAACAAGGACGGTATCGCCAATCGCAATCGCCGCCTCGGTCGCACTGACGGCATGCTCTGTACGGCTGGCAATGGTCAGCCACTGGATGATCGCTGGCGAGGCGTCGCCACCGCTTGCGATGATGACCGGCACGACAAGGTCGAGCGCATCCGCCTCGAGTTGCGAGGCACAAGCCGTCAGGAATAAGAGCGTCTGACCCTGGACCTTACGAGCTTTCCGCTTCCTAGTCGGGAGCGCTTTGTAGATTTCCTTTAGTTCCCTTGGAAGCGCGTCCGTAATCAGACTTAGTGTGGCCGCGGGGCTGTCTTTTCCGAGTTGTCGGCAGGCGCGCTGCATGGCAGTTAGCAGGGTGACTTGTCGATCAGGCTGTCCACTATTCACCTGGAATGCGGCGACCAAGGAATTTGGTGCGACTTTCAAAGCTGTGGACGCAAGCTCGTCAAGCAGATCCACCTCGGAGGGGACTGAGCTAATCCGCGCCGTAAGCGTAGGTTCCAGCGCTTCGCGCCAGTGCTCTCGCGCTGCCGTCCAAACATTTGACTCCTCATCCATACCATTGCCCGCTACAAGAATGGCTCGAAGCTCGCCTTCACCCACCGGTCCGGGGGAGGCTGAGAGCGCCTGCGCCCAGGCACGGACCAATTCCGCTACGCGCGGATGGTTGGCAAGAACCAGCCAGCGACCCTCTACGCGAAGTTGGCGGATGTAGGCATCGATGAAGACACCGGATGTGTAACCGTCGCCTTCATGGCTCGACTGCGCGGCCTCTTCAGCGGCATGGTCACGTTCGCCATCCTCAATTGCACGCCATTCCTCTCGGCCACTCTTAGCGTATTGACGGTGGATGCTCACACAGTCATCCAACGCAGCCTGCACTATCCTCTCGAATCCCGCTAGATCACGCACGGCGCCGGCCGCGACAGCGTTAGCGTTAAGCTCGAAGCCGTGGCCGACCATCTCGTGCGCGGCGTCGAGATAGGCGGTGGTCAGGTTGTGGGCGAAGCGATCGAGCCGCTTAGCGAAGTCCGCTCCGTAGTCCCCTCGGTCGAAGCCAAGCTCCTCACGAATAAATCGCGCGGCGACTTTGGACCCGATGGGGCTCGCGGACACAGTGTCGTACCAGGCATCGTCAAAGATCGGCGGCTGCCAGTTACGGGTGAAGAAGGAAGCCCCCCGCTGTGTACCTTTCAATAGCCATCGCGCCACGCGACTTGGTATCGAGGCATCGCTACCCACCTCGGACGCTAGCTCCAGCAATGGCGCGAACTTGGAGCCGGGGTCCATGAGGCTTTCGTCCAGCCAGGCATCGATCGCTTCCTGGCTGTCGGAGTCAATTGCGAAGGTTTGGTCAACGTCCTGTCGGCAAGCGAACGTGCGAGCAACTTCATAAACTCGTGCTGCCGTTTCCATGCCCCAGTTGCGATGCGTTGACGGCAGCTGAACGAGCGCGGCGATCAGGGTCTCGATCGCAAACTCGCTCTGCCCCCAGTTGCTGCTTGCGAAGGCCTCAAAGCCTTGGCGGACGCTCGGGTGAGCGAAGGCGATCGTGCGGGCCGGCTGCCGCAGATGGCGGGCGGCGACCATACGGTCTACGAGGCGATCCAGGCCATCGCCTAGTGCTCGATCAAGTCCACGTAGGGCGCGTTGAAGAGCGTGAAGTTGGCCGCGGTCGAACTGGCCACGCGCCGCCAGCAGCGCCCAAACGATGGCTGAGGTTCCGCAAGTGTCGATGGATGATAGAGCTCTGACGACGACACCTTCCACCGCATCGCGCTGCGCCAACTCGAGCAACCGGCGAAAGAAGATATGGTCTTCTTCCCCGGCATCGGGGCCGGTTTGCATGTGGGCGAAATACAGCTCTATCTCGAGCGGCGTACCAAGTTTGTCTAGCACTTGATTGCGAAACGCGTACGCCGTGGTTTGCAGAGCGGCCGGTAGCTGATCCATGCGATTGTCATGAATGTCGCGCAGTTGACCATCCCGATACTGGCCGGCATCCAACTCGACTGACCAGGTGTTGAGACTCACCCCGACCTTGGCGCTCTGCATCATGTCGCTGCGGGACGTGATAACGAACTGGTGATCCGGCGTGGCCTTGGCAAGTAGGCGCGGTAGCTGCTCGGTCCATGCTTCGCTGCCCCCGCGAAGGCTAAATTGGCCCCACGGGTCATCGACATAGAAGAGTGTCGATCCGTTGTTAACGACCTTACGCGCGCTGGTCGGCGAATCGTCCGCGCCGATCGTAACGACTTCCAACGCACCATCGCGCCGTCGCGCGATATCGCATAGCTTGAGCGCCGCTTGCGTCTTGCCCGTACCTGAAGGGCCCATAATCACGACTGCATTCTTGTCGTTTAGGATTCTGAGCATCTCATCGAAGTTCGCAGGCGCCACGAAATGCTCGAGGCTGGCAGAGCTGGCCAGGAACCCGCCGTGCGTCCTTACCGTCGCGAGAAGATCGTCGCTCGTCCATAGACCAGGCGTGCTGCCTCGGGTCCTCCGCTTGGCTTCGAGACGCAGCTTTGCAATCAGATTTGGCTGCTCGACCTTCGGGACATGCAGCAGGTCCGACATCAGTTCCCGGATATCGGATGCCAGCTGCTTTTCGGTGAGCTTGCCCCAGATCGCGACGCGACCTTCGGGCGAAGCTTTCAGTATGGCATGAAGGCTCGGAGGGAAGCTTACCTTGTCGGATACCTCTTCGAAGCCTTCGACCAGCAGGTTACGCGCGACACCCTTGGTGTCGGCATTGGTCACGAGCAGATAGCGGGTGTTCGGATCGTCGAGATGATGCAGTGCTTTTCGGCGTCCACCTTTTTTGTCGGAACCGTGCTTGAGCAGATCCTCGAAATCTTCGACCGACCAGGGCTCGCCGTTGTCCATTTTGACTTGGATAACAAGCTTATATCCGCCAGAGACAGCCGCACTGGGTTGTACGCGTCCTGGCACGTTGGGCTCCAGATCCGCCTCCAGATCTTCCTCGTTTGCCGGTTCCAGCACCAGGCGCGTAGCCGCTTTGGAAATGAGGAGGAGTTGCAGGGCTGCGAGGATCGAGACGTCTAGCTGATAGTCGAAGCCGGCTTGAGCGGCGGCCGCGCCCCGCAGGGGACGCCTTGCATCCGCGCTATAGGAGAAGGATGTGTCCGACGCGTCGGACTGCGATTGCTTGATGTCTCGACTATTATTTATCGACATCGTCGAACACCGAGCGCTTTGTCACTACGGGGGTGGAAGGCGGAGCTTCCTCCTTCTTTTGCGTCACGATGTGCGTCCAATCCGCTTCGTCTTCAGAGCTTTCATCATGCTGGCGCTTGCGCTCTTCAAGCGCCTCGACTGAGCGTTTCACGTGATCTCGCGCGTCGTCGATCAAAGCCGTGGCGTCCGCGTCGACACCAATCGTCTCAATGCGATCAAGCACGCCGAGAAGCTTTTTAAAATGGCTGTCAGGCTCTTCGTCCAAGTCAGCGTCGGCGGCGATCTCATCGATCCTCTCTTCGAGCGACGGCAGCACAGTTGTCCGCAGCGCCAAGCCCACACCGATAAGCCTTAGCGGCGGTATGATCGCTAGCATCTGTGGCTCGTCGAAGAAGGAGACGTCGAGACCGTTGAGCACGGCAGATTCCAGCCTGTCGGCTACCTCAGAGCGCAGATCGTTAGGCAAGACGCTGAGGTGATGAGCACGTGCATAGGTGGCGATCCGGGGATCGTTGCTAGTTAGATCAGATTGCCAGCAGGACCGTCGAAGTAGATTGGGAAATTGCTCGACGGCTTTGACGAACACGGCCTCGCTCGAACGATAGGAGAGGAAGTGGAACAGCATCCAATTGCGGTGCAATTCGTCGGGCGTGCGGCCAAGTCGTGCGACCAGAGCGTCGTCGAGGGCTGTCTGGATGACAAGCGCATCTCGAATGAGCGGCGAGCCCTCGCACGTGAAACTGCTGAGAATGGTGTCGATAGTCGCGCCTCGTATGAGCGCCGCCATCATATGGGGCTTCTGGCGCAGAATCTCCGTTAGGGCGTCGGAGATCGTCGGATGGGCGAAGGTCCATTTTGATCCGGAAAGCTTCAGGAACGAGCCCTTCAGCTCAGCGAAACAATCCTGAATCTTACTGAGAGTGTACCCAGTCAGCTCGGCGACCGCCTGTGCGGCCGAAGCGTCATGATCGTTAGGATCGAATCCGGCCTGATGGACATACACAAGGATGAGCGCGGCCTGCAGTTGATCATCTAAGGCGTTGACGGTATCAATCAGATGCTCTGTCGGCTCCTCCATAAAGCGTACGAGTGAGCTTTCGCGGGGCGCTAGGCCCTTGGTGAAGTTTGGGTCCCCGAGACGTTCGGCGATCCCTGGGAGAAAATCGCGAACCGCAGCGACAGCGGTTAGATGCGGTTTGATGCTCGATCGCCAGCTCTGGCTCTGCTCACCGAAATTCACATGATTATAGAGAATCTGCGTCTTCTCTTCGAACGTCAACTCGCCGACATCCACCACCGCGCTACCGTCTGCGAATTGGGCAAGGTTGCGCTGCCCGAGCCGGCGCCGTGCCGCTTCATAGATATGTTTTCGGGAAGTTAGAAGAAATCGATTGCCATGTTTGATCGCGGCCCGCAGCTTGGAGAAGGCAGACGTCCAATCCTGCACATAGTCGTCGCGTAGCACATTGGAGCCGAAGGCATCGTCGATCCAGAAGAAGCGTCCCGGATCATTAGGATTCCAACCCGCCTCAAAGTCGCGCGGGCTGGTCAAAGCAAGTACCGTGTTGTCTGGATTCTCCGACGCTATGGTCGACACGATGGCGCCAATCGCCGATTTACCGCTAGAGGGATTACCGAGTAGCAACACTACGCCGTGCTCAGCGATCGCGTTGACTGCATCGCGATGAGCCTGTGTAGGTACATAGGTGCGAAGCTTTGGAATCCAGCTGTCAAGCAACGCCCGGCTCTGCTCGCTGAGCCGCTCATCTACGATCGATGTGAGGTCGCCTAGGCCGTAGACCTGCGGAACGAGGGCCCGGAGGCGGGCGCTGCTCCTGATAACACGGACGATATACTGACGACCGAGAATGTGCGGCTTACGCACGCCAAGCGCGCGGAGTTTGGCACGCATTGCGGATGCGACGGGCGCATCTACGCTCATGTTCGTCATGAAGGCGTAGGTCTCTGCTTGACCGGCTTTGACCAGTTCCTCGACATGAGCAATCTCGGCGGTGAGATCACTGAGCTTCAACGCCTTTGCGGCATCGGACGTATGCTTGCATTGCACGGTTCCGATCAGCAGGGCGTCGTTTTCTGCAGAAATGAGGAAGACCGCATCCTGACCGCCGTCTTGAGCTTCGCGGAAGATTTCCACGGGCCGGCCAAGCACGACCTCGCATACCTGGGAGCATAGATCCTGAAATGCGCGCCAACCGATGGTGTGAAGCGCTAGATCGCTCCAAGGGCCGTTTGCTCTACGTTCGGCCAGCACAGAAGACTTGATTAACACAGTCTCGCCCTTCATGCAGTGGCAACAACACGTGGAACGCCGACCGGCGCAGGAGGGATCTTCGCATCTGTGAGGTCGCAATTTGCACCCAAATCAAGACGGTATTTGTATTTATAGAAGCAGCGCTTTGCCACCTCTGTAGCTGACGGCAGACAATAAGGAGGATCCAAGGAAAGCCTAGCACCGCACATCAGTAGGAGGCTGGCGGCGTCCATTGAGGCTAGTAGTCGAGTGATTGTCTCAGGCGTCAAGCAAACCCCCACGGAGAAATATCTCGCCTACCTGATTCAGCTGCGATTTCGTCGATCCAGTTGATCCAATTAGTAGCACTCACCGTTGTCCCTCACTTTGGCTTTCTCAAAGCCCTTCTTCCCTGATCAGTGATCGAAGGAGTGATGCCGCAATGCGTCACTCCCTGGTCTCCTCAAATCTATCCTGTCCGACCTTGATCGCATAGCCTGACTTCGGACTGCTAATCAGCAGCCACCCGCTTCACGCTCAGAAAATCCGTTGAAGGTCGCCCGATTTGCGGCATGTAAGCTTCAGGCGCAGGGAGCGGAACGCCGACCTCTAGGGCATCTAATAAGTCCGCCCAGTATTGCATCATCCTACGTCTCGGCTCGACGTATTCTGCATGATTGTATGCAGCCCGAATTTGGTTGTTATCAGCGTGTGAAAGCTGCGCCTCAATCCACTCTTCTACAAAGCCAACCTCGTTGAGCGCCGTTGAGATGGTGGCCCTGATGCCATGACCGGTGAGCCTTCCTTTGTAACCCATCCGGCTGATCGCGGTGTTAAGGGTATTTTCACTGATCATTTCCTGCGGTTCGTATCGGTGAACCAGCAGATACCGCGCACCGCGCGCCCTTAACTGCACCAGCCGCCGCACAATTGCAATTGCTTGAATAGACAGTGGGATCACATAAGGTGGGATCTCATTCCCCTGTGTTCGAACACGACTCCGGAGTTGCTTCACACCCTCCGGCGGTACCAGCCAAATCCCCTTGTCGAGATCGAATTGGTCTGGGGTCGCCGCCCGCAGCTCTCCTGTACGCACCCCTGTCAGCAGCAATAGCCGAATACCAAGCCGTGTCGCTTCTGCACACCCATAGTGGGTAACGGTCCTGAGCAGTCCTGGAAGTTCATTTACCTGGAGGAAGGGATTATGGCGAACTGGCCGCGGCGTCTCGGCAACGATATCAAGATCTGCTGCTGGGTTCACATCAACGAGCCCTTCCGCCATGGCAAAACGAAAGATCTGGTTGAGCCAGGTGCGTACCTTTCGAGCAGAAACCAGCGCCCCTCTGCGCTCAATTCGCCTAATGAGCTCCAGCACGTCACCACGAGAAATATCTGAGATCGGAAGATTGCCCAAACACGGCAGCATGTCCTTCTTCAGGTATTTACTGGCTTGCCCTGCACTGCCCTTCTTACTTTTCGTCAGCTTTTTACTTCGGAACTCATGCCAGCGACCAGCAACCGCTTCAAACGTGTTGTTGGCGGCGTGAGAGGCTTTTTGGCGCTCGGCGCGACGATGTGAGCGGGGATCGATATTGTTGGCCACCAGCGCACGTGCAGCCTCTCTCCGCTGGCGAGCCTCCTTGAGGCTAACGTCAGGATAGGTGCCGAGGGAAATGCGCAATTGCTTGTCATGCCAATAGAAACGGAAATGCCAGCGTTTCGAACCCGTCGTAGGCACTTGCAGAGATAAGCCATCCCCATCAGTTAACGTATAAGGCTTGCTGGCGGGCTTGGCTTGCTTGATCGCTGTATCTGTCAGAGCCATCAGACACCTCCTTTTGGATCAAGGAGGGGAATACAACCCAGCGGTAGACGCACCAATACGAAAATTGATGCGCAAGGAATCGTAAAAGGCTGTGCCAGCGGTGTACTTAAATGTGTACTTAAAAACCGTGGCTGGAGATGGATTCCAGTGGAATTCAGAAAACGAAAAAAGCGGCTCAAGGCCGCTATTTCCGTAGCTTCCAGGCGTTCAGTGGGCCTTAGTGGAAGCAAATATGGCGCAGCGGACGGGACTCGAACCCGCGACCCCCGGCGTGACAGGCCGGTATTCTAACCGACTGAACTACCGCTGCGCGTAACACATGAAGCGAATGGTGGGTGATGACGGGATCGAACCGCCGACCCTCTGCTTGTAAGGCAGATGCTCTCCCAGCTGAGCTAATCACCCTTCGTTTCGGTGTGGCGCGCATTCTACGGAGCGACCCAAGCTCTGGCAAGCACTTTCTTAAATCTTTTTTTTCAGCCCTTCCAATGGCTTAGGCAGGGTTGGCCTCAGGCGTTATCAAGAGAATAATGCCCCCCTTTGTATAAAGGAGAGACTCACCCCATGTGGTTCAAGAACCTGCTTATCTATCGCCTGACCCAAGATCTGCCTGTTGATGCCGAGGCGTTGGAAGCGGCAATGGCCACCAAACTGGCGCGCCCTTGTGCCAGCCAGGAGTTGACCACTTACGGTTTTGTCGCGCCTTTTGGTAAAGGTGAAGACGCTCCTCTGGTTCACGTCAGCGGTGACTTCCTGCTGATCGCCGCGCGCAAGGAAGAACGCATTCTGCCGGGCAGCGTGGTGCGTGACGCACTGAAAGAGAAAGTCGAAGAGATCGAGGCCGAGCAAATGCGCAAGGTCTATAAGAAGGAGCGTGACCAGATCAAGGATGAAATCATCCAGGCCTTCCTGCCGCGCGCGTTTATTCGTCGCTCCTCGACCTTCGCCGCCATTGCGCCGAAACAAGGCTTGATCCTGGTCAACTCGGCAAGCCCAAAGCGCGCCGAAGACCTGCTGTCGACGCTGCGTGAAGTGATCGGCACCCTGCCGGTACGCCCACTCACGGTGAAAACCGCACCTACCGCGATCATGACCGACTGGGTCACCACCCAGAAACCCGCCGATGACTTTTTCGTCCTCGACGAATGCGAACTGCGCGACACCCACGAAGATGGCGGCATCGTGCGCTGCAAACGCCAGGACCTGACCGGCGAAGAAATCCAGCTGCACCTGACCACCGGCAAAGTCGTGACGCAATTGTCGCTGGCCTGGCAGGACAAGCTGTCCTTCATGCTCGACGACAAAATGACCGTCAAGCGCCTGAAGTTCGAAGACCTGCTGCAAGACCAGGCGGAACAGGACGGCGGTGAAGAAGCGCTGGGCCAACTGGACGCGAGCTTTACCCTGATGATGCTGACGTTCGGCGAGTTCCTGCCGGCATTGATCGAAGCACTGGGCGGCGAAGAAACCCCGCAAGGCATCTAAGTCATGTGACGTTCAACAGGTGGGAGCAGCTTGCTCCCACAGTTGATTGGGTTTGTAACTTAACCAATAACAAGGACATGCCCATGCGCGCACTCGCCGCCCTGAGCCGCTTCGTCGGCAATACCTTCGCCTACTGGGTGTTGATTTTCGCGGTGCTGGCCTTCCTCGAACCCGGCTGGTTCAGTGGCCTCAAAAGCGCCATCGTGCCACTGCTGGGCTTGGTGATGTTCGGCATGGGGCTGACCCTCAAACTTGAAGACTTCGCCGAGGTCGCCCGCCACCCCTGGCGTGTGGCCCTCGGCGTGGTCGCGCATTTTGTGATCATGCCGGGCGTGGCCTGGCTGCTCTGCCAAGCCTTCCACCTGCCGCCGGAAATTGCCGTCGGCGTGATCCTGGTCGGGTGCTGCCCAAGCGGCACTTCCTCCAACGTGATGACCTGGCTGGCGCGTGGCGACCTCGCGTTGTCGGTGGCCATCGCCGCCGTAACTACTTTGCTCGCCCCGCTGCTGACGCCGGCGTTGATCTGGCTGCTCGCGTCGGCCTGGCTGCCGGTGTCGTTCCTGGACCTGTTCTGGTCGATCCTGCAAGTGGTGCTGCTGCCGATCGTACTCGGCGTGGCTGCGCAACGTGTGCTCGGCGCGCGGGTGCGCCATGCCGTGGACGTGCTACCGCTGGTATCGGTGGTGAGCATCGTGATTATCGTTGCGGCGGTGGTTGCCGCCAGCCAGGCGAAGATTGCCGAGTCTGGCCTGCTGATCATGGCCGTGGTGATACTGCACAACAGCTTCGGCTACCTGCTGGGCTACTTCACCGGCCGCGTGTTCAAGCTGCCATTGGCGCAGCGCAAGTCACTGGCGCTGGAAGTTGGCATGCAGAACTCCGGGCTGGGCGCCGCGTTGGCCAGCGCGCACTTTTCGCCGTTAGCGGCGGTGCCGAGTGCGCTGTTCAGCGTTTGGCACAATATTTCCGGCGCCCTGCTGTCGACTTATTTCCGCCGCATGAGCGAAAAACAAGACCGCCGCATTTTGCAGAACACGCCTGAAACTTGATCGTTTGATCAATAGTCGGCACTCTACCGAGCGTCGCGGGGACGACCCCGCGATGCTCTAAACCGTTTATTCAGGGGACGACCCCACCTATCGATAGGAGGTCATCATGTCCTGGATCATTCTGTTTTTTGCCGGGTTGTTTGAAGTCGGCTGGGCCGTTGGCTTGAAGTACAGCGACGGTTTCAGCAAACCACTGCCCACCGCCCTGACAATTGCCGCAATGGCCATCAGCCTCGGCCTGCTGGGGCTGGCCATGAAGGAACTGCCGCTGGGCACCGCCTATGCCATCTGGACCGGCGTGGGTGCCGTGGGTACCGTGATCGCCGGGATTATCCTGTTTGGCGAATCCATGGCGTTGTTTCGGTTGGCGAGTGTGGCGTTGATTATTTGCGGGCTTATCGGGCTCAAGATCAGCACTTAGGCCACTGCCGTCATCGGGAGCAAGCCCCCTCCCACATTTTGAATGTATTCACACATCAAAAGTGGGAGGGGGCTTGCTCCCGATGAGGCCCTGCCAGCCTGCAAAAAACTACCTGACACTCCCGCGCAACGCCCCTACCCTTTCCTGCAAGTGCGCAGGCGTCGCCGCCTCAGGCCCAACCGGTTCACCCGCCACCAACGTGACATGCGACCAGATACGACGAAACACGCCCTTGTTCGGATCGCGGCTGAAAAAACTGCCCCACAACCCTTGCAACGCCAGCGGAATCACCGGCACCGGCGTTTCTTCCAGAATGCGCGTCACGCCAGCGCGAAACTCATTCATCTCGCCATTCGTGGTCAACTTGCCTTCCGGGAAGATGCACACCAACTCGCCGTCTTTCAGGTACTGGGCGATTCGCGTGAAGGCCTTTTCGTAGATCTGAATATCTTCGTGACGCCCGGCAATCGGAACCGCGCCGGCCGTGCGGAAGATAAAGTTGAGCACCGGCAAATTGTAGATTTTGTAATACGTGACAAAACGAATCGGCCGCCGCACCGCGCCGCCAATCAACAGCGCATCCACAAACGACACGTGGTTGCACACCAGCAACGCCGCGCCTTCATCCGGAATCAGCGCCAAATTGCGATGCTCCACGCGGTACATGGAATGGCTGAGCAGCCAGATCATGAAGCGCATGCTGAACTCGGGGACGATCTTGAAGATGTAGGTATTCACCGCGATGTTGAGCAGCGACACCACCAGGAACAGCTCGGGAATCGACAGCTTGGCCACGCTCAGCAGCAAGATCGTCACGATGGCCGACACCACCATGAACAGCGCGTTGAGAATGTTGTTGGCGGCGATCACGCGGGCACGCTCGTTCTCGGCGGTGCGCGACTGGATCAGCGCGTACAGCGGCACAATGTAGAAGCCGCCAAACACGCCCAAACCAAGAATATCGAATAATACCCACCAGGCCTCGCCGTAGCCGAGTACCGCGAGCCAGTCGTTAGCCTGCACATTCTGCGGGAAGCCGCCGGAGTGCCACCACAGCAACAGCCCAAACACGGTCAGGCCAAACGAGCCGAACGGCACCAAGCCGATTTCCACTTTGCGACCGGAGAGCTTTTCGCACAGCATCGAGCCCAACGCGATGCCCACCGAGAACACCGTGAGGATCAGCGTCACCACGGTTTCGTCGCCGTACAACCACTCCTTGGCGTACGCCGGGATCTGCGTGAGGTAGATCGCGCCAACGAACCAGAACCACGAGTTGCCGACAATCGAGCGCGACACCGCGGGCGTCTGCCCAAGGCCCATGCGCAAGGTGGCCCAGGATTCGCTGAAAATATTCCAGTTGATGCGCAGTTGCGGCGTCGACGCCGCCGCGCGTGGAATGCTGCGGCTGGCCACATAACCCAACACCGCCACGCCGACAATCGCGACCGCCACCACCGGCGCGTAATCGGTGGTCGACATCATGATGCCGGCGCCAATGGTGCCGGCCAGAATCGCCAAAAACGTGCCCATCTCGACCAGGCCGTTGCCGCCCACCAACTCATCGTCGTGCAGCGCCTGCGGCATGATCGAGTATTTCACCGGGCCGAACAGCGCCGAGTGAGTGCCCATGGCGAACAACGCCAGCAGCATCAATTCCAGATGATTGAACAGGAAGCCTGCGGCGCCCACGCTCATGATCACGATCTCACCGACCTTGATCGCGCGGATCAACGCGTCCTTGTTGAATTTCTCGCCGAATTGCCCGGCCAGCGCCGAGAACAGAAAGAACGGCAGGATAAACAGCAAGGCGCACAGGTTGACCCAGATCGAGCGATCGCCGTCGATGGTGAGCTTGTACAGAATCGCGAGGATCAGCGATTGCTTGAAGATGTTGTCGTTGAAGGCGCCGAGCAATTGGGTGATGAAAAACGGCAGGAAGCGCCGTGTACGCAGCAAGGTAAATTGCGAGGGGTGGCTCATCGTCCGTGTTCCTGGGTGGCCCGAGACTGTTATTGCCTTTAGGCTGTTATAGAAAGTCAGCCGCGACTTTACCTAATCCCGCTTACTTATTCCCTAGTCCTGCAATACAAGGCGATACAAAAAGCTCGCCTTTGTACGCACCCTGCACGGTGCGCGTAGCAACGATCAGCCACATCAGCGCCAACACCACCACCAGCCCACTGCCCAACAGGCTGAAGAAACTCAGGTGCAACACGCTCGCGAGCTTTAACGTGGCCAACGCGTAAACCCCCAAAGGGAAGGTAAAACCCCACCAGCCCAAGTTAAACGGGATACCGCCGCGCAGGTAACGCAGGGTGATCAATACCGCGATCAGCATCCACCACAAGCCGAAGCCCCACAGGGCGATGCCCGCCACCAGCCCCAGGCCATTGGCAATTTCACCCACGCCGGGCAAGCCGTTGGCGGCAAAGATCGCCGGTGCGTCGCCACCCAGCAGCAACATGCCCAGCGCGCCGGTGCCGATAGGCCCCAAGGCCAGCCAGCTCGACGCGGCCATGTTGGCGTGCGGCAGTTTATGCAAGGCCATGCGCAGCATCAGAATGGTCAGGATGCTGAACGCCACCGGCAGCGAAAACGCCCACAGCACGTAGCTGGTCACCAGCATGACCAGTTGCGAATGGGCGTCGGCCAGGTGTGGCGCGAGCAGGCCACCGCTGGCAGCGGCGACTTCGGCGGCGACCACCGGCAGCAACCACACGGCGGTCATCTGGTCGATGCTGTGCGCCTGGCGGGTGAACATCATGAACGGTATCAGCACACCGCAAGCCATGGCCATCGCCACATCCAGCCACCATAAAACTTCAGCCAACGGCAGCACATCACTGCCCCAACGCGGCAAACCAAACACCAGCAAGCCGTTAAGAATGGTCGCCAGCCCCATGGGGATCGTGCCGAAAAACATCGACACCGTGGAATGGCCGAAAATGCGTCGCGCCTCGTCGAAGAACATCACCCAACGCGCGGCATACAGCACGCTGAACAACACAAACAGGCCGAGGGCGAGCAGCCACAACCCTTCGGCAATGGCGTGCACACCGGGCAGGCGGTTCGGCAACTGCGCCAGGGCCAGCGCCAGCACGCCGGTGCCCATGGTCGCGGCAAACCAGTTGGGGGTGAACTGGCGAATCACTTCCCGCGGACGGGTCAGGTGACTGAAGGGTTTGTAACTGATGCTGTTGATGCAGGTCATGATGACGATCCTCTTCCTCGCATGAGGTTGGGAGCATCATAGAACCCGATCGAATATCTATATAACGGGTAATATCTCTAACCGTTATCTACTTTACCAATATACAGACAGTGACTACACCGCCGCCCTGCGCCGCGTCGAACCCTGCCGCAGTAAACCGGCCAGGGCTGCGAGCGCCAGCACGATCAGCACGGCGCCAAAAGCATCGGTCGTGACAATAAGGCCAAACATCCGGCTGAGGTTCCCGGCCAGCAGCGCCGGCAAACAGAACGCCAAGTAGCTGAACACATAAAACGCCGACATCAAACCTGCCCGCTCATGCGGCAACGCCAGCCCCACGATGCTGCGAATACTGCCCATGAAGCCGCCGCCGAAACCCAAACCGGCGATCACACTGGCGACAAAGAACAGCCACAGGCTGGCACTTTGTACGGCAACCAACAACAACGCCACGCCTGCGGCCAACAGGACGGCCGACAGGCGCATGACCTTGTCTGCCGGGCGGTCGCGGAGGCTGTAGATCATCACCGCGCCACTCAAGGTCACGACCGCTACCAGCCCGCCGCCGATCAGGTGCGAGGTCGAACCGGTGGCCGCCCGCACCAGCGAAGGCGCCAGCGATGAAAAAAACCCGCCCAGCGCCCACACCGCTACATTCAACGGCATCGCCAACCACAATGCACGCCGTGCTTGCGCGGGCACATGCAGGGTCGGCGCCAGCGACTTCAAGGCACCCGGTATACGGCTGACGGTTTCCGGCAGGCGAAACACATAGAGCATTTGCAGCAGCATCAACCCGAGCATCGTGAAGTAGATCAATTGAGTCGGCCTTGGCGCGAATTCCACCAGCAATCCGCTGCCGAGGCCGCCACTGGCCATGCCCAACAACGGCGCCAGGCTATTGAGCATCGGGCCGCGCAGGCGGTCAGTGTCGAGCAAGGTCGCACTCAGCACCGCCGTGGCCATGCCTGTCGCGAAACCTTGCAGGGCGCGCGCGGCAATCAGGCAGGCGCTGCTGTCGGCATTGATAAACAGCAACATCGCCAGCATATTCAGGAGCAAAGCGGCGAAAATCACCGGCTTGCGCCCCACGTAATCCGACAGCGAACCCACGGTCAACAGCGCGGCCAGCAAGCTCACGGCATACACGCCAAAGATCACCGTCAGCATCGCCGCCGAAAACTGCAGGTGGTCCTGATACACCTGATACAGCGGCGTCGGCGCACTGGACGCGGCGAGGAAGGTCAACACCGTGATCACCAGAAATGCCAGATTGGAACGTTGAGACGCTACGCTAGACATGCACACACTCCGCTAAAGCTAATATTTTGCTTTTGCGCAGTGTGCTACCGGCGAGCGCTTAAAGCAAATTCTTTGTGTTAAGGTTTTAGGCATGGCGATTAAAGAAGGCCTCCGCCCGGGGGGCCGTAGTGCCCGGGTTCAAGAATCAGTCCACAGCGCAACGCGCGAATTGCTGGAAGCCTGCGAGCGTTCCAGCGTCACCGTGCCGATGATTGCTGCGCGCGCAGGCGTCACACCGTCGACCATCTACCGGCGCTGGGGCGACCTTTCCGCCCTGCTCGCCGATGTGGCCCTGCAACGTTTGCGCCCGGACAGTGAGCCGGCCAACACCGGCAGCTTGCACGGTGATTTGCGCGCCTGGGCGGAGCAGTATCTGGATGAGATGAATTCGGAGCCGGGTCGCAACATGATGCGCGATGTGCAATGCAGCCAGACGCCCGGCTATTGCGTGAGCATTTTGAGTGGGCAGTTGCAGACGATTGTTGATCGTTACCCGCACGCTACGCCGCCACCGCCGAGCGTGGACCACTTGATCAATCTGCTCGCGGCGCCGACGGTGTTTCGTATTTTGTTTTCGACGGTGCCACTGAAGGTTGAGGAGCTGGACGTGCTGATTGAGTTGGCGCTTGGGGGCTGAAGGTGCGTATCCGTTATTTGGGTAACGGATATGTACCCCCAAAAAAAACGGCCTCATAAAGAGGCCGTTTTTCACATCAGCACACTCGACTGATTAAGTGCGCATCCCGCGCCCACTCACCAGCAACCGCGCGCATCCCACATACAACACCACCGTGGCCACGAGCATGAACGTGATCGCCACGCTGATCTTGATGTCCGACACACCCAAAATGCCGTAGCGGAACGCGTTCACCATGTGCAACACCGGGTTGGCCAACGACACGGTCTGCCAGAACGGCGGCAACAAGGTAATCGAGTAAAACACCCCGCCCAAGTACGTCAGCGGCGTCAGCACAAACGTCGGGATGATCGAAATATCATCGAAGTTGCGCGCAAACACAGCGTTGATAAAACCCAATAACGAAAAGATCGTCGCGGTCAGTACCACCACCAGAATCGTGACGCCAAGGTGGTGCACTTGCAGGTGGGTGAAGAACAGCGACAGCAAGGTCACAATCACGCCGACCATCAAACCACGCAGCACACCGCCCAATGTGTAGCCGATCAGAATCGTGTGTGGCGATACCGGCGACACCATCAGCTCTTCAATCGAACGCTGGAACTTGCTGCCGAAGAAGCTGGAGACCACGTTGCCGTAGGAGTTGGTGATCACCGACATCATGATCAGGCCCGGCACGATGTACTCCATGTAGGTGAAACCACCCATGTCGCCGATCTGGCGACCGATCAAGTTACCGAAAATCACAAAGTACAACACCATGGTGATCGCAGGCGGCAGCAACGTTTGCGGCCAGATCCGGGTAAAGCGTTTCACTTCGCGATAGACGATGGTTTGCAGCGCGACAAGGTTGGGTTGCAGTTCGGAATTCATACCGCCACCTTCGCCAGATTTTTCTCCACGAGTGACACGAACAACTCCTCAAGGCGATTGGTTTTGTTACGCAGGCTCAGCACTTCGATGTTCTGGGTTGCCAACTGGCTGAACAACGCGGTGATGCCCATGGCTTTGTCCACCTGAACTTCCAGCGTGTGGCTGTCGATCAGGCGGCTCGGGTAGCCGAGCAACTGCGGCGGCACCGACAGGTTGTTTTTCAGGTCGAGCAAAAAGGTTTCCACATGCAACTGGCCCAGCAGGTTACGCATGCTGGTGTTCTCGACAATGGTGCCGTGGTCGATGATGCCGATGTTGCGGCACAACTGCTCAGCCTCTTCCAGGTAATGGGTGGTGAGGATGATGGTGATGCCCTTCTCGTTCAGCTCGGTGAGAAAGGTCCACATCGAGCGGCGCAGTTCAATGTCTACGCCGGCGGTGGGCTCGTCGAGAATCAACAGGCGCGGTTCATGCACCAGCGCCCGGGCGATCATCAGGCGGCGCTTCATGCCACCCGACAACGAACGCGAAGGCACGTCGCGCTTGTCCCACAGGCCCAATTGGGTCAGGTACTGCTCGGCGCGCTCATTGGCGATTTTCGCCGGGATGCCGTAGTAACCGGCTTGGGTCACCACAATGTCGAAGGTCTTTTCGAACTGGTTGAAGTTAAATTCCTGCGGCACCACGCCGATCGAACGCTTCAGCGCCGCCGGGGATTTATCCAGGTCATGACCGAAGATATTGACCGTGCCGCTGGTCTTGTTGACCAGCGTGGAAAGGATGCCGATGGTGGTGGATTTGCCTGCACCGTTAGGGCCGAGCAAGGCGAAGAAGTCACCTTCGGCAACATCCAGATCGATACCACTCAGGGCCTGGAAACCGTTGCCGTAGGTTTTGGTTAACTGCCGGATGGACAGAGCGGAACTCATATCGGAATACGCACCAAAGAAGGGAATGAAAAGAGTAGACGAGGGCGCAGCGCACGTAGTTCAACGGCGGCGCATGACAAGCATGGTGCTTGCCCGCGCCGCACAAGTACAGTCACGCGTATTAATAGTCGGTATTAAGTCAACGCGGTCATCACCGCTTTGCGGTAGGCCGGGCGTTGTTGCAGGCGTTGATACCAGGCCTCCAGATGGGGCATTACGGGCCTTTCGATAGGCATTTCAAACCAGGCGTAGATAAAGCTGCCCAAGGGAATGTCGCCCATGCCGATCTCGCTGCCCGACAGGTAAGGTTGCTCGGCCAGGGCTTTATCCACGGTGCTCAAGGCATCGATACAGGCCTGGCGCCCGGCATTGATGGCGTCCCAATTCTGCTTTTCCGCGGGGGTGCGCAAAATGCCCCAGAACACCGCCTTGAACGGTTCGGCGAGGGTTGAGGTGGTCCAGTCCATCCACTTTTCGGCATTCGCCCGCGCTTGCAGATCGCTCGGGTACCAGCTCGACGCGTGCTTGGCGCAGAGGTAACGCACGATGGTATTGGACTCCCACAACACAAAGTCGCCATCTTCGATTACCGGCACGCGGCCATTGGGGTTCATCACGCGGTAGTGCGGTGTGTCGACCACACCAAACGCTCCGCCCGCATCAATCGCCGTGTAGTCCAGGCCGAGTTCTTCGGCGCACCACAGGGCTTTCCTGACGTTTGATGAGTTTTTACGACCCCAGATTTTCAGCATGACCGCGCCTTATCGTTGATGAACATGGCTTGATGAACGCCGCAGCATACGCCGGTTTGCGCGCGGCTTGAATCGGTGTGCCTGTCGCTCAGTTGATCCGGCATTGCGACGCTCAAAAATACTGACTGCCTGGTCACGTGAACCCGCACTGGAACCGCGATGTTTTTCGGCGAACTCCACCACCTCAGGGTGGTCACTATCGATGAGGCGGCGGGGACTCAGGCCTGAAGCTTAACGACAAATTTGCCTTACAGATAACGACAGTTCTGCCAAATGGCGATCAGCCACCGCTGCGCGCTCCAGTACAACTGGTTACACCCTGACCACCGCGCTTGTTCGCATGCCGACTAAGCTCCATGGTGGTTTCGCCCTGGTTTCACGGAGGATTGAATATGCTGTTGTTGTGGATACTGGTGCTGGTGGTAGGCATTGCCTACCTGGCACACCGCCGTATCGCGCCCCTGCCCGCCCTGGGCGTGGTGGCTGTTTACCTGCTGGCGATGGGTGCCTGGAGCCACGCACCGGGTTGGTTGCTGCTGATCTTCTGGGTGTTGATCGCCGTGGTGGCCGCGCCGTTACTGCTGCCGGACCTGCGCCGCGAATACTTCACCAAACCGCTGTTCAGCTGGTTTCAGAAAGTCCTGCCGCCGATGTCACAAACCGAGCGCGACGCGATTGACGCGGGCACCGTGTGGTGGGACGGCGAACTGTTCAGCGGTCGCCCTGACTGGGACAAGTTGCTGGCCTACCCCAAGGTGCAACTGACCGAAGAAGAACAGGCGTTTATCGACGGCCCTACTGAAGAACTCTGTGCGATGGTCAGCGACTGGGAAATCGGCCAGGCCATGGACCTGCCGCCCGCCGCGTGGGAGCACATCAAGACCCACGGCTTCTTTGCGCTGATTATTCCCAAGGAATTCGGCGGCAAAGGCTTCTCGGCCTATGCCCACTCGCAGATCGCGATGAAACTCGCCACCCGCAGCGGTGACCTTGCTTCCACCGTGATGGTCCCCAACTCCCTGGGCCCCGCCGAGCTGCTGCTGCATTACGGCACCGACGAACAACGCAATCACTACCTGCCGCGCCTGGCGCGTGGCGATGATATTCCGTGCTTTGCGCTGACTGGCCCGCTGGCCGGTTCCGACGCTGGCGCCATGCCCGACACCGGCGTGATCTGCAAAGGCGAGTGGGAAGGCAAGGAAACCCTCGGCCTGCGCCTGAATTGGGAAAAGCGCTACATCACCCTTGGCCCGGTCGCGACCCTGTTGGGGTTGGCGTTCAAGGCGTATGACCCGGACCACTTGCTCGGCGAAGAAGAAGACTTGGGTATCAGCCTGGCGCTGATCCCGACCGACACCCCCGGTGTGGAAATCGGCCGCCGCCACCTGCCCTTGGGCGCCGCGTTCATGAACGGCCCCAACTCCGGCAAAGACGTGTTCATCCCCCTGGAATTCCTCATCGGTGGCCAGGAAATGCTCGGCAAGGGCTGGATGATGTTGATGAACTGCCTGTCGGTCGGCCGCTCTATCTCGCTGCCTGCCGTGGGCACCGGCGCGGCCAAATACACCAGTTTGGTGACGGGCCAGTACGCTCAGGTGCGCGAGCAGTTCAACGTGCCGTTGTCGGCCTTTGAAGGTATTCAGGAAGCCCTGGCGCGCATCGGCGGCAACGCCTGGCTGATGGACAGCGCGCGCATGCTCACCGCGAATGCCGTCGACCTGGGGGAAAAACCTTCGGTGCTGTCGGCGATCCTCAAGTACCACCTCACCGAGCGCGGCCGCGAGTGCATCAGCCACGCCATGGACGTGCACGGCGGCAAGGGCATCATCATGGGCCCGAACAACTACCTGGGCCGTAGCTGGCAAGGCGCGCCGATCTTTATCACCGTGGAAGGCGCGAACATTCTGTCGCGCAACCTGATGATCTTTGGTCAAGGCGCGATTCGCTGCCACCCGTTTGTGCTCAAGGAAATGGCGCTGGCCGGCCGTGAAGACCATGATCAGGCGCTGAAGGAATTCGACGGCCTGCTGATGCAACATATCGGTTTTGCCGTGAGCAATGCCGCCAGCACGCTGGTGCTTAACCTGGGCATTGGCCACTTTGAAAAAGCACCGGGTAACCGCTTGAGCCAAGGCTATTTCCGTGCACTGAACCGTCAGGCGGCTGCGTTCGCCTTGCTCGCCGACCTGAGCATGATGTTGTTGGGTGGCGAGTTGAAACGTCGCGAACGCCTGTCGGCGCGCCTCGGTGATGTGCTGAGCCACATGTACCTGGCGTCGGCGGCGCTCAAGCGTTATCACGACCTGGATTCACCGGACCACCTGCAACCGCTGTTCGCGTGGGCCATGGAAGAAAGTCTCGGCGAGTCGGAGCGTGCCCTCGATGAGCTGCTCAGCAACTTCCCGAACAAGGTACTGGGTTGCCTGCTGCGCGTAATCGTGTTCCCGTTCGGGCGTCGCCATACCGGGCCGTCCGATGCGCTGGATGCCGAAGTGGCCGCGGTGATCGGTCGCGCCAAAGGCGACCCGACCCTTGAGGAACTGCTGGCCGGCTGCTATCGCCCGCAATCGGCGGACGATCCGGTGGGCGCGCTGCAACGTGCCTACGACCTGCTGGGTGCGAGCCATGCGTTGCAGAAAACGCTGCACGGCGCGCTCAAAAGCGGCCAGGTCAAACCGGCTGCCGGCGAACACGCTATCGACGCGGCGCTGAAGGCCGGCGTGTTGCAACCGGCCGAAGCGCAAACCCTGCGTGATGCAGAAGCGGCGCGACGCAAGGTGATCGACGTGGATGATTTCAGCAAGGAAGAACTGACCCAGGCTGAGGGTAAAGTCCGCTGATCTGCTGGGCCATATAATTACGGGCGCTTGAGCTATATACTCTCGCGCCCGTTTTTGCTTTAGAGGACTTATCTCGTGTCCAACGTCGTTGCCGATCATCTCGTCTTGCTCGACCATCTGCGCAGCATCCTGGTTGCCGTCGGCGAAGCCGAACAGGTGCCTGAGGAAAGCCACGTTCTGTTTCTGGAGCGTTTCGACGAATTGCGCGCCCTGCTGCCGATCGACCCGATCGAAAGCCAGTATTTGGGCCAGGACCTGATGAGCCAGGTCATCCTGCGCTACCCGCAAATCGCCCACCTGGTTCCGCGCGACCTGCTGTGGTTCTTTGGCGGCGATTGCCTGCATTTTATGCCCGACGAAGAACTGGACCTGTACCAGGCCCTGGAAGAACGCCGCTATGAAGCCGAACTGAACGACGAACCGTTCGACTGGAACCAGGAAAAGCAACTGCTGGCCATGCCGCAAGACCAGAGCAAGCACTGATTGCAGAGGCGGGCCAGCGTGGCGAGCGGCTCGCCACACAAGCCCGTTCGCCATGCCAGCCCAGCAGCCATGCACACCGGCTGGCCACACATTAAACCGCTATCGCCCCCGCCTTCCCCGACTCCACCACAAATGACTTGAGCGTCGACACCGTCGCCAGCGGGTCACGCGGGTCGGTGATCACGCGAAAATTCGTCAGCATCTTCTGCGCCTCCAACGCCACCGACACATAGCCACGCTGGCGGCTGTCGAAAAACTTCACGTGCGGGTTGAGCGGCAGTATCTGCGAGAACGCCTCAAAGGGCGGCCCATCGGAGGTCACTGAACTGCCGACAAACTCGGTGCCAACAACCCGCGACTGAGGGTTGTTGGCATCCGCATGCAGGTCGGTGGTCCAGAATGAATGAATATCGCCGCCCCAAAACACCGGGTTCTTCGGCCGATGACGTTCGATGGACGCCAGCATCCGTGAGCGGTTTGCCATGTAGCCGTCCCAACCATCGGTCCAATGCCCAATGTGTTGGCTAGTCAGATCACGATGAATCAACGGCGCCACGAGCAAATCCTGAGCGATCACGTTCCATTGCGCCGTCGACTCGGCAAACCCTCGGTCCAGCCACGCTTCCTGCTGCCAGCCCAGCATGCTGCGACGCGGGTCGAGCAAGTCTGCGCAACTGGCGTCTGCGATATGCCCCTGCCGACTGCCGTTAGCCTGGATACACGGTTGTTCGGAACGGTACTGCCGGCCATCCAGCACATGAAAACGCGCGAGTCGGCCGTAGTCGAGGCGCCGATAAATGCGCATATCCGGGCCCTTCGGCACACTGCTCGCGCGCAGTGGCATATGTTCGTAAAACGCCTGGTACGCCGCCGCGCGCCGCTGAAGAAATTGCGCCACCGGGATTTTCGGGTCCTCGGACCATTGGTTGGCGTAGTCGTTTTGCACCTCGTGGTCGTCCCACGTCGCAACGCTGGGTGCCGCCGCGTGCAGGGCTTGCAGGTCCGGGTCGGTTTTGTACAGGGCATAGCGGTTGCGATAGTCGCTCAAGCTCACCGCATTGCCGCTGCCATGCGCACGAATGATCTTGCCCGAGTCCGCCGCGTAGGAGTTTTCATAGATGTAGTCGCCAAGGAAAAACACCAGGTCGGGTTGCTCCGCCGCCAAGTGGCGATAGGCGCTGAAGTAACCACGCTCCCAGTGCGAGCACGACACAAACCCAAAATGCGCTGCCGCCAGCGCATGCTGCAGCGGCGCTGTGATTGCACGGCCCACCGGGCTCTGCGCGCCGAGCCCTTCGAACTGATACCAGTAAGGCCTGCCCGCCTCCAGCCCCGCGACCTCCACATGCACCGAATGCGCGAAACGCTCAGTCGCCGTCACTTCACCTTGCTTGACGATGCGCGTCATCGCCGCATCGCTGGCCACGCGCCAACGCACCGGCACTGCGCGGCTCAAGCCACCACGCCCATCTGCTGCGTTGAACAGTGGCGCCAGGCGCGTCCAGATCACAAACCCATCCGGCAGCGGGTCGCCGGACGCCACCCCAAGCGTAAACGGGTAATCCACCCCGGCGCTGCGTGCAAACGGGCTGAGAATCGAAAACGCCGTCGCCACCGCCAGCCCCGCAAGGACTCGACGTCGTCCAGGGTCGACTACCCCACTCACAACGCGCGCTCCCAATCATCGCGTACCGTGGCGAAGCTCAACAAATCCTCATAAACGCCATTTTTGAGAAACGCCTCGCGCAGGCACCCCTCGTACTTCAAGCCGATTTTCTGCATGACCCGCGCCGACTCTTTGTTGCGCCCAAAACACTGGCTGCCGACACGTTGCAAGCCCAGTTCGGCAAAGCCGAAGTCCATCACCGCACTCGCCGCCTCAGCCGCATAGCCCTGGTTACGAACGTGTGCCGCCACCCAACCCCCCAAGTGCCCATAGTGATGACGAGCGTTAAGACGCAGGCTGACGATACCGATTAATTCGCCGGTTTCTCGCACGTGCATACCCAGGCTCAGCAAATCGCCCGCGCGGTATTTTTCTGCGCTTGCGCTAATAAAGCTTTGCGCGACTTCCAGGGTGTAAGGCGAGGGAATATTGGCGGTGTTGTCAGCAATGTTCGGCCCGTTGCCGAGTACGCACAGCACCTCGGCCTGGTGCATTTCCAGCGCGCGCAACAGCAGTCGTGGTGTGAGTAACTGAGGCAGTTCAGTCGGCATAAGAAGCGGCTCTGAAGATAAATTTCTCAACAATGTACGCCGTTCGTGTCAATTACATTACGTCATAAAACTGCAAGAATAATCACCTGAAAGACGCGTTCCAGAGCCTTCAAAACGTAAATTAAAGTTAACCAATCGGTCATTTTCGGCTGATAGCGTATCGCCCCTAATTCAATGATGGGGTAACGGAATGAGAACCTGGGACGAACCCAAGAAACGCAAGGCGCACATCGAACTGATCCCGATGATCGACGTGATGATGTTCCTCCTGGTGTTTTTCGTACTGGTGAGTTTGAACGTGATTCCCGCACTCGGCATGAAGACGCAATTGCCCAGCGCCAGCAGCTCGCAACAGCTCAAGCCGCAGAACAAATTCATCCTGACCCTGGGCCTCGAAGGCCAATTGCAACTGGACGGCAAGGACCTCACGGTGGATGCCCTGGTGCCGGCACTGAAGGCGGCTGAAAAGCCTGATACCAAGTCGACGATCATCGTCAACAGTGACAAGGGTGTGGAAGTCTCGCGCCTGGTGGAAGTCATGGACACCCTGCGCCTGGGTGGCTTTACCTCCGTCTCCATCGCCACGCGTAAGTCCTGATCATGTATGTACTGTTTCGTGCGCGTCAGCTGCTGGGCAGTGTCCCGGCCCTGATCGCCCTGGTGCTGATTGCAATGGGCATCCAGTCACAGACGTTGAAGGTTGAGCCGGTGTACGACGAGTCGGCGGTCGAGTTGGCACTGGTCGAGCCTGAGCCGGAAGTGGTGCCGCAACCGGTAGTGGAACAGGAGCCGCCACCGCCGGTAATCGAGGATGAAGAGGCCGAGCCCGCCCCGCCACCGCCACCGCCGCCTCCACCAAAGCCGGTGCCAAAGCCCGAGCCCAAGCCGGTGCCCAAACCCAAGCCAGCAGTGGCCGCCAAGCCGACAACCGCACCGGCGCCGACACCAACACCGCAAGTGGCAGCCAAACCGGTACAGGCCGCCGTCGCCCCAACCCCAGCGCCGCCCGCCCCTCCCGCGCCACCCAAGGTCGATGGCCAGGCGCTGGAAGGCGGCTACCTCAAAGGTTTGCGCAACGAGCTGGACACTTACAAGCAATACCCCACCGGGCGCCAGGCATCGCTTGAACGGCCGAGCGGCGAGGTGGTGGTCTGGATGAGGGTGGACCGGCAAGGCCGCGTGCTCGACAGCGGCATTCAAACGCCGGCCTCAAGCATGCTGCTCAATCGAGCCGCCACCAACAGCCTGCGTCGCATCAAGCAAGTCAAGCCGTTCCCCGAGCAAGCCTTCGGGGGGCGCAACGAGCAGCGCTTCACCGCCACCTTCAACTACAGCGTGCAATAGCACCCCACACCAGGACGACAGTGATGAGGTTCACAAGGATTCATCTGGCACTCGTTGCCGCGAGCATGGGCCACGGCATGGCCATGGCAGACACCAGCGAAAGTGATGTCGGTACGATTGGCGTTCAGGGCAAGGCCACAGCGGGTGGCGGCTATATGGTGCAGGAAGAAAGCATCAAGGGCCGCTCGACGGTGACCAAGGAAGCGCTGGATAAACAGACCGGCACCGGCAACGCGATCGACAAGCTCAAATATACGCCGGGCCTGAACATCTCCAGCGAAGACAACACCGGGCTTTCGGGCTTTCGCTTCACCATGCGCGGGCTCAATTCCGACCAGGTGGGCATGTCGATCGACGGCATGCCGATCAACGACTCCGGTAACTATGCGCTGTACTCCAACCTGCTCGGCGACCCGGAAAACATCGACCAGATATTCGTCACCCAGGGCGCGTCCGAAGCCGACGGCCCGCACATCGGCTCAAGCGGTGGCAACATTGGCATCGTGACCACTCGCCCGACCAAGGAAACCGGGGCGTTCGTCAAGCAGATCGTCGGCAGCAATGCCACCCGCAAGACCTTCGCACGGCTCAACACCGGCGAAGTCAACGGCCTGAGCAACTGGCTGTCGGTGTCGCATACCGAAGGCGATATGTGGCGCGGTTCGGGTGCGGTACGCGCAGACAAGGTGGAATGGAACAGCTTCTTCGATGCCGGCAACGGCAACACTGCCAACCTGATCCTCAAGTACCACGAGCAAGACAACAACAGTTACAGCCAGTTGACCAAGGACCAGTTCCAGCAGTTCGGTCGCAAGTACGACCCCTACCCGGCCACACCGGCGGTGGGCAGCAACGGCAAGGTCAATAACTACTACGCCTTGGCACAGAACCCATTCCAAACCTTTACCGGCGTGCTCAATACCCAATTCAAACTGGCCGACAACCTGGCCCTGTCGGTCATCCCGTATTACTACTGGGGCAACGGCAGCGGCGTGGGGGCCTCAAGCTACGCGCTGAACCGTGGCTCGAACCAGGGCGGAGTGTTCGACCTGGGCAACCTGCCCACCGCCGCCCAATACAACGCCGACGGTTCCTCGACCACCGGCGTGTACTACCGCCCCTCGCGCACCCAGACCTGGCGCCCGGGCATCACCACCAAATTGAACTGGGACTTGGGCGATCACAGCCTGCAGTTCGGCTACTGGTATGAGCGTGCGCGCCAAAGCCAGACCCAACCGTTCATTGCTTTGAAGAACAACGGCAAGCCGAGCGACACCTGGCCGGACGGCGACTCGGTGGTCGACGCCAACGGCAACACCGTGCAGGGCCGCGATCGCTTCACCGTCACCCCGGCGCAAAAAGTCTGGGCGCAGGACACCTGGTACATCAACCCGGACTGGACCCTGGTGGCAGGCCTGGCCTACATGAACGTCAAGCGTGACGGCACCAATAACGGCAGCCTCACCGAGCAGCCGGAAAAACGTAACCAGTCCTACAACAAGCTGCTGCCCAACGCGGGCCTCAAGTACCAACTGGATGAACGTGACCAGTTGTTCTACAGCCTGTCGCGCAACATGCGCATTCCGCAAAACTACGTGCTGTACGACAAAGGCGCCGGCTCCATCGATGCCAAGCCGGAAACCAGCTGGAACCACGAGTTGGGCTGGCGCTATACCGATGAAGACATGACCTTGGCGGCCACCTTGTTCTACATGCAGTTCAAGGATCGTCAAGTGTCGTCGCGCGACATCAACGGCGACTTCGCCGACATCAACGCAGGCTCGGTCAACAACAGCGGCCTGGAACTGGAATGGAGCGGCCTGCTGCCCAACCACTTCAACTACTACACCTCTTACACCTACACCAAAGCTGAGCAACAGGATGACCTGACCGTGTTCAACGCGGGCCAAGCCATCGTATTGCCAACCAGCGGCAAGCAGTTCGCCAACGTGCCGAAGAACATGCTGGCGGCCAACATCGGGTATGACGACGGGCGCTTCTACGGCACCTTCGGCGGCAAATACACCAGCAAGCTGTTCGGCGACCTGACCAACGACGAGGCCATTTCCGGCCGCACCGTTTTCAACCTTGGCGCCGGTATCTACCTGCCGGTGGACAAGAAAGTGGTCAAGGACGCGACCCTGCGTCTGAACGTCGACAACCTGTTCGACAAGAAGTACCTCGACGGCGTGTACACCACCAAGACCAACGCGGCCAGCTACAGCGGCTTTCGCGATGGCGACCCGGCGTACATCGTTGGCCTGGACCGCACCGTAACCGTTTCCCTGGAAGCGAATTTCTAACTGCGAGGTAATAGATCATGGACATGAACCTGCTTCACGACATCACCTTTTATGTGATGTACGCCGCGATGGCGATTGCGATCTTTATCAGCATCGAACGCGGTATTTACTTCGCCTACGTACGCCGTCAAGCGCGGGCCTTGACCGACGTGCTCGGCGCCAATGTGCACAGTGAGCGCGACTTGCCGCAAAGCCTGACGCGCCGTGACAGCCTGCCGCTGAAAATGGTGCTGCCGGTGCTGGCACAGAAGGCGTCGCAGGGTTCACGCAAGGACCTGGACGACGAAATCGAAACCCAGTACCTGAAGACCCGCGCGCCGTTGTCGCGCAGCCTCTGGATCATCGAAACCATCACCACTGCCGCGCCATTGCTCGGGCTGCTGGGCACCATTCTGGGCATCATCGACACCTTCAAGGCGCTGGCCAGTGCCGGCGTGTCCGACCCGGGCCAGATCTCCGGTGGTATCGGCACGGCCTTGTTCGCGACCGGTTTGGGTATCGCCATCGCGTTGTTCTGCGTGGTGTTCCACAACTTCTTCCAGGACAGCCTGGAGCGCATCAACGACCAGCTGAAAATCCTGCTGATTCGCGCCGCCACCGGCGCACGTGTACAGGGTGAAGTACCGCACCTGGTGCCGACCGTGTTGCACAGCCGCACGGCTTGACCCTCCCCTGGCGGGCGCTGCCTGCGCCCGCCATTTTTTTGCCCGATGAGACGCCCATGCCCCTTTCGATGAAGTTGCGTATCGCAGGCCTTGCCGGCTTGCTGCTCAGTCCGCTGGCCCAGGCGGACTTTTCAATTGCGGGGTTTGAACTGGTGCACACCGTGCCGGTGGACACCACGCTGGGCACCGCCGATTTGCGCCAACCGGGGCCGGTATGGACCGCGTTGTTTGACAGCGCCAAAAGCAGCATCGATATCGGCCAGTTCTACGCCGCCGACCAGCCAGGTTCGGTGATGGACAAGGTCATCGAGCACCTCGAAGCCGCCGGCAAACGCGGTGTGAAGATTCGCTTTTTGCTCGAAGAAAAAGGCATCAAGCTGTCGGACGCCGCCACCCTGCAACGCTTGCGCGCGATCCCCAACCTGACCTTCCGTGTGCTGGCGTACGCGCAACTGAGTGGCGGGATCATCCACGCAAAATACATGGTAGTGGACACCAACCAGGCGTTTATCGGCAGCCAGAATTTCGACTGGCGCTCGCTGGAACACATCCACGAAACCGGTCTGCTGATCACTGACAAGACGGTGGTGAGCCAGGTCCAGTCGATCTTCGATCAAGATTGGCAAGCGCAACAGGCGCTCGCCGAACACACCCCCGTGCCTTTACCGGCGGCCGGCAAAGAGCCTGCGCGCACCGGCAACTACTTGGTCGCCAGCCCGCAACGCTACAACCCGCCCGGCGTGGGCGATTCACAACTGGAACTGCCGCGCTTGCTCAGCGAAGCGAAAAAAGAGGTGCGAGTGCAGTTGCTTGATTACGCACCGCTGTCCTACGGGCCGGACAAAACCCGCCCGTACTACGCGGTAATCGACAACGCCGTGCGCGCGGCCGCAGCGCGTGGGGTGTCGATCAAGCTGATGGTGTCCAACTGGAACACCGACGCGCTGGAACTGCCTTACCTCAAAAGCCTGGCCGTGCTGCCCAACGTAGAGGTCAAAATCGTCACGCTGCCCGAGGCCAGGCAAGGTTTTATCCCGTATGCGCGGGTGATCCACAGCAAAACCATGGACATCGACGGGCACGTGGCCTGGGTCGGCACCAGTAATTGGCTCGGCGGTTACCTGGATAACTCACGCAACCTGGAAGTAGTGATGCACGACGACGCAATGGCCAAGCGCATCGGCGAACTGCATCAGCAATTGTGGGACGGGCCGTATGCCAAACCACTGGAAGTGATGGCGCACTACCCGGAGCCGCATCCTGGCAAGCCCTGACCGATACCAGCTCCCCCACACACCCAACCTCTCTTGTGGGAGCGGGCTTGCTCGCGATAGCGTCGGGTCAGACAAGTATTGTTCAACTGACACACCGCTATCGCGAGCAAGCCCGCTCCCACAGTTGAATCGCTACAGCCCGGAGAATTTTTCCTGCTTCAAGGCCTCCCTATCCCACGCCTGGTGATGGTAGTGTGTGGAAATATTTCTGACATATTGATCAGAAATCTCCGACTCTAACTTCGCAAAGGAATGCCGTCAGCAATGCACTTCCCTATCAAAAAAAGCCTGGCTATCGCACTGTTTAGCGCCAGCCTCTCGGCAGTCGCCACCCCAGCATTTGCCAACATCAGCGCAGAACAAAGCGCCACCATCGTCAAACATTTCAGCGATACCTCGGTCACTGATTTTCGCGGTTTCCTCGGCGCTCTGGCCAAGGGCGACCTGGGCAAAACCGGCGACGCGGGACCGGCCATCAGCGCCTTTCTCGCCCATCAAACCCTGACCGCCGACCAGCAGAACGAAATCAATCGTCTACTGGGCATTTACACGCGGGTGAAGTACGGCAAAGCCGCCCTCGAAACCCTGCGCGAACTGGTGGAAATCCCGACCTTCAATATCGATGGCCTGCCGCAGTACAAAAACCCGGAATTCCTCAAGATCGCCGACAAGATTCAGAGCCTGGCCAAAGCCTTCAACCTGAACTTCCGTAACATCGACAACCGCGTGTACGAAATTTCCCTGGAAGGCAGCGGCACTGAAGTGGTCGGCATCCACGCTCACGCCGATGTGGTGCCGGTAACCCCGGAAAACTGGGTGCTGAACGACGGTACGCGGCTCGACCCTTTCAAGGTCACGCTGATCGGCGACCGCATGTATGGCCGCGGCACCGAGGATGACAAGAACGGCATCGTGGTTGCCCTGTACGCGATGAAGGTGATCAAGGAAGAGAAGCTGCCGCTGGCGCGTAACTTCAAGCTGCTGGTGGACACCACCGAAGAAACCATGGGCGACGCGATCCCCTACTACTTCGAACGCAACCCCACGCCGCAATACAACCTGGCGCTGGATGGCGGCTACCCGGTGGTCATCGCCGAGAAAGGCTACGGCACCGTTATGGCGAGTTTCCCGGTGCGCAAGGGCGTCGGTAACGGCGCGGAAATCATCGCGATGACGGGCGGCATGGCCACCAACCAGATTCCATCGGCGTCAGTCGCGACGCTGGTCAGCGACACACCGGCCGAGCTGGCGGCCAGCTTGCAAACTGCCGGTGCCGAGTACGCCAAGCGCAATGGCGGCGATTTCGAGGTGGCCGCCAAGGTGGTCGGCAAAGACGTCACGTTGACGGTCACCGGTGTATCTGCGCATTCATCGGCGCCGCAATCGGGCGTCAACCCGGTGGCGCGCATGCTCGGGTTGATCCACAGCGTCGATGGCAAGATCGCGCTCAAGCACAACCACATCACCGACGCCGCGCGTTATGCGTCCGACAACTGGGGCCTGGATTACCTGGGTGGCCAGTTGGGCGTGGGCTTCTCCGATGCATTCATGGGGCCGCTGACCGCCTCGCTGACCTTTGTCGGGCAGGATGACAAAGCCTTCAAGTTGGCCGTGAACCTGCGCGTGCCGAAGGGCAAGTCCCCAGAGACACTCAAAACCGAAATCGCCGACAAGCTGAGCGCCTGGGACAAAACCTCCAAAATCGAGGTGAACTTCACCTACTCGGTGGCGGCGCCGATGTACCGCAACCCTGAAGGTGAGTGGGTTAAAGCCTTGTTGGCGGTTGCCAGCGAAAACCTCGGCATGCAACACACGTTCGGCACCTCCGCCGGCGCCACCTCCGTGCATGACCTGCCCAACGGTGTGCAATTTGGCCTGGCGCGGCCGGAGGTGAAGTACACCGGGCACACCGACGGTGAGTTCAAGACCGTCGAGCAGTTCCTGCTCGATTTGCAGATCGTCACCGAAATGATGGGCCGTGTCGGGCAGTTGCCGACGCTCTGACTAACCATTGCGCCTGCTGTTGCGCGCTGCATGAAAACGCCGATCATCGCTGATCGGCGTTTTCATTGATCACCTGCATCAGCCTGCCGCGCCAAGGAACGGCAGCGCCAGGTACAGCTTGATCACCACCGCATTGGTGATGTCGATAAAAAACGCGCCGACCATCGGCACCACCAGAAAGGCAATCTGCGAGGGGCCAAAGCGCTGAGTCACCGCCTGCATGTTGGCAATCGCGGTGGGCGTGGCGCCCAACCCGAAACCGCAATGACCTGCCGCCAGCACCGCCGCATCATAGTTGCTGCCCATCACCCGAAACGTCACGAAAATCGCGAACAGGGCCATCAATAACGCCTGTGCAGCCAACAGAATGACAATCGGCAATGCCAGCGCCGCCAGGTCCCACAGCTTGAGTGACATTAACGCGATCGCCAAAAACAACGACAAGCTGACATTGCCCAGCAACGACACCTCACGCTCAAACACCTGACGCCAGCCCATCGCCGACAGGCCGTTGCGCAACAGCACCGCGACGAACAGCACACACACAAAGGTCGGCAACTCAAACGCGGTGCCCCGAATCAAACCACTCAGCCAGGTGCCGACCTGCAGGCTGATCGCAAGCAACGCCAGCGTCTCGATAAACGAGAACGCGGTGATCGTGCGTTCCTGATCGGGCCGCTCAAAACCTTCCGGCTGGCGCGCTTGCGCCTGCTCAATCGCCGGCACCTGCACACGCTTGATCAGCAAGCGCGCGACCGGACCACCAATCAACCCGCCCAATACCAAGCCAAACGTCGCCGAAGCAATTGCCAGTTCAGACGCCGACGCCACGCCATACTTCTGACTGAACACTGCGCCCCACGCCGCGCCCGTGCCGTGCCCACCCGACAAGGTGATGGAGCCGGCCAGCAAGCCCATCAATGGGTCCAGCCCCAAGGCCTTGGCCAACGCGATGCCCATGGCATTTTGCAACACCAGCAGCGCCGTCACGACCAGCAGAAACATACCCAATACACGCCCGCCTTTTTTCAAGCTGGCAAAGTCGGCATTCAGGCCGATGGAGGCAAAAAACGCCAACATTAATGGCGTTTGCAATGAAGCGTCGAATCGCACTTCGATACCCGCCACTGCGCGCAACACAAGCAGTGACGCGGCAACCAATAAACCACCGGCAACCGGCTCTGGAATGCTGTAAGTCCGCAAAAAGCCGATTCGGGCCACCAGCCAACGCCCCAGCAACAGCACTAAAGAGGCGGCGACCAGCGTGGAATAAAAATCGAGTTGAAGCATCTGGGCAGTTCTCTGAAGTGAACAGGGCAAAAGGACTGGCCAGAGTAGAGGTCGCTGAACGGGTAAACACCCACTCGACGACACTCAGAGGAAACTACAGACAATTCCTACGCACTTCACAACCTGCCCTACGCGCCGGGAGAAAAAGCCGCACACACAAAAACGCCGATCATCACTGATCGGCGTTTTCGTTAAATATGGAGCGGGAAACGAGACTCGAACTCGCGACCCCGACCTTGGCAAGGTCGTGCTCTACCAACTGAGCTATTCCCGCAAATGGCGTCCCCTAGGGGACTCGAACCCCTGTTACCGCCGTGAAAGGGCGGTGTCCTAGGCCACTAGACGAAGGGGACACGCTACTGAAACACATGGTGTGTATTTCAGTGCCCAGAGGCCTCGTCCGAAGACGTTACCCTGGTTTCACTCAATGCCGCCCGAGGGCAACACTGCTTAAAAATTGGAGCGGGAAACGAGACTCGAACTCGCGACCCCGACCTTGGCAAGGTCGTGCTCTACCAACTGAGCTATTCCCGCATATGGCGTCCCCTAGGGGACTCGAACCCCTGTTACCGCCGTGAAAGGGCGGTGTCCTAGGCCACTAGACGAAGGGGACACACGTACAACATTCACTCCCTACCGCGTTTCGCTGTGTGCTTTACGCTGTAAGTGGCGCGCATTCTATGGATGGATTTAAAGGTCGTCAACCCCCATGGATAAATTTATTTAAATCAATGACTTCGCCCAGCTTTACCGGCCTGCACGGGCATTCCGCCCGCCCGGGCTTTGGCGCCTATATTCTGGCGTCCAACAAGACGCTATAGTTGCCGCAGGCAAATGATGGCAATGTGCACCTATCGAGCCAATGATTACCTATATAGAAGAAACTACCTGGGCAACTGGTCGAACAACTCTATCCGCCGGATGGCCCAGTCACTACACTCCACCACAAACCCTATAAAGAGGTCACACCGGTGACACCACTCATGATCACCCTGCTGGTAATAGTCGGGATCGTAATATTGATCGCCATTGGCTATATGAACCACGTGGTGGAAAACAACAAACTGGAAAAGAAGCGCACCGAGATCGAGCTTAACGATCGGCTGCGTCGCTGCGGTGAAATCACCGAGACATTCCCTGGCCAGTTAATGACCACCAAGCTCAAGCTGTTGTTGACGCGCCTGGAACTCAACGTTAATCAGCGACTGTTGAACATCAACAAATCCAGCGCACCGCTCAAGGCGCGTATTGCTGAGTTGAATGCACTGATCGCGCAAGGCGAATCGATTCCGGTGAACAACCCGCCCGCGCCGATCCAGACCGAAGCCAAGGCCAAGGATGTGCGGTTTTTGCTCGAAGCCCTGCACGGTCAAGTCACCCGCGCCGCCCAGGACGGTTTCCTGCCGGCCAATGAGGCCAAGCACTGGATCAAGGAAATTCGGCATATCCTGGTGCTGTTGCACATCGAATTCTTCACCAACCTGGGCCAACACGCCCTGGTGCAAGGCCAGCCTGGCCAGGCACGTCTGGCGTTTGAGCGCGGCGTACAGTACCTGCGCAAGCAGCCGGAGCCGGTGTTCTACAGTGCGCAATTGCAGTTATTGGAGAACCAACTGGCACGCGCCAACTCCACAGTGCTGACCAACAGCGAGCCCGTCGAAGACGAAGTCAACGAACTGACCGAAGGCCTCAAGGTGGTCGACGCCGACGCCGAGTGGAAAAAGAAAGCCATCTACGACTGACCCCGCGCCTTGTGTGGCGAGCCACCTCGCCACATGCCATCACTTTGCATCTATCCTCCCGCTGCCGACTAGCGTAAAAAAGTGCACCTCACTCCATGAAGTTAGAGGCCTGCTATGCCTGTCGCCGTGATTGATGGACAACCGCTGCACTATGTTGACCAGGGCACTGGCCCGGTTGTCGTGCTGGGCTCGAGCTACCTGTGGGGCAGCGAGATGTGGGCCCCGCAAATTGAAGCCTTGTCGCACCGGTATCGGGTGATCGCCCCCGAGCTGTGGGGCCATGGCGAATCCGGCCCGCTGCCGGCTCACACCCGATCCCTGGATGACTTGGCGCGCCAAACCCTGGCGCTGCTGGACCACCTCGACCTTGCGCACATCAATTTGGTCGGCTTGTCGGTCGGCGGCATGTGGGGCGCACGCCTGGCGTTACTGGCACCTGAGCGCATCAACAGCCTGGTGCTGATGGACACCTACCTCGGCGCCGAACCCGAGCCTACGCGGCAGTACTATTTCTCGCTGTTCAAGATGATCGAAGACGCCGGCACTATCCCTGAGTCGCTGCTGGATGTGATCGCACCGATCTTTTTCCGCCCCGAGATTGATCGTCAATCGGCGCTGTACCAGGACTATCGCAAGGCGTTGCAGGCCTTTTCCGCAGAGCGCCTGCGGCAGAGCGTGGTGCCGCTGGGCCGTCTGATATTCAGCCGCACCGACATCCTCGACCAATTGCCGAACCTGGACCCCGACACCACGCTGGTCATGTGCGGCGAGCAGGACAAGCCACGACCACCTGCCGAATCCAAAGAAATGGCGGACCTGATTGGTTGCGGCCTGACCCTGATTCCCGACGCAGGGCACATCTCTTCCCGCGAGAACCCGGAATTCGTCAACGAAGCGCTGTTGACGTTCCTCGCCAACAACGCCTGATAGCCGCCCTGCCCTTTGATCGTCGCCAGTTGCGGCGATCAAAGGCGGAAGTGCCCCACCATGCCCTTGAGCTCCGCCCCCAACTGCGCCAACTTGATACTCGACGCGGCATTGCCCTGCATGCTCAACGCCGATTGATCGGCGCTCGCGCGAATACTGGTGACGCTGCGGTTGATCTCTTCGGCGACCGAGCTTTGCTGCTCGGCCGCTGCGGCTATCTGCTGGTTCATCTGCTGGATCAGTGACACCGCTGCGGCAATGCTGCCCAACGCGCTCTCGGCTTCCAGCGCGTCGCTGACCGCCAGTTTCACCAGCTCGCCGCTCTGCTGGATCTGCTGCACCGACGACTGCGCCGCGCCGCGCAAGGTACTCACCAGTTGCTCGATTTCCTCGGTCGATTGCTGAGTGCGTTTGGCCAGCGCCCGCACCTCGTCGGCCACCACCGCAAAACCACGGCCTTGCTCGCCTGCGCGCGCCGCTTCGATCGCCGCGTTAAGGGCGAGCAAATTGGTCTGTTCGGCCACACTTTTGATCACGCTCAACACGCTGCCGATGTTGTGGATTTCTGCACTCAGGCTTTCGATGCTGACGCTGGCATTGCTGCTGGAAGTAGCGAGCTGCTCAATGCGCTGCAAGCTCTGGCGCACCACCTGCTGGCCGCTTTCGACTTTGTGATCCGCTGTCTGCGCGGCTTGCGCGGCCTGTTCGGCGTTGCGCGCCACGTCATGCACGGTGGCCGTCATCTGGTTCATCGCCGTGGCGACCTGCTCGGTCTCCTCCTTCTGGCTGCTGACTTCGGCATTGGTTTGTTCGGTGACGCTGGACAACGAATGCGCCGAACTGGCCAATTGCTCGATTCCCGCCTGCAGCCCACTGACCATGTGGCTGAGGCCGCTGCCCATCTGGTGCATGGCCTGCATCAATTGGCCGATCTCATCACCACGACTGACCTGCATGCGCCCGCTCAGGTCGCCGTCCGCAATCTGTTGCGCCACTGCGATGACACTGCGCAGCGGCGTCACGATCAAGCGGGTTATTACCCACGCCGCGATCAAGCCCACCAACAGCGCCAGGGCTGACGAGCCAATAATCAACAACGCGCTTTCTTTCAGTTGCACCTGCATCGACTGATCTTCGGCGTCATACGCCTGGTTAACCCGGCTGACCACTTGATCGGCACGCTCATGCAGCTGTTTGTAGACGCCTTTTTCCTGCGCCAGCAACCCGGTGTATTCGCCGAGTTTTTCGCTGAACGCGGCGATGTGCCCGGACACTTCGTTGAGCACAGTCTGATAACCCGCGTCCGTTACCGACGTTTTCAGTCGTTCCAACCTGAGCCAGCGCCTGGTCAGCCTGTTCGATCTTGCCTTGCCCGGCGTCGTCTGCATCAGCCTTGCGGCTTTGATCCAGGCGCACCTGCGCTTGGTTCATGGCTTGCAACATCAACCGCGACACCTGGCTGATCTGCCCCGACTGCAGGATAAATTCGGCGCCGTCTTTACCCTGGCTTTCTTTGAGCGCATAGGTGCCATCGTCGGCGAGGCCGGCCTGCAACACGTCAAGGTTATTGGCGACGCTGGACACCGACCAACTGGCCATTTCCAGCGCCAGCTCTTTGGCTTGGGTGAGCTCGACGAACTCGTCGAACGCCTTGCGATAAGCTGCCAGCGCCTGTTCAACCTCGCTCATCACTGGCACATTGGCGGACGACTGGGCTTTCAGGCTGGCGGCCAGCGCGGCCAAGGCGTCGACGCTTGCATGCAGCGCCTCAACGGCTTTGGGGTCAGCGTGCAGCGCGTAATCCTGTTCGATCAAGCGCACCTTGAACAGGCCGCTGTTGAGCGAAGACATCGCGTTGAGGCCTTCGAAACGCTGGCCAATGGTTTCCAGGGAGCCCACACCAATGGCTGCCACCAAGGCCGTCAGCAGCAGCACCAGGGCGAAACCCAAGGCCAGTTTTTTCGCCATACCGAGGTTGGCGAAACGTCGTTGCACGGCCGGTATCATTGCCTGGAATCCTCTTGCAATGGCGGATGCCATCAAGCCTGATTTGCGTGCCGCGAGATTCGCAACCACAGGCCACCGACACAAGACGTTGGCGCCACAATAATGGCAAAAAGCTACACTCCCGTCGTTTTCAGAATGGTCGAGGTCGATTTGGCTGGCCCCAGCGCGCGGAACAGCGCCAGCGCACGCTGATCGGCGGCATACGCCACATTAATCCGCAGCCAGTGGCTGTGTTCGCCCTTGGGACTGAACAGCGCCCCCGGCGACAACAAAACGCAGAGTCGCCGTGCGCACGCCTGCAACCGCGCGGGGTCGCCCACGCCAGGGCGTGCCCACACAAACATGCCGCCGGCAGGCACAGCAAAGACTTCCCATTCCTCATCCTCCAGCGCCTGCAAGGTAAACGCCATTTGCGTGTTCAGGCGCTTGCGCAGGCGCTGTACCCACTTGCGGTAGGTGCCATTGGCCAGCAACGTGGCGACCACGGCTTCGGCGAAGCGTGAAGTGCCGATGCCAGTGAGTGTTTTGAGGCTGACCAGTTGCGCGATGATGGCCGTGCTGGCGCTGAGGTAACCCACGCGCAACGCACTGCTGAGGGTCTTGGAAAAGCTCGAAATATAGATCACCCGGTCATCATGCGGCAGCGCCGAAAGCCGCGTGCAACTGGCGTGCTGCAAGTCGCCGTAAACGTCCTCTTCAACGATCAGGAAGTCTTCGCTGCGCGCCAGTTGCAAAAGACGCTCGGCCACCGCACGGCACAGGCTGGTGCCGGTGGGGTTGTGGTACAGGCAATTGATGAACAGGCACTTGGGACGATGGCTTTGCAGCAGCGTCTCCAGCACCGGAATATCCGGGCCGCCCACGGTGCGCGGAACCTCCAGCAACTTGACGCCGTGGCGCTCCAACTGGCGATAGAGGTTGGCGTACCCCGGCGTCTCTACCACCACCGTATCACCGGCCTTGAGCAGCGTGCGTATCAGCAAGTCCTGTGCGTGGCTGGCGCCATGGGTGGTGAGGATGCGGTCGAGGCTGGTGGCCACCTTGATCCGGGTCAGCCGCTTGAGCAGTTGCTCGCGCAACGCCGGCAACCCTAACGGCGTGCTGTAGTTGAAAAGGCCGGCAGTGTCGGTGCGGCTGATTTCGCGTATGGCATAACAAAGGTCATCGCTTTCGCGCCACGCATCCGGCAACCAGCCGCAGCCCAGGTTCAACTCGCCCAACGGGCTGTCGACATAGACGCCCCAGCCCAGCTCGGCGCCTTCATACCAGTGGCTTTCATGCGAAACCCGCGGCTCGGCCACGGCAAATACCGAGCCTTGTTTTGACACCAATAACCCCTGCGCAACCATCCGTTCACAGGCCTCGATCACGCTGGACTGGCTGAGCAGGTTGTCGAGGGCCAATTGACGGACAGACGGCAAGCGCGTGCCTGGGCTCGCCTCGCTTGTGCGAATCCATTGCGCCACCGCGCTGACGATTTGCTGCACCACCGGTACAAGGGCTTGTCGATCGATCCCTAAATCCATGAGCCACTCACTTCAACTGTCTGTTATTCAACCCAAAACAGTTAAGCACAGAAGCCCGTAAAAACTGGCCGTAAAAACCATTAAAGTATTGATTTTATTGACTTATTTACCTCCTGATACACATTCACGCGCGGCCTTTTGCCAGCCCTGGAAACGCCCCACAACGCCCCTCGCCTTTTCGAATAGGCCGTGACGTGGTGTCCTAGATAGCCGTCGCGCCACCGTCCACCGCCAACGCGTGGCCGGTGGTGAACGCGGCGCCGTCGCTGCACAGGTAGAGCACTGCACTGGCGACTTCCTCGACGCTGCCAATGCGCCCAACCGGGTGCATCGCAGCGGCAAACTCAGCCTTGCGCGGATCAGCTTCATAGGCCCGACGGAACATATCGGTGTCGATGACCGCAGGGCACACCGCGTTGACGCGAATTTTTTTCTTCGCGTACTCGATGGCCGCCGACTTGGTCAGGCCGATCACGGCATGCTTGGACGCCGCATAAATACTCATTTTCGGCGCGGCGCCCAGCCCTGCCACCGACGCGGTATTGACGATAGCCCCGCCGCCTTGGGCGAGCAGCAGCGGCAACTGATACTTCATGCACAGCCACACGCCCTTGACGTTGACGCCCATGATGGCGTCGAACTCGTCGAGGCTGCCGTCGGCCAGCTTGCCTTTCTCGATCTCGATACCGGCATTGTTAAACGCATAGTCCAAGCGACCGAAGGCTGCGACGGTCTGGGCCATCAACGCTTGCACATCCGCTTCCAGCGTGACGTCACAGCGCACAAACGCAGCCTCGCCACCGGCCTGGCGGATCAGCCCGACCGTGCCCTCGCCGCCCGCCGCGTCCAGGTCGGCGACCACGACTTGCAAGCCTTCTGCGGCGAACGCCAACGCAGTGGCGCGGCCAATACCGGCGGCGGCGCCGGTCACCAGGGCGACCTGGCCGGAAAACGTCATGCTCATGGGAGATGTCCTCTGCAAGAAATAGCCGTGGGCCGAGTCTAGCCAACGCGAGGGCACGCGCGTCAGCACTATCAGAAGCCCGGTGGGCACCGTATGGATCGCGGTGATAAAGCCGCCCGGCCAACTATCAGCCACGTCTATCGGCGGCCATTCGCAGCGGTTGCAAAACCTTGCCCTCAACGCGCTGAAGGGCTATCACTCAGGTTCATTTATAAAGAGTGCTTGCCATGACTGCCCAGACCAATCGCCAATTCCTGCTCGCCAAACGCCCGGTCGGCGCGGCCACGCGGGAAACCTTTACCTACCAGGAAGTGCCGGTGGGCACGCCAGGTGATGGGCAAGTACTGGTGCAGAATGAATACCTGTCGCTGGACCCGGCAATGCGTGGCTGGATGAATGAAGGCAAATCCTACATTCCACCTGTCGGCCTTGGTGAAGTGATGCGCGCGCTGGGCGTGGGCAAAGTGATTGCTTCGAACAACCCCAAATTCGCAGTCGGCGACTACGTCAACGGCGCGTTGGGCGTGCAGGATTATTTTGTCGGCGAACCGCGTGGTTTCTACACGGTCGACCCGACACTTGCGCCGCTGCCGCGCTACCTGTCAGCCCTGGGCATGACGGGCATGACCGCCTACTTTGCCTTGCTCGACACCGGCGCGCCCAAGGCCGGGGAAACCGTGGTGATCTCCGGCGCCGCCGGTGCGGTGGGCAGCATTGCCGGGCAGATCGCCAAGATCAAAGGCTGCCGCGTGGTCGGGATTGCCGGTGGCGCCGACAAATGCAAGTTCCTGCTGGATGAGTTGGGCTTTGACGCCGCCATCGACTACAAAAGCGAAGACGTGCCTGCCGCCCTCAAGCGCGAATGCCCCAAAGGCGTGGACGTGTATTTCGATAACGTCGGCGGCGAAATTCTCGACGCTGTGCTCAGCCGCCTGGCGCTTAAAGCCCGCGTGGTGATTTGCGGTGCCATCAGCCAATACAACAACAAAGAAGCGGTCAAAGGCCCGGCTAACTATTTGTCGCTGCTGGTTAACCGCGCGCGCATGGAAGGGTTTGTGGTGATGGACCACTCGGCGAACTTTGCCGCGGCAGCGCAGGAGATGGCCGGGTGGATGGCGCAGGGCAAGCTCAAGAGCAAGGAAGACATCGTGCAAGGCCTGGAGACGTTCCCGGAGACCTTGATGAAGCTGTTCAACGGTGAAAACTTCGGGAAACTGGTGCTGAAGGTTTAACCGCTCACTCAAACCGAGGGCGGGCCAGTATGGGAGCTGCTTGTGTGGGAGCGGGCTTGCTCGCGATGGCATCAACCCGGTACGCCTGATGGTCCGAGGCGCCTGCATCGCGAGCAAGCCCGCTCCCACAAAAAGCAAAAGCAAATCTGCTGTGTATTCAATTCAACCAACACACTCAGCGATCAGGCAATCTCGGCAACCACCGCCGCCAACGCCTTCGCAGGGTCCGCCGCCTGGCTGATCGGACGCCCGATCACCAAATAATCCGACCCCGCATCCAACGCCTGACGCGGCGTCAAAATACGTCGTTGATCATCCACAGCGCTGCCCGCCGGGCGAATCCCCGGCGTCACCAGTCGCAGCGACGGATGCGCCGTCTTCAACGCCTCAGCCTCCAGCGCCGAACACACCAGACCATCCAGGCCAGCCTTTTGTGCCAGTGCCGCCAACCGCAAAACTTGCTCTTGAGGCTCAATATCCAAGCCGATACCGGCCAAGTCTTCGCGCTCCATGCTGGTCAGCACCGTCACACCGATCAGCAAAGGCTTCGGCCCGCTGCGCTGCTCCAGCACCTCACGGCAGGCGTTCATCATGCGCAAGCCACCGGAGCAATGCACATTGACCATCCACACGCCCATCTCGGCCGCCGCTTTCACCGCCATGGCCGTGGTATTCGGGATGTCATGAAATTTCAGGTCGAGGAACACCTCAAAACCTTTGTCACGCAATGTGCCGACAATTTCTGCCGCGCAACTGGTGAACAGTTCCTTGCCGACCTTGACCCGGCAAAGCTTCGGGTCCAACTGGTCAGCCAGCTTCAGTGCGGCGTCACGAGTGGGGTAATCCAGGGCGACGATGATAGGAGTCTGGCAAACGGACATTGGAATGGGCTCTCAGGCAAGTCGAAATCGGCGCGGATTGTAGCGCAAGCCGCGCCATTGCGGGATCCGATGATCGGTAAATACTGACCAACCGCGCTACAACGGTGATCCAGGGTAATTGTTTCAAAGCTGATACATTCACGACATGCCCCCAACACGCCCCAAGGCTAGCCTCGCCCGCATGACCCACCGTTCAGCACTTCCAGCCATGGGGCTGGGCGCCTATGCTGACAGCAACAACCAGGCAGATGATCGCACTATGCATACTTCTTCAGTCTCTGTGAACGACGAGCAAAAAGGCGCGGTGATCGCCGATGAAAAGCGCTGGAACACCCGCGCGCTGATCGTCGATGACGATGTGCCGATCCGCGAGCTGCTGATCGATTACCTGGCGCGCTTCAATATTCTCGCCGTCGGCGTGACCGATGGCACCGCCATGCGCCACGCCATGCAAGCCGAGACCTTTGATGTGGTGGTGCTCGACCTGATGCTGCCGGGCGAAGACGGCCTGTCGCTGTGCCGCTGGCTGCGCGGCGAATCGGACATCCCGATTTTGATGCTCACAGCGCGTTGCGAACCCACCGACCGGATCATCGGCCTGGAACTGGGCGCCGACGACTATATGTCCAAACCGTTCGAACCGCGCGAACTGGTGGCACGCATCCAGACGATTCTGCGCCGGGTGCGCGATGACCGTACCGAGCAACGCGCCAATATCCGCTTCGACAACTGGCGCCTCAACAGCGTGTTGCGCCAGTTGGTGGCCGACGACGGCCTGGTGGTGCCGCTGTCCAACGCCGAGTTCCGCTTGCTGTGGGTGTTTATCGAACGGCCGCGCCGCGTGTTGAGCCGTGAGCAATTGCTCGACGCCGCGCGTGGCCGCTCCATCGAAGCGTTTGATCGCAGCATCGACTTGCTGGTCTCGCGGCTGCGCCAGAAGCTGGGCGATGACCCCAAAGCCCCGCAGTTGATCAAAACCGTACGCGGCGAAGGTTACCTGTTCGACGCGCGGGATATTGGCTGATGCGCAACGCCTTCAACACGCTGTTCGGCAGGTTGTTCGGTGTGTTGTTGTTGGCCATTGTGTTGGCCCATGCACTGGCCTTCTTCTGGTTTCACCACTACGACCCGCCACCGCCGCAACGCCAGGAAACCTTCATCGAGCAGCCGGATGGCTCGATGGTGCCGCTGCACAGGGAGCACCGGCGCCCGTGGTTTGGTGGCCCGATAGTGCCGCTGACGTTCCAGTTTTTTTCGCTGATTATTGCGGCCTGGTATGGCGCCAAGCTGCTCAGCCGGCCGATCCAGCGCCTGAGTGCAGCCGCCGAACGCCTGAGCCTCGACCTCGACAGCCCGCCGCTGAATGAATCCGGGCCGCGCGAGGCGCGCCAGGCCGCGTCGACCTTCAACCTGATGCAACGGCGTATTCGCGAACAAGTCAGCCAGCGCGCGCGCATGCTCGGCGCGGTCTCGCATGACCTGCGCACCCCGCTGTCACGCCTGAAGTTGCGCCTGGAACAGATCGAAGACAGCAAGCTGCAAGGCCAGATGCGCCAGGACCTGAACGACATGATCAGCATGCTCGACGCCACCCTGAGCTACCTGCACGAACAGCGCACCAGCGAGACCCGGCATTGGCTCGACGTGCAGGCGCTGGTCGAATCGCTCAGCGAAAATGCCCAGGACCAAGGCTCTGACGTGCAGTTTGCCGGCAGTTGCGTGCCGTTGCAGGTGCAGCCAATGGCCCTGCGTTCATGCCTCAACAACTTGATCGACAACGCGCTGCGTTACGCCGGTACGGCGCGTGTGGAGTTGAGCGACAGCCGCGAAGCGCTGGTCATCCGGGTAATCGACCACGGCCCCGGCATTGCGGCGGATAAACGTGAGGCGGTGTTCGAGCCGTTCTTTCGCCTGGAAGGCTCACGCAACCGCAACTCCGGCGGCGTCGGCCTCGGCATGACGATTGCCAAGGACGCGGTGGAGCGCCTTGGCGGCCGCCTGAGCCTTGAAGAAACCCCAGGCGGCGGTTTGACCGCCGTGGTGTGGCTGCCTAGGGCTTAAACGGTTTTGTCGTCGCGACGCACTTGAGCCTGGGTTGCACTCCAATCCGTCAACAAGCTGTACGCCACCGCGAGCAAGGTCGGGCCGATAAACAGGCCGATAAAACCGAAGGCGATCAGCCCGCCAAACACGCCCAACAGCACAATCACCAGCGGCAAGTTGCCGCCTCGGCTGATCAGGTACGGCTTGAGTACGTTGTCGACGCCGCTGATGATGAACGTGCCCCACACCCCGAGAAATATCGCGTAGGTGTAATCGCCCTTCCAGGCCAGCCACGCCGTCGCCGGTATCCACACCAGCGGCGGGCCCATCGGGATCAGGCTGAGCAGGAAGGTAACGATGCCCAGCACCAGCGCGCCCGGCACGCCCGCGATCAAAAAGCCGATCAGCGCCAGCACGGCTTGCGCGGCCGCTGTACCGATCACGCCGTTAACCACACGCTGCACCGTACCGGCCACCAGTTCGATGTAGTAACCGGCACGTTCGCCGATCAGGCGTTCCAGCAAGCGATGCACAAATGTCGCCAGGCGTGGCCCGTCACGGTAGAAGAAAAACACGAACACCAGGCTTAACGTTAGCTCCAGGATGCCGCCGCCGATCTGCGCGCTGCGCGCCAGCAGCCAATTACCCACCTGCCCCAAATACGGCTTGATGCTGACCATCAGCGCCGCGCCCTGTTGGTCGATGCTGTCCCACGTCGCCACCAGGCGCTCGCCGATAAACGGGATCGAACCCAGCCAGGTCGGCGCAGCAGGCAGGCCGTCGACTTGAACATCTTTGATCAGGCCCACGGCGTCACGTACATGGTCTGCCAGGTTGAACCCCAGCCACACCAGCGGCACTGCCACCAGCAACATCCAGCACAGTGTGAGGATGCCGGCCGCCAGGGACTCGCGACCGCCCAGCCAGCGGGTCAGCAAGCGCATCAGCGGCCAACTGGCAAACGCCAGCACCGCGCCCCAGAACAGCGCCGACCAAAACGGCGCCATCACCCAGAGGCTGGCACCAAACAACACCAGCAGCAGGATTTGCACCAGTAGGCGATCGTTATTGAGCATCGGGTATCTCGAGAGAAGGCTGTAGGAAGAGAGCTTAGGCGAACGGCGCGGGTCCGTTCGCCTTGTTACGGTTAGCGTATCAGATGCAGGTGCAAACCCTTAGCGTCACCGCTGCCGATTTCCAGGCGAGCGGCACGCACACCGCTGTCGATCAAGCCCTGGCGCCAGGCATCGGCCGCAGGCCCGCTCAAGCTGACGCGCAAGGTGGCGTCAAGGTTCAAGCCACGTGAAATCAGGGTCAGCCAGTTGGCCTCAGGTGCGCTGCCCAGCGCCGGAAAGTCCAGCTCACCGGTGCTTTTCAGTTCACGCAGCAAGGTCGCCGAGGTGGGCAACACATCCCCCAGCGGTGCGCTGGCGTCGAGTTGCTCTACATGCAGATAGGCGCGGCGATTGCCTCGGGTGATGCCGTAAAGCGCCACCAGTGAGTTGTCCTGCGGGGCGGCGAGGCGCAACAACAGGTACTCCTGCTGGCCGTCGGCGCCGACCAGCTTGGCATTGCCGAACACTTCATTGGCCCACAGGCTGCTTTCGCCGCAATCACGCGCCTGGCACCAGAACAACAACTGCGCGCCCTTGGCCTGCAAGGCCTCGCGCGTGGCGGTAAACGCGGCGCTGGAGGTGTGTTCGGCAGGCAGTTCATAGGTGATTGCAGTGGCTTGGCCGCGCGCGGTGGCCTGGCCTTCGTAGCGCAACTGGCCGCTGATCTTGCGAATCGCGCCCATCGGGTAGACGCGTTCCTTTTCTTCAGCGGGTCGGTAATCGACGATTTGCGCGTCGACCTGACGGGCCACGGCAGGCAGGTCCTGGCTTCCCGGCACATCGGCGGCGAACACCAAGGGGCTGAAACAGCACAGCCCGAGGGCACGGATACATCCTTTACGCAGGCTCATCGGATCGTTGAGCCTTGGCCATTGGAGGTCGCTGCGGTGTTGATGTTGAACGCGTGCATGGTTGACTCCCTTTCAATCCGCCCAGCCTCGGCAGTTGACCCCGCCAAGTCAAGGCATGGAGAAGAACCGATTGAAACAGTCTGCAACAAGAGCTGCGCCGGGCTCATCGTTCAGGTGCAAATGATGGCCGCCTGGCAGCGTGGTCACCGTGAAGGGTAGTTGAGAAAGCAATTCGGGATGTTTCGCCAGCATGCCGTCAGCCGCGACCACCAACTGCGTCGGGCAAGCCACTCGCCGCACAAACGCCATGGCTTGTTCATCGGTCAGACGCATCGGCGACGCCAGGGTCAGGCGACTGTCCGTGCGCCAGGTATAACCGCCCGGCACCGGCATCAAACCGCGCTGGGCCAGCAGTTCGGCGGCTTCACGGCTCACCGCCACCAGGCCTTTCATGCGCGCTTCAACCGCACCATCAAGCGTGCTGTAAACCGGTTTGCGCTTGCCCTGCAGGTTCAATTGCGCTTGTAACGCCATGCCCAGTCGCTCGGCCGCGCTGTCGCCGGAGGCGGTTGGCGGCAGCACACCATCAATTAATCCCAGGTGCGTGACACGCTCAGGCAAGGCACCGGCCAACACCAAAGAGACGATGGCGCCGAGCGAATGACCAAGTAATGCAAAACGTTTCCAGCCCAATTGTTCGGCGACTTGCAGCACATCGTGCACGTAGTCCCACAAGGCGTAACCCGCCCCGGCAGGACGATGCGCAGAATGCCCATGGCCCGCCAGGTCCAGCGCTACGATGCGCAAACCCTGCAGTTTCGGCGCCAGCCGTGCAAAGCTGTTGGCGTTGTCGAGCCAGCCATGCAGGGCGATCACCGGCAAACCCTGTTCGGGGCCAAACAGGTGCGCTGCCAACTCGATATGCGCCAGGCTCAGGCGCACTTCCTCGACCGGCGCGCTCATGCGCAATTGCGCTCGCGGGCTTGCCAGCGGCAGAACAGGTCTTTGATCAGGGTCGCGGTGGCTTGAGGGCATTCGAGGGGGAACATATGCCCACCCGGCAAGGTGAGCATCTCGCCCATCGGCAGGCGGCCGACGCCACTGACATGGTGCCGCATCACCACGCGGCTTTGGCGCCCGCGCACCACCGCCAGCGGCACTTTCAACTGGCGAACCTGGCCGGGGCTGGTGTGCGGTATGCCGCGGTAGATGCTGATTTCGGTGGCCGGATCAAAGCGCAGGCGCAGGCGGTCGCCGACTTGTTGCAGGCCATGTTGCAGGTACGCGTCAAAACACTCCGGGTCAAAACCCCGAAACAGCGTCTTGCCGGCAAAGTAGCTGCGCGCAGTGTCCAGGTCAGCGAACTCTTCGCGGCGGCCCAAGGTGCGCCCGGCCGGCGTCAGGCGATCGATAAAGCCGAAGCGCTTGGCGGCGCGAATCAGCCAGCGGTCTGCGCGGGTCAGCACCGGCGAATCGAGCATCACCACGCCACGGTAGAGCTGCGGGCAACGCATGGCCGCGTGCAAATGCAACACGCCGCCGAGCGAATGGCCCACGCCCCACACCGGTTCCGGCTGCTGCTCTAGATGGTGGATCAGCTCGTCAACCAGGTTCTGCCAGTTGTCGTCCACCGGAAACCTGGGGTCGTGAGCGTGCTGCGGCAGGTGAGCCACTTTAAACTCAGGCGCCAGGGCGGCAAACAACTTGCCGTAGGTGGCCGAAGGGAAGCCATTGGCGTGGGCAAAAAACACGGGCTGCGACATACCGGACCCCTCTACAAGAACAGAGGTTGATTGTCGCCACGCCAAGGCAGCGCCGCAATGACTGTAACTGCCAGGAATGATGACACTCACGCCATGCCTATCGTGCCGGAGGGTTCTCGCCCAGCGGCACCACGGCGACGGTCAGGCGCGACACGCAACTGGCTTTGCCGTCGTCGCTGGCCAGGCGAATATCCCATACCTGCGTGGTGCGGCCGATGTGGATCGCCCGCGCCACCGCCGTCACCCGCCCGCTGCGCACACCGCGCAGGTGGTTGGCGTTGACCTCCAGCCCCACGCAGTAGAATTTGCTGGAATCAACGCACAGGTAGGCCGCCACTGAGCCGACACTTTCCGCCAGCACCACCGACGCCCCACCGTGCAGCAGGCCGTAAGGTTGATGGGTGCGGGCGTCGACCACCATGCTGGCCGTCAGGGAGTGGTCATCGAAGCTTTCAAAACGAATATCGAGCAGCTCACCAATGGTGTTTTTCTGCATGGCATTGAGTTGTTCGATATTCGGTTGGGTGCGCCACAGGCTCATGTGAAGGTCCTTCCTGGTTTTATGATGAACCTAATCCTGCCACACAATTGTGCGGGTGGGCTGCGCTGGCCTACGGGTGTTTTACGCTGATCAGGCTCATCAGGCCCGCCAGCGGAAAGTCCCCTTCCAGTTCGGCCAGGCTGGCGGTGTGCATCGGTTGCGGCTGACGTTGATGGCCGTGTTGCAAAAAGCTGATCAGGCTGCCGACCAAGGGCTGATGGCTGACCAGCAGCACATTGTCGTCGGCGCCATCGGTGTCGAGCTGTGCCAGCACCTGTAACGGGTTGCCCTCCGGCGTCAGCCAAGGCACGGTTTTGATCGCTGGTTCAAAGCCCAACGCGTCGCGCACCAGCTCTGCGGTCTGCTGCGCACGCACGTACGGGCTGGCGAGGATGGCGCTGATGGGCTGGCCGATGAGGTGGGCGGCACTGCGTAACACTTCGCCGCGCCCGTGTTCGGTCAGGTTGCGCTCGGCGTCGGTGCGCGCCTGGGCCTGCGCCTCACCGTGGCGCAAAATCCACAGCTTCACAGTTTTGGCTCCTCATCACGCACCGGGTGCGGCGCCGGTGGCACGCTGTGCGCGGCTTCGCCTTCGGGTGCGCGCGGGGTGGGCCAATCAGCGAATGGCCAAGGCTTTTGTTCGGTGTGGAAGCTGCCGAAGCGGCCGATCTGCGCGAGGAACTGGCTGAGGCTGTCGCCGAAGTTCATCAGGCCAAGGTTCGGCGCGCTGTAGACCAGGCGATAAATCAACTGCACCACCACCAGCCCGCCTAGCAGGAACTGCGCCACCTGCCACACCAGGGCAAACACCAGCATCCACAGGATACGCAGCAAAATGGACTCGTATGTGGGGGCTGCTTTCGGATCGTTCATAACGCGTGCCTCAGTTGAAACCACTGGTGGAAATAAAGTCGACATCGGTTTTCGGTTCAGCGCGCATCAGCAACTCGATGACCTGGTTCAGCGTGCGCCCTTCAAACAGAATCGCATGCAGCCCGGCGACCAGCGGCATATACACGCCGACTTCCTGTGCCTTGGCCTTCAGCACTTTAAGCGTATTGACGCCCTCGGCGACTTCGCCCAGGCGCGTCACCGCGTCTTCCAGGCTCAGGCCCTGGCCCAAGGCAAAACCGACTTGGTAATTACGGCTTTTTGGCGACGAGCAGGTCACGATCAAATCGCCTACGCCCGCCAGCCCCAGAAACGTCATCGGGTTGGCGCCCTGGTTAACCGCAAAACGGGTCATCTCGGCCAGAGCACGGGTGATCAGCATGCTTTTGGTGTTTTCGCCCATGCCAAGGGCTACGGCCATGCCGGCAATGATCGCGTAGACGTTTTTCAGCGCCCCGCCCAACTCGACGCCGAAGCGATCGCTGCTGGCATACACCCGGAACGTGCGACCGTGCAGCACCGCTTGAACGCGCTCGCACAGCGCCTCGTCTTCACTGGCGACCACGGTGGCCGTCAGCGCATGCTCGGCGACCTCGCGTGCCAGGTTTGGCCCGGACAGCACACCAATACGCGCCAGAGGGGCGATCTCCTGGAGAATTTCGCTCATCAGCTTGAAGGTCTGCGCCTCGATGCCTTTGGTCAGGCTGACCAGCAACTTGCCCGCCAGCCGTTCGGCGTGCGGTGCCAGCACCGAACGCAAGGCGCTGGAGGGCAGCGCAACGAAGCACAGGTCGCATTCGGTCAGCGTGGCCAATAAGTCCGTCACCGGCTCGACCGCCGGGTGAATCTTGATGCCTTTGAGGTAACGCGGGTTTTCGCGGTGCACGCGAATCGCCTCGGCCTGCTCGGGATCGCGCATCCACTGGCGCACCGCATGCCCGTTTTCAGCGAGCAGGTTAGCCACGGCGGTACCAAAACTTCCGCCTCCAAGGACCGCAATTGGGCGCTGTTCAGTCATATGCAATCCGTTAATCCATACCAGTGACGATGGCGGCATTATACGGGGCGACCCGCTTGCGGCCAGCCCCCGTATCAATTCGCGCGCCTGTCGGAAAATGCTACCGTTCTGTGAACTAATTGCCAGTACGGTGAATGGCAAATGGCCTGACCTCAGTTAACATGGGCGGCTATCCGTAATTATCAAGGCCGTGCCGTGTACCCAGGCCCTCCTACCCGCCCCTTTCTGTGGTTGATGCTGTTGTGCAGCGCACCTGCGCAGGCTGATGACCTGTTTCTCGACAGCCAGCCGCTGCCGCAAGTGCTCACCGCCACCCGCCTCAAGCAATCGGCGGCAGCCGTGCCCGGCAGCATGACCGTGATCGACAGCGAGCTGATCAAGGCCAGCGGCGCACGCGACATCGCCGAGCTACTGCGCCTGGTGCCGGGAATGATGGTCGGCTACACCACCGGCAACCAGGCCGCGGTGAACTACCACGGCACCAGCGCCAGCGACGCGCGGCGCATGCAAGTGTTGATCGACGGGCGTTCGGTGTACCGCGCAGGCTTGGCGACGGTGGACTGGAGCGATATTCCGGTGGCCATGGAAGACATCGAGCGTATCGAGGTGTTTCGCGGCCCCAACACGGTCAGCTACGGCGCCAATGCATTAATGGCCGTGGTGAATATCCTCACGCGCTCACCGGCCAACAGCCATGGCTCGCGGGTAAAAGTGGTGCGTGGCGAACGCGGGATCAACGACTTCTATGCAAGCCAGGGCGTGGGCTGGGAGACCGGCGACTTGCGCCTCTCCTTGTCCGGGCAACAGGACGATGGGTTTGACAGCGATGCCGTCGGCGCCGACCGCCGTGACGGCCGCCGCCTCAGCCGCTTCAGCCTGGCGGTGAGCCAAACCCTGAACGCGCAGCAGAGCATTGATTTGCAATTAAATGCCAAGGAAGGCACCAATCAGCGCCCTTATACCTACACGCCGGTATTCGCCGGGATTACCGAAGGCGGTACCAATTCCGACGTCGCCGCCAAGGACTACGCCGGTTCGTTGCGCTGGAACTTCGAGCTTAACCCCGAACACAGCCTGTATATCCAAGGCTCAGCCCAGCAATGGAACCGCCAGCAGATCTGGAAAGCCTGTGACGCCAAGGTTTCGTTCAGCCCGCAATTGACCCAGCTGTGGCAGCTCAACCCCAACTATGCCGAATTGCTTGCACGGCACATGGACACCTTCAGCCAAGCCACTGCACCACCGGGTAGCGCCACTGAACAAGCGCTGGGCAACCAGGTACTGGACCAGTGGCGCGACGGCGCCAACCAAAGCGTATGCGGCGACATCGACCAAAGCACCCGCGAGAGCCGCTACGACCTCGAGGTACAGGACACCCTGAGCCTGTCCGACAGCCTGCGCCTGGTCAGCGGCATGAACTACCGCTACGACCGCGCCGACTCCGATACTTATTTCAATGGCACCCTCGACGACACCACCTGGCGTTTGTTCGGCCACCTGGAGTGGCGCGCCAGCGAGCACTGGCTGCTGCAAGGCGGCGCCATGTACGAAGACACGAAGTTGAGCGGCAACTCGCTGACACCACGGGTGGCGGTCAACTACCTGATCAACCCGCGTCACGGCTTGCGCGCGGTGTATTCCGAAGCGATTCGTTCGCCGGACATGTTCGAGAACAACGTCAACTGGAGCTATCGCGTCACCAATCTCAGCTCCCCGGCCTATGGGCAAAACGCCGGGCAATATTTTGTGGTGACACGAGGCCCCGGCAATCTCGATAAAGAGTTGATGCGCTCAAGAGAGCTGGGCTACAACGGTTTCTTTGCCGACCTTGGACTGAATGTCGACGTGAAACTGTTCTACGACGAAATCACCGACATGATCAGCTCGCCGCTGCGCAACAACCAATACATCGCGAGCAACGCCAACAACGCACGGTTTACCGGTGCCGAGTCGCAGTTCGACTGGCGCATGAGCAGCGCTGACCGCTTGCGGCTGACCTATGCTTACGTCGATGCGACGTCCAGCAACCCGTTGGACAAGGCGCAAACCGCACGTAACAGCGGCTCGGCCGGCTGGCTGCGAGAATGGGGCCGAGGCTGGTCCAGTGCGTTGTTCTACTATGGCGACGACGCACTCAACCAATATCGCTTCGAACGCGTCGACTTGCGCGTGGCCAAGCGCATTGCCGTGGGCAAAGCCAACGTGGAGCTGGCCGGCATGTTGCAACAACGCCTGGATAACCAGCCCACCACCTGGGCCGATAACAATTACGACAGCCGCCACGTCCTCTACTTCAGTGCGGAGTTAGAGTTCTGACATGGGCGATCAGTCACGGATGACCTTTGTGTTTGTTTTAAAGCTCTGGCGGCGCGGCGGGCTGCGCACATGCCTGGCAATGTGCCTCTTGCTGACGGCGCCGGCCAGGGGCGCAGACATTTTGCTGACCGCCGCCGAAGACGCTGCCGGCGTGCAAGCCTTCGCCCAGGCGCTGGCCCAACAGCGCCCCGAAGACCGCGTGAGCTTTACCCCGCTCCACGACCTGCCAGCCCCGAGCCAGTTGCCGGCCAACACGCGCCTGATCTTGCTGGACCTGCCCGGCCTTGATTGGCGCCTGCAAGATACTCAAGGCCCGCCCACGCTGGTGCTGCGCATCAGCCGCCTGCAAGCGCGCAAGCGGCTGGGCGGCCTGCACCCGGCCAAAATCAGCCTGTTGTGGAGCGACCCGCCGCTTGAGCGCCAATTGCAACTGATCGCCAATGTCTTGCCGCAGGCCCGGCGCATCGGTGTGCTCTACGACGTCGACAGTGAATTCTTGCTGCAGGAGCTGCGCCGGTATGCGGCGCCCATGGGGTTGGAAATCGTGCCGCAGTTCTGGGACAACATTAATGACAGTCGGCCATTGCAAAACCTGCTCAAAAACAGTGACGTGTTGCTTGGGCTCGACGACCCGCGGCTGTACAACCCAAAAACCGTGAAAAACCTGTTACTCAGCAGTTACGCTCAGCAACTGCCGCTGTTTGGCCCCAACGCCGGGTTCGTCAAAGCCGGCAGCCTGGCCAGCACCTACAGCGACCAGGCCGACTGGCTGAATGTACTCGACCGCTTGCTCGACCACCCGCCGGCCAGTTGGCCGCGCGCGCTGTACCCGGAACACTTCAAAGTCGTGGGCAACCCCCAAGTCGCGCGCTCATTGGGGATTGAACAGGTTGACGACAGCGCCGTCGCCGCCCGACTGGCCGAAGGAGAAAAACGCCCATGACCTTGCGTCGTCGTTGGGACATCAACACCCGCACCCAGCTCATCACGCTGGGCCCGGCGCTGTTGTTGACCTTGCTGTTGATCAGCTTCTTTACCTTCGTGCGTCTGCAGGACCTGCGTCAGGAACTGGACCACACCGGCCAACTGATCGCCAACCAACTCGCGCCCGCCACTGAATACGGGGTGATATCCGGCAACAACGACGTGCTTGAAAGCCTGCTGCGCGCCACGTTGGCCACGCCCCACGTGCGCTTCCTGGAAATTCAGGACAGCGCTGAAAACATTCTGGTGTATGTCGAGCAACCGTCGGAAAAACATGACCGCTCACTGTCAGTGAAAGTGTTCCAGGCCCCCATCCGCCTGCAACACATTCAGTTGGGCAGCGACTTTTTCCAGGACAACCTCAACGAACCGAAGGTGCCGCGCGCGGATTACTTGGGCCGGGTCATCGTCGGCATGTCCAACGACGCCTTCAGCCAACGCCAACAAGAGATCCTGCTCAAAGCCGGCATCCTCGCCTTGTTCGCGCTGCTGTTCACCTTCCTGCTCGCGCGTCGCCTGGCCGCGAGCCTGTCGCAGCCGATCAGCGCCATGGGCCACGCAGTAAAAGCCATCCAGCAAGGTGACTACAAAACACCGCTGCCGATCGTTGATGACTCCGAGCTGGGCGACCTCTCGCGCCATATCAATAACCTTGCCGAAGGCCTCAACCACGCCAGCCGCGAACAACAGCAGGCCATGGCCCAGTTGATTCAAACCCGCGAAGAAGCCGAGCGCGCAAACAATGCCAAGTCGGACTTTCTGGCGATGATGAGCCATGAGCTGCGCACGCCCATGAACGGCGTGCTGGGCATGTTGCAACTGCTGGAAACCACCGAGATGACCGAGGAGCAGACCGAATACGCGGCACTCGCCTCCGAATCCACCGAGCATTTGCTCAAGGTGATCAACGACATTCTCGACTTCTCACGCATCGAGCGCGCGGCGCTGGAGCTGGAACATATTTCGTTCAACCTCGCCGACTTGATCAGCAGTTGCGCCCAAGCCTTCCAGCACAGCGCCCAGCAACGCGGGCTGGTGCTGGAACTGCCGATCCCGCCGGGCATGAGCGCCCTGCGGGTACAGGGCGACCCGACGCGCATCCGGCAAATCCTGGTGAACCTGATCGGCAACGCGCTCAAATTCACCGAACACGGCACGATCACCGTCGAGCCGCACTGGCAGACGCTGGACCATGCATTGGTGTGGTTTACCTGCACCGTGCGCGACAGCGGCATTGGCATTTCCGCCGAATGCCTGGACTCGATGTTCGACGCGTTTCAGCAGGCCGACAGTTCCATTTCAAGACGTTACGGCGGCACTGGCCTGGGGCTGCCCATCGCCCGCACGCTGGCCGAACGCATGGGCGGCACACTGCGCGCGCAGAGTGAAGAAGGCCGCGGCTCGGTGTTTACCCTGGAAATCCCGCTGGCGATTGATCAGCACAGTTTGCCGGCAATTGTTCAGCACGCCGAAGGCAAAACCGGCGCTGGCGATGGCCGCCATGTGCTGTTGGTGGAGGACAACCCGGTCAACCGCACCGTGGTCGAAGCCATGCTGCGCAGCCTGGGTTTTGAAGTGAGCCTGGCGACCGATGGCGCCGAGGCGATCCGCAGCGCCGAGAGCCTGATTTTTACCGCGATTCTGATGGACTGCCGCCTGCCGTTGATCGACGGCTACGAAGCCACCCGGCAGATTCGCCAACTGCCCGGCTGCGCTGACCTGCCCATCATCGCGTTGACCGCCAACGCGTTGCAGGGCGATCGCGAAGCGTGCCTTGCAGCCGGAATGAACGATTACCTGGCCAAGCCGTTCAAACGTACGGATTTGCAGCAAATCCTGCAGCGATGGGTGCAGTAGCGCCGCGCCATTAACCAACTGCGACTGGCGTGAAAGGCGAAAGTGCGGCAGTCTTAGGCACCCAAACGGGCCGATAAACAGGCCCGGTTTAAAATTTCAGTGAACAAGTGTACATTGAGTGCCTTGACGCTGTGACTTTCACTACAACGCAATAGTCTATGTGTAGGCTGCCGACATGAGGCATGAACGCTTCATTCGGTTCGGGAAGATTTGCCCTACCCTGCCGCATGGGATTATTGAGGAGCTCGCATGACCAAACAAAACGCCTTTACTCGGGAAGACCTGCTGCGCTGCAGTCGCGGTGAGCTGTTCGGCCCAGGTAACGCGCAACTGCCCGCCCCGAATATGCTGATGGTGGATCGCATCACCCATATCAGTGAAGAAGGTGGCAAGTACGGCAAAGGTGAATTGGTCGCCGAGCTGGATATAACCCCGGACCTGTGGTTCTTCGCCTGCCATTTTGAAGGTGACCCGGTGATGCCAGGCTGCCTGGGCCTCGACGCCATGTGGCAACTGGTCGGCTTCTACCTGGGCTGGCAAGGCCTGCCAGGCCGCGGTCGCGCCCTGGGTTCGGGCGAAGTGAAGTTCTTTGGCCAGGTCTTGCCGACCGCCAAAAAAGTCACTTACAACATTCAAATCAAGCGCGTCCTCAAGGGCAAGCTGAACCTGGCCATCGCCGACGGTTCGGTCACTGTCGACGGTCGCGAGATCTATACTGCCGAAGGCCTTCGGGTCGGCGTATTTACTTCCACTGACAACTTTTAAGGGTTATCCGCATGCGCCGCGTCGTTATCACTGGTCTGGGCATTGTTTCTTGCCTGGGCAATGACAAAGAGACCGTCACCGCTAACCTGCGTGCAAGTCGCCCTGGCATCCGCTTCAACCCGGAATATGCCGAAATGGGTCTGCGTAGCCAGGTTTCCGGCTCCATCGACCTGCCCCTCGAAGAACTGATTGATCGCAAGATCTTCCGCTTCGTCGGCCACGCAGCAGCTTATGCCTACCTGGCCATGAAAGACGCGATCGCCGACTCCGGCCTGAGCGAAGACCAGGTATCGAACGTACGCACCGGCTTGATCGCCGGCTCCGGCGGCGCATCGACCCTGAACCAGATGGAAGCGCTGGACATCCTGCGCGAAAAAGGCGTGAAGCGTGTTGGCCCGTACCGTGTAACGCGGACCATGGGCAGCACCGTTTCGGCCTGCCTGGCCACGCCGTTCAAGATCAAGGGCGTGAACTACTCGATCTCCTCCGCTTGCGCCACCAGTGCACATTGCATCGGCACCGCGGTTGAGCAGATCCAGTTGGGCAAGCAGGACATCGTGTTTGCCGGCGGCGGTGAAGAAGAACACTGGAGCCAGTCGTTCCTGTTCGACGCCATGGGCGCGCTGTCCACCCAGTACAACGAAACCCCGCAAAAGGCCTCGCGCGCTTACGACGCCCAGCGTGACGGTTTTGTCATCGCCGGCGGCGGCGGTATGGTCGTGGTCGAAGAGCTGGAACACGCGCTGGCCCGTGGCGCCAAAATCTACGCGGAAATCGTCGGTTACGGCGCTACTTCCGACGGCTACGACATGGTTGCGCCAAGCGGTGAAGGCGCGATTCGTTGCATGCAGATGGCGATGTCGACTGTAGACACCCCAATCGACTACCTGAACACCCACGGCACCTCGACTCCGGTTGGCGACGCCAAGGAAATGGAAGGCGTGCGCGCGGTCTTCGGCGACAAGGCTCCGGCCATCAGCTCTACCAAGAGCTTGTCCGGTCACTCGCTGGGCGCCGCAGGCGTTCACGAGACGATCTACTGCCTGCTGATGATGGAAGGCAACTTCATGGCCGGTTCGGCCAACATCGAAGAGATCGACCCGGTCGTCGCCGATATGCCGATCCTGACCAAGACCGTTGAAGACGTAAAAATCGACACCGTGATGAGCAACAGCTTCGGCTTCGGTGGCACCAACGCCACCCTGGTACTGAAACGCTGGCAGGGCAAGTAAACCCCTGCAGGTTGATCATGTGAAAAGCCCCGAATGGTTCGGGGCTTTTTTATGCGCGGCCGGTGTGTGAGGAGCCATGCGCCCAACTGTGGGAGCGGGCTTGCTCGCGATGCAGGCGCCTCGGTCTATCAGGCCTGCCAGGTTGATGCCATCGCGAGCAAGCCCGCTCCCACAAAAGCGCGGAACACTTAAGCGGCAGATTGCCCTATAACTTCGAGACCTTCATCCTGCCTCGATGCCGCGCTGGCGTCCTGCAAGGCGTTGACCGTCAAGCTCTACGCCCAGAAGAAAGACATCCCCCTCACCGGCGTGACGGTCGAGGTCACCCACGACAGCGCCGAGGAGCAAAAGGGCAAGTACAGGCTCAACTGACCCTCAAGGGCGTGCTCACCGACGAACAGCGCGACGAACTGCACCGTGTGGCGGATCGCTGCCCGGTGCACAAGCTGATGACCACCGCAGACATCACCATCGAGACGCAGCTGTCCGAAGGTGCGTTCAGCCAATAGCGGCAACGCGCCGTCGAGCGGGTTGTGCTCGGCAGCCGCTAAGCCGCTCAAACAGGAATTGTCAGTTAGCCATAGCGCTGACTTGCCTGCGCTATGGCCGGAACAGGCGTTGAAATCAGCCCTTGAACACTTCATCCAGCAAGTTATGCATCGACTGGAAGGCCCGTGCAGCGGTCTTCGCGTCGTACATCATCTTGCCTGGCACATTGGCGTGCGGGTCGGTAAACGAGTGCACGGCACCGCCGTAGCTGAGCAACTGCCAATCTACACCGGCCGCATTCATTTCATCTTCAAACGCCGGCAGTTGTTCTTTTGGCACCAAGGGATCGGAGGCGCCGTGCAGCACCAGCACTGAACCTTTGATGTTCTTTGCATCCGCAGGGTTTGGCGTGTCGAGCGTACCGTGGAACGACACGGCGACCTTCAACGGTGCGCCGGTACGGGCGAGTTCCAGCGAGCAGCAACCGCCAAAGCAGAAACCAAAGGTCGCCAGTTTCGAGGTATCGACGGCAGCTTCGGTCTGGCCCTGCAGTTGCTCAAAAGCGGCCTGCATGCGTGTGTTCAGCAACGCGCGGTCGTCCTTCAACGGCATCATTGCAGCACCCGCCTCATCGCCATTCGAGGGGCGCACGGTTTGCCCGTAAAGGTCGGCGACCAGCACCACGTAGCCCTTGGCGGCAACACTTTTGGCGATTTCTTCGGCGCCAGAGCTCACACCCATCCAGTTCGGTGCCATCAGCAGGCCAGGCAGCGGGCCTTTATGGCTGGCATCAAACGCGAGGCGGCTTTCATAAGACTGGCCATCAATCTGATAGACCACGGAACGCACAGTGACTTGGCTCATCATTTACTCCAGTTGCAGTGGGCTGAAACGAAAAAACCCGCCAAGGCGGGTTTTTCCACAACGGTGTTAAACCGACAGTTCAACCAACAGCTTGTTCAGTCGGCGCACATAAGCGGCCGGGTCCTTCAAGCTGTCACCGGCGGCCAGTGCGGCCTGGTCAAAGAGGATGTGCGACAGGTCGCCAAAACGCTCTTCACTTTGCTCGCCGTCGAGTTTCTCGATCAGCGGGTGAGCCGGGTTGAATTCGAAGATGGGCTTGGAATCCGGAACCTTCTGGCCGCTGGCTTCGAGGATCTGACGCATCTGCATGCCCATGTCCTGCTCGCCGATGGCCAAAATCGCCGGAGAGTCGGTCAGACGGTGGGAAACCCGCACTTCGCTGACGGCATCGCCCAAAGCAGTCTTGATTCGCTCAACCAGGCCTTCTTTGGCCTTGGCGACTTCTTCGGCTTCTTTCTTCTCTTCTTCGGAGTCCAGGTTACCCAGGTCCAAGTCACCACGGGCCACGTCGACGAAGGTCTTGCCGTCGAACTCGCTGAGGTAGCTCATCAGCCACTCATCAATACGGTCGGTCAGCAGCAGTACTTCGATGCCTTTCTTGCGGAAGACCTCAAGGTGCGGGCTGTCTTTGACCGCTTCGTACTTCTCGCCGGTCAGGTAGTAGATCTTGTCCTGACCTTCCTTGGCACGGGCCAGGTACTCGGCCAGCGACACGTTTTGCTCCGCGTCGGTGCCTTGAGTCGAGGCAAAGCGCAGCAAGCCGGCGATTTTTTCCTTGTTGGCAAAATCTTCCGCCGGGCCTTCTTTCATGACCTGGCCGAAGTTTTTCCAGAAGCCCTTGTATTGCTCAGGCTCGTTCTTCGCGAGTTTTTCCAACATGTCGAGCACGCGCTTGGTCAGCGCCGACTTCATGGAGTCGATGATCGGGTCTTTCTGCAGGATTTCCCGCGACACGTTCAGCGACAGGTCGTTGGAGTCGACCACACCCTTGATAAAACGCAGGTACAACGGCAGGAACGATTCCGCCTGGTCCATCACGAACACACGCTGCACGTACAGCTTCAGGCCTTTAGGCGCTTCACGCTGGTACAGGTCGAACGGAGCACGCGCCGGTACGTAGAGCAGCGAGCTGTATTCCAGCTTGCCCTCGACCTTGTTGTGGCTCCAGCTCAGCGGGTTTTCATAGTCGTGAGCAATGTGTTTGTAGAACTCTTGGTATTCCTCGTCTTTAACCTCGGTACGAGGGCGGGTCCACAGCGCGCTGGCACGGTTGACCACTTCCCATTCCTGGGCTGGAGCCTCTTCGCCTTCTGCCGCCGCCTGCTCTTTAGGCAACTCGATCGGCAGCGCGATGTGGTCGGAGTACTTCTTGACGATGTTGCGCAGGCGCCAGCCGTCGGCGAATTCGTCTTCGGCGGCCTTCAGGTGCAACACGATACGCGTACCGCGATCAGCCTTTTCGACGGTGGCGATTTCAAACTCGCCCTCGCCTTTGGAAGACCAGTGCACACCTTCGCTGGCGTCGAGGCCCGCACGGCGGCTGAACACTTCAACTTTGTCGGCAACGATGAAAGCCGAGTAGAAGCCCACACCGAATTGGCCGATCAGGTGCGAGTCTTTCTTCTGGTCGCCCGACAGGTTTTTCATGAAATCGGCCGTGCCGGATTTAGCGATGGTGCCCAAGTGGGTGATCGCGTCTTCGCGGCTCATGCCGATACCGTTGTCTTCGAGGGTGACGGTTTTGGCGTCTTTGTCGAAGCTCACACGGATTTTCAGCTCGGCGCCACCTTCCAGCAACTCAGGCTTGGACAAGGCTTCGAAACGTAATTTGTCGACGGCGTCAGAGGCGTTCGAGATCAATTCGCGAAGGAAAATTTCCTTGTTGGAATACAGCGAATGGATCATGAGGTGCAGCAGTTGCTTCACCTCGGTCTGGAAGCCCAGGGTTTCCTTTTGAGTTTCCACACTCATGGTCATCAAACTCCAATTGGATGGCAGTGGCCGCGCCCTTGAGGGTTGGCGGCGGGTTGTCTTCAAAGTTGGGGGCTAAGGCGAGGATTTCAAGGGCGCGATGACTGCTCAATCTTGAAATGGGCGCCAGCAATGGCAATCGCTCAAACGCGAGGCCGCTACAGGCTGGTGCCGGGGGGATTTGAGGCGTTTGCGTTGCGACTGAAAGTTCCTCGAAACTCTTTGTTTATATATCTATGGAATAAAAGGAACTAATGCTGAGCACCCATGCTCGAAAGGCCACTAGATATCTTCAATAAGGAGAAACACCCCATGCGTAAAACTTTAGCTGTTTCCATGATGTTGGCCGCTGCCCTCGGTCTCGCTGCCTGCGATAAAAAATCCGAAGACAAAGCCCAAGACGCAGCCGCGCATTCTGAGCAAGCTCAGAAAGACATGGCCAAGGCTCAGGACAAAGTAAACGACGCTGCGAAAGAAAACGCCGACGCTGCTAAAGCTCAGGCTGAATCGAACGAAGCCGCAGCAAAAGAAGCCGCACCTGCAGAAGCACCAGCAGCTCCAGCCAAGCCTTAATAGTTTGGTTTGAAGCACGCAGTTGCAAAAAAGAAAGCCCGCTTACATAGCGGGCTTTACTTTGCCTGCGTTTTTTGTGCGGGCAAAAAGTTGGAGTCGTTTTACCCCCATTAAGCGTTAAGACAGCGATTCCTTAGACGCCTCCGGCACCGACATATCGGTGGGGGTGTAAACCATCACCTGCAGTACGTCGGAATGAAACTCCCGGCGATACAGCACCACCACTACCCCGCTGCTCATCAGCATGAACAACCAAGGGCTGACAAACCACGCCAGCATGGTCATGCCGAAGTAATAAGCACGCAGGCCAAAGTTGAACTGGTTGGCCGCCATCGAAATCACCCGCGCCGCCCGCAGCGCAAACGCCTTGCGCTCCTGCTCCGACACATGCCGCTCACCAATCATTGGCGCCGAGCCCACCAGCACCGCCGCGAAGTTGTATTGGCGCATGCACCAACTGAACGTGAAGAACGCGTAAACAAAGACCATCGCCAGGCACAACAGCTTGATTTCCGACATGCCTTGGGAAGCCTGCTGCACCATCGGGATGTCCGCCAGCAGTGACACCGCGCGCTCGGAAGCGCCGAGTACGGTGAGGATACCGGCAAGGATGATCAAGGTGCTGGAGGCGAAGAACGAGGCGTTGCGCTCCAGGTTACCGATCACGCTGGCGTCGGCGATACGGTTATCGCGCAGCAGCATGCGGCGCATCCAGTCTTCGCGGTACAGGTGCAGCACGCTGGCCAGGCACGCGGTGTCACGGGCTCTCCAGGTGGCGTAACGGGTGTAACCGCCCCAGCACAGCACGAACCAGAGGGCGGCCAGCAGGTGGACTTGATTGGTTTCGACGAACGACATGCAGGTCCTTATAGAGTGGTTCCCTGTGGGAGCGGGCTTGCTCGCGATGGGTTGCGAAGCAGCCCCAAAGCAGGCGCCGGGGAATGCCTGAAGTATTGCATTGCTCATTACAATCGCGAGCAAGCCCGCACACACTGGATCGTGTTCCAACGCTGGGGAGATGTATCTTATAAGCATAAAAAATGCCCCGTATTGATTGATACGGGGCATTTCGGTGCAACCTTAAGCGGTGTATCAGGCGATGGCTTCGCTGCGCTTGCCGAGCATACGGTCAATCACTACGGCGACTACCAGGGTCATCACCGACGGCACCAGCCATGCCAAACCTTGCTCGCTCAGCGGCAAGTCGGTCAACTGCTCAGGCATCCAACCCGCCAGGCCGGCGCCCTTTAGCGCGTCGATGCAGCCGAAAATGAACGACACCAGCATCACCGGGCCAACAATGCGGCCCTGTTCTTGCCAGAAGCCCTTGCAGAAGCTCAGGGCCACCAACACGATGCACGGCGGGTAGATCGCTGTCAGCACCGGGATCGAAAAGGCAATCAGCTTGGTCAGGCCCAGGTTGGACACAAACAGCGAAAACAGCGCGAGTATCACCACCAGCGTTTTGTACGACAGCGGCAGAACTTTGCTGAAGTATTCTGCGCAGGCGCAGGTCAGGCCCACGGCGGTAACCAGGCACGCCAGCGAGATCAGCACCGCCAAAAACCCACTGCCCAGCGAGCCGAAGGTGTATTGCACGTAAGCGTGCAGCACGGCTGCGCCATTCGCTGCACCGGCAGCAACAGCGTGGCTGCCCGAACCCAGACGGAACAGGCTGACGTACACCAGCGCCAAGCCCACGCCAGCAATCAGCCCGGCAATGATTGCGTAGCGCGTGATCAGCTTCGGCGACTCGACGCCCCGCGAGCGAATCGCGTTGACGATGACGATGCCGAACACCAGTGCGCCCAAGGTATCCATGGTCAGGTAGCCATTGATGAAGCCTTGCGAGAACGGTGCAGCAACGTATTCGGGGGTCGCGATGCCTACTTCACCGGCCGGCAACGCAAACGCGGCGATGCCGAGAATGGCCAGCGCGATGATTTTCAGCGGCGCCAGAAACCGCCCTACGGTGTCCAACAGTCGGCCGGGGTACAAGGACACAAAAAACACCACCAGGAAGTACACCGAACTGTAGAGGAACAGCGCCAGCGGGCTTTCGCCGGTCAGCGGCGCCAGGCCGACTTCAAACGAAACCGTCGCCGTGCGCGGCGTCGCGAACAGCGGGCCGACCGCCAAATACGCCGCCGCTGCGAGCAGGCCACCGGCGACCTTGCCGATCGGGCTGCTCAACGCATCCATGCCACCGCCGACTTTGGCCAGGGCGATCACAGTGACCACCGGCAGGCCGACTGCGGTGATCAGAAAGCCCAGCGCCGCCATCCAGACATGCGGCCCGGACTGCAAACCAACAATAGGCGGGAAGATGATGTTGCCGGCGCCCACGAACAGCGCAAAGGTCATAAAGCCTAACGCCAGGATGTCCTGGCTTTTCAACACTTTCATTTGAGGAAATACCACACTACTGAATCGGAATTTAGAGAGGGATTCCCTGTGGATGAGGGAAATACTGCCGACCCGGATAGGGCTCGACGGTTCTGGCGCGAGGCTTCCTTTTGGGACGCGCGCGCACAAAGAGGCGGCAAGAGTACAGAATTGGGCCGACAAACGCACTGTTGCGGGGCGGACTGTCCGATAAGCGACATCAAGATGTCGCATTCTTATAAAAGCAGCAACAAGCGGCAAGCTACAAGCTACAAGCGGCAAGCAAGACCGCATGCTTTTCTCTTGCAGCTTAAAGCTTGCCGCTTATAGCTGCCTCTAAAGCACAAAGGCCACCCGAAGGTGGCCTTTGCTGGTGAAGCGTCAGCTAAGCGCGAGGCTTACTTGACAGCCCAACCGGTCAGCTCGGACAACGCCTTGCCGATGTCTGCCAGCGAACGCACGGTTTTAACGCCTGCGTCTTCCAGGGCAGCAAACTTCTCGTCTGCAGTGCCCTTGCCGCCAGAGATGATTGCGCCAGCATGGCCCATGCGCTTGCCCGCAGGGGCAGTCACACCAGCGATGTAGGAAACAACCGGCTTGGTCACGTGTGCCTTGATGTAGGCAGCCGCTTCTTCTTCAGCCGAACCGCCGATCTCACCGATCATCACGATCGCTTCGGTCTTCGGGTCTTCCTGGAACAGCTTCAGGATGTCGATGAAGTTCGAACCCGGGATCGGGTCACCGCCGATGCCGACGCAGGTCGACTGACCGAAACCGGCGTCAGTGGTCTGCTTCACAGCTTCGTAGGTCAGGGTACCGGAACGCGAAACGATACCGACTTTGCCTGGCAAGTGAATATGACCTGGCATGATGCCGATCTTGCATTCGCCTGGGGTGATCACGCCTGGGCAGTTAGGGCCGATCAGGACAACGCCCAGCTCGTCGCATTTAACTTTAGCGTCCAGCATGTCCAGGGTAGGAATGCCTTCGGTGATGCAAACGATCAGCTTGATGCCGGCAAAAGCGGCTTCCAGGATCGAATCCTTGCAGAAAGGAGCCGGTACGTAGATCACGCTGGCAGTAGCGCCAGTTTGAGCAACAGCGTCTTTCACGGTGTTGAACACTGGCAGACCCAGGTGCTCGGTGCCGCCTTTACCAGGGGTTACGCCGCCAACCATCTTGGTGCCGTATTCGATGGCTTGCTGGGTGTGGAAACTACCTTGCGAACCGGTAATACCCTGGCAGATAACTTTGGTGTCTTTATTGATCAGGACGCTCATTACTTGCCCTCCGCAGCTTTGACAACTTGTTGAGCAGCGTCGGTCAGGCTGGTAGCTGCGATGATGTTCAAACCGCTTTCTGCCAGTACTTTAGCGCCCAGTTCAGCGTTGTTACCTTCAAGGCGAACAACAACCGGGATTTTAACGCCGACTTCTTTCACTGCACCGATGATGCCTTCGGCAATCATGTCGCAACGAACGATGCCGCCGAAAATGTTGACCAGTACTGCAGCGACGTTGGAGTCGGACAGGATGATCTTGAACGCTTCGGTAACGCGTTCTTTGGTAGCACCGCCGCCCACGTCGAGGAAGTTGGCTGGTTTGCCGCCATGCAGGTTGACGATGTCCATGGTACCCATGGCCAGGCCAGCACCGTTGACCATGCAACCGATGTTACCTTCCAGGGCTACGTAGTTCAGTTCGAACTTGGCAGCGTGCGCTTCGCGCGGATCGTCTTGCGACGGATCGTGGAAAGTCTTCAGCTTTGGCTGACGGTACATGGCGTTGGCGTCGATGTTGATCTTCGCGTCGAGGCAATGCAGATCGCCGTCAGCCTTGATCACCAGCGGGTTCACTTCCAGCAGGGCCAGATCGTGATCCTGGAACAGTTTGGCCAGACCTACGAAGATCTTGGCGAACTGAGTAACTTGTTTGCCTTCCAGGCCCAACTGGAAAGCCAGCTCGCGACCCTGGAATGGCTGAGCGCCAACCAGTGGATCGATAGTGGCCTTGAGAATTTTTTCCGGGGTGTCGTGAGCGATTTTCTCGATGTCCACGCCACCTTCGGTGGAAGCCATGAACACGATGCGACGGCTTGAACGGTCAACGACAGCGCCCAGGTACAGCTCTTTAGCGATATCAGTGCACGATTCAACCAGGATCTTGGTGACTGGTTGGCCATTGGCATCAGTCTGGTAAGTCACCAGACGCTTGCCCAGCCACTGCTGTGCGAAAGCTTTGGCGTCTTCTTTGCTGCGAACCAGCTTAACGCCGCCCGCTTTACCGCGACCACCAGCGTGAACCTGGGCTTTGACAACCCACTCGGTGCCGCCGATTTTGTCGCACGCTTCTGCTGCTGCTTCCGGGGTGTCTACTGCGTAGCCCTGGGATACTGGCAGGCCGTATTCAGCGAACAGCTGCTTACCCTGATACTCGTGAAGATTCATGCTTTTTACCGTCTTCGTTAGGTACTGCGCATTCGGCGCTGCGCTCATTATGAGTGCCGCGCCACCTGTGACTGCTGCTTGCGCAACTTCAAGGGCCTAAGGCCTGCAAAGCTGCGCAAGACTGCGTCCAACGGATATTCCGCGGTGAGTCTCGCTCGCAAGGCTCACGACGGGCAACCGCCGTGGTTTCTTATTATCTCGCTTAGCGCTTCTTGCGGTTGGCGATGTGGATGGCGCCGCCATTCACTGCCAACGCTGCTTCGTGCAACGCTTCGGACAGGGTTGGATGGGAGAAAACCATCATGCCCAGGTCTTCGGCGCTGGTGCCGAATTCCATACCGATTGCGCCCTGCTGAACCAGTTCTGCAGCGCTTGGGCCAATTACGTGTACGCCCAATACGCGGTCAGTCTTGGCATCAGCGATGACTTTGACAAAACCACCGGTGTCGTTGGCTGCCATGGCACGGCCAGAAGCGGCAAACGGGAAGGTGCCGACGTTAACTTCTACGCCTTCAGCTTTCAACTGCTGTTCGTTCTTGCCGACCCATGCGATTTCCGGGTGCGTGTAAATGACCGACGGGATCAGGTCGTAGTTCATCTGGGTTTTGTGGCCCTTGATGCGCTCAACAACCATCACGCCTTCTTCGGAAGCCTTGTGCGCCAGCATCATGCCGCGAACCACGTCACCGATGGCATAGACGCCCGGGACGCTGGTAGCGCAATGATCGTCAACGAAGACGAAGCCGCGCTCATCAATGTTCACACCGCTGTCGGAAGCCAACAGTTCGGTGGTCACCGGGCGGCGGCCAACAGCAACGATCAGCTTGTCGAAAGTGATGGTTTTTTCACCCTCTTTATCGGTGTAGGTCACAACGACTTCTTCGCCATTGACCTTGGAACCGGTAACACGAGCGCCCAACTTGATGTCCAGACCTTGCTTGGTCAGGGTTTTAAACGCTTCTTTGGAAACCGCGGTGTCGGCAGCCAGCAGGAACGTGTCCAGGGCTTCCAGCACAGTCACTTCGGAGCCAAGACGCGACCAGACCGAACCCAACTCCAGGCCGATCACGCCAGCGCCGATCACGCCCAGACGTTTAGGAATAGCCTGGAACTCCAGGGCACCGGTCGAATCAACGATGACGTTGTGGTCAACTGGCGCTGGCGGAATGTCGATTGGGCGCGAGCCAGACGCCAGGATCACGTTTTCGGCTTCAATGATTTCTACCGAACCGTCAGGCTTGGTCAGCTCGACTTTCTTGCCGGCCAGCAGCTTGCCGTGGCCTTGCAGGGAAGTCACGCCATTGGCCTTGAACAAGGTCGCAACGCCGGAAGTCAGGCCTTTAACGATGTTGGCTTTACGGCCGATCATTGCCGGCACGTCCATGGTCACGCCAGCATGGTTGATGCCGTGAATCGCGAAACCGTCCTGGGCTTCGTGGAATTTCCAGGAGCTGTCCAGCAGCGCCTTGGAAGGAATGCAACCAACGTTCAGGCAAGTACCGCCCAGTGCCAGTTTGCCTTCCTTGTCGGTGTATTTTTCGATGCAAGCAGTCGAGAGGCCCAGTTGTGCGGCCTTGATGGCGGCAACATAGCCGCCAGGACCTGCACCAATCACTACAACGTCAAATTTCTGTGTCATAAAAAGGTTCCCTTTTTAGCTGCAAGCTACAAGCTGCAAGCCACAAGTTGAAAGCACCGCTCGCCCGCTTTGGGCCTGGAGCTTGCAGCTTGAAACTTGCAGCTGCTTTTTAGATATCCAGAAGAAGACGAGCCGGGTCTTCCAGCAGGTTCTTGATGGTCACCAGGAACGTCACGGCTTCTTTACCATCGATCAGGCGGTGATCGTACGACAGCGCCAGGTACATCATCGGGCGGATCACGACTTGGCCGTTGATCGCCATCGGACGCTGGAGGATGTTGTGCATGCCGAGGATCGCAGCTTGTGGCGGGTTGACGATCGGGGTCGACATCATCGAACCGAAGGTACCACCGTTAGTGATGGTGAAGGTACCGCCGGTCATCTCGTCGATGGTCAGCTTGCCGTCACGGGCTTTTTTGCCGAAGCCGGCAATGCCGCCTTCGATTTCAGCCAGGCTCATCAGCTCGGCGTTACGCAGCACCGGTACTACCAGGCCACGGTCGCTCGACACGGCAACGCCGACGTCAGCATAGCCGTGGTAAACGATGTCGGTGCCGTCGATCGAGGCGTTGACTGCCGGGTAACGCTTCAGCGCTTCGGTAGCCGCTTTGACGAAGAACGACATGAAGCCCAGGCGCACGCCATTGTGGGACTTCTCGAACAGGTCCTTGTACTTCGAACGCAGGGCCATCACTTCAGTCATGTCGACTTCGTTGAAGGTGGTCAGCATCGCCATGTTCGACTGTGCTTCAACCAGGCGCTTGGCCACGGTGGCACGTACGCGAGTCATCGGCACGCGCTTCTCGGTGCGGTCGCCTGCAGCGAACACAGGTGCAGCGGCAGCCGGGGCGGCAGGCTTGGCAGGTGCGGCAGCCGGCGCGGCTTTCTTGGCTTCAACCGCAGCAACCACGTCTTCCTTGGTCACACGGCCGTCTTTGCCGGTGCCTTTGATGGAGGCCAGGTTGATGCCGTTTTCGTCGGCCAGTTGACGAGCAGCCGGTGCAGCGATTGGGTCTTCGCCAGCCGCCGCCGGTGCAGCAGCTGGTGCAGCAGCGGCAGCCGGTGCAGCTGCGGCCGGAGCGGCAGCAGCAGCGCCGCCCGCTTCGATCGAGCCCAGCACCTGGTTCGACAGGACGGTAGCGCCCTCTTCGGCAACGATCGCGCCCAGCACGCCGTCAGCTTCGGCCAACACTTCCAGAACGACTTTGTCGGTCTCGATGTCGACGATCAGGTCATCACGCTTTACGGCGTCGCCTGGTTTCTTGTGCCAGGTGGCAACGGTGCCATCGGCAACCGATTCCGGGAATGACGGGGCTTTGATTTCGATAGCCATTATCTGTGGGTCCTTAAAATTCGGTTTCAGTCAGCGCGAAGGCGTTAAACAGTGAAAGCATCTTTCAGCAGTTTTTCCTGCTGTTCGGCGTGCATCGACGCATAACCACACGCAGGTGCAGCAGAAGCATCACGACCGGCGTACTCCAGGCCAAGGCCTATTTTGTGGTTACCGATGCTGCGACGCAGGTGATGCTGGCTGCTGTACCACGCGCCCTGGTTCATCGGTTCTTCCTGACACCACACGGCATTCGTGAGGTTGGTGTAAGGCGCGATGGCCTCCATCAGGTCGTCTTCCGGGAACGGGTAAAGCTGCTCGATACGCACGATGGCGATGTCTTCGCGGCCTTCGGCACGGCGTTTTTCCAGCAAGTCGTAGTAAACCTTGCCGCTGCACAGGATCAGGCGAGTGACCTTGGCGGCGTCCAGCGTGTCGATTTCTGGAATAACGGTCTGGAACGAACCGTCGGCCAGATCTTCCAGGGTCGAGATGGCCAGTTTATGACGCAACAGCGACTTCGGCGTCAGCACGACCAGCGGCTTGCGCAGCGGGCGGATCACCTGGCGACGCAGCAAGTGGTAGATCTGGGCCGGGGTAGTCGGCACACACACCTGAATGTTGTGCTCGGCGCACAGCTGCAGGTAACGCTCAAGACGGGCCGAGGAGTGCTCCGGCCCCTGACCTTCATAACCGTGTGGCAGCAACATGGTCAGACCGCACAGACGGCCCCACTTGTGCTCGCCGCTGGTGATGAATTGGTCAATAACCACTTGGGCACCGTTGGCAAAGTCGCCGAACTGGGCTTCCCAGATCACCAGCGCCTGCGGCGTGGTGGTCGAGTAGCCGTATTCGAACGCCAGTACGGCTTCTTCGGACAGGAACGAATCGTACAGGTCGAAACGTGGCTGGCCTGCGTACAGGTTTTGCAGCGGAATGTAGGTGCCCGCGTCTTTCTGGTTGTGCAACACCGCGTGACGGTGCGAGAACGTGCCGCGGCCGATGTCCTGGCCGGTCATGCGAATCGGGTGACCTTCGAACGCCAGGGTCGCGTACGCCATGGTTTCGGCGTAACCCCAGTTGATCGGCAGGCCGCCGGCTTGCATCTTCTGACGGTCTTCGTAGATCTTCGCAACCTGGCGCTGTACGACAAAGCCGTCTGGAATTTCCAGCAGCTTGGCAGACAGTTCCTGCAAGGTTTTCAGGTCGAACGTAGTGTCGTGACGTGCAGTCCAGGCGTGGCCCAGGTACGGGCGCCAGTCAACGAACAGCTCTTTGTTCGGCTCTTTAACCAGGCTTTTTACTACGTGCAGGCCGTTATCCAGCGCGTTGCGGTATTCGTCGATCTTCTCTTGAACACGCGCGTCGTCGACTACACCGGCCTTGGTCAGGCTTTCGGCGTACAGCTCACGGGTGGTGCGCTGCTTGGCGATCTGCTGGTACATCATCGGCTGGGTGCCGCTTGGCTCATCCGCTTCGTTGTGACCGCGACGGCGGTAGCAAACCAGGTCGATCACCACGTCACGCTTGAACTGCATGCGGTAGTCAATGGCCAACTGGGTCACGAACAACACGGCTTCCGGATCATCACCGTTAACGTGCAGGATCGGCGCCTGGATCATCTTCGCAACGTCGGTCGCGTACTCGGTAGAGCGCGCGTCCAGTGGGTTGCTGATGGTGAAGCCGACCTGGTTGTTGATAACGATGTGAACCGTACCACCGGTCTTGAAGCCGCGAGTCTGCGACATCTGGAACGTTTCCAGAACCACGCCCTGACCGGCAAATGCCGCGTCACCGTGGATCGAAATCGGCAGAACTTTTTCACCGGTGGTGTCGTTGCGACGGTCCTGGCGCGCACGTACCGAACCCTCGACCACTGGCGAAACGATTTCCAGGTGGGACGGGTTGAACGCCATGGCCAGGTGAACTTCACCGCCGGTGGTCATCACGTTGGACGAGAAGCCCTGGTGATATTTAACGTCACCGGAACCCAGCTCGACCTTCTTCTTGCCTTCGAACTCGTCGAACAGCTCGCGCGGGTTCTTGCCGAAAGTGTTAACCAACACGTTCAGACGACCACGGTGAGCCATGCCGATCACGACTTCCTTGGTGCCGTAGGAACCGGAACGCTGGATCAGCTCGTCGAGCATCGGAATCAGGCTCTCGCCGCCTTCCAGGCCGAAACGCTTGGTGCCCGGGTATTTGGTGCCCAGGTATTTCTCGAGACCTTCGGCTGCAGTCACGCGCTCCAGCAGGTGGCTGCGCACATCGGCGGACAACACCGGGCGGCCACGCACGCCTTCAAGGCGGTGCTGGAACCAGTGGCGCTGCTCGGAATCGGTGATGTGCGTAAATTCAGCGCCGATGGTGCGGCAATATGTCTGCTGCAACGCTTCGTGAATTTCGCGTAGGCTCGCTTCCTCTTTGCCGATGAACAGGTCGCCGGCACGGAAGGTCGTATCAAGATCGGCATTGGTCAAGCCGTAATGATTGATCGACAGGTCAGCAGGTGCAGGACGCTGCCAGAGCCCCAGCGGGTCAAGCTGGGCCGCCTGGTGGCCACGCATCCGGTAGGCCTGGATCAGTCGCAGTACTTCAACTTGCTTCTTTTCATGCTCACTGCTCACGCTACCGGCAGAAACCGGTTGAGCGCGGCGCTGGTTCTTTGCCAGCAGCACAAATTGATCGCGAATTGTTGCATGCGATACATCGGTGGCAGCGTTGCCGTCTGAAGACAACGTCTGAAATTTGGTGCGCCATTCTTCTGGCACAGCGTTAGGGTCGTGCAGGTAGAGCTCATAAAGCTCTTCCACATAGGCAGCGTTACCACCTGAAAGATAGCCGCTGTTCCACATGCGCTGCATCACGCTTTCTTGCATGCTTGGTCACCCTCGATTTGGGGACACCACCGGCGAAAACACCGAGTTTGCTTGCAAAAGGCCAAGTGCAGCGACCAAAACAAGCCACTTAGGATCACGCTGATAGTTCGGGTACCAACCCGAATGCCCCTGCTTGTCTCATTTCTTCAAAATAAGAGCCGCGGCTTTGTAAGTCGCTGCTCAAGTTAAAACTACGGCGCCGGTTGAAGCCTGCGCCGCAGCATTTACGGGCACAACGGTCCTGCCTTGTTACGTCGCTTACACGCCGTTTTGCAGCAGCATGTTACGAATATGACCAATGGCCTTAGTCGGGTTCAGGCCTTTGGGACATACGTTGACGCAGTTCATGATCCCGCGGCAGCGGAATACGCTGAACGGGTCATCCAGTGAAGCCAGACGCTCGGACGTCTTGGTGTCGCGGCTGTCTGCCAGGAAGCGGTACGCTTGCAGCAGAGCGGCCGGGCCCAGGAACTTGTCCGGGTTCCACCAGAAGGATGGGCACGAGGTCGAGCAGCAAGCGCACAGAATGCACTCGTACAGACCGTCGAGCTTTTCACGCTCTTCAGGCGACTGCAGACGCTCGATGGCCGGGGCCGGCGTGTCATTCTGCAGGAACGGCTTAACTTTCTCGTATTGCTTGTAGAAGATGCTCATATCGACGACGAGGTCACGGATAACCGGCAAACCTGGCAGAGGACGAACGATCAGCTTGTTGCCTTTAACCACGGCGGACAGCGGCGTGATGCACGCCAGGCCGTTTTTACCGTTGATGTTCATGCCATCGGAGCCGCAAACACCCTCGCGGCAAGAGCGACGATAAGAGAAACCCTCGTCCTGCTCTTTGATCAGTGCCAGTACGTCCAGCACCATCAGGTCTTTACCACCGGTATCGACCTGGAACTCCTGCATGAACGGCGCAGCGTCCTGATCAGGGTTGTAACGGTAAACACTGACTTTCAACATGGCAGCCACCCTTAGTAAGTCCGAATTTTCGGTTCAAACGTCGGAACCGTCTTCGGCGAGAAATTCACGGCACGCTTGGTTACGCGCTTGTCACCCGGGAAGAACAGGGTGTGGCACAACCAGTTTTCGTCATCGCGATCTTCAAAGTCTTCACGCGCGTGCGCACCACGGGACTCTTTACGAACCTCAGCGGCGATCGCCGTGGCTTCAGCCACTTCCAGCAGGTTTTGCAGCTCAAGGGCTTCGATACGAGCGGTGTTGAACGCCTGGCTCTTGTCGTTGATCTTGACGTTGGCGATGCGCGTACGCAGGTCGGCCAACTGGGCGATGCCCTTCTGCATGTACTCGCCGGTACGGAACACACCGAAGTAGTTCTGCATGCAGCTTTGCAGCTCGCGACGCAGGGTTGCCACGTCTTCGCCATCGGTGCGCTCGTTCAGAGCGTTCAGACGCGCCAGAGCCGCTTCGATGTTGGCGTCGGTAGCGTCATCGTATTCGATGCCGTCAGTCAGCGCTTTTTCCAGGTGCAGGCCGGCAGCGCGGCCGAATACCACCAGGTCGAGCAGCGAGTTGCCGCCCAGACGGTTGGCGCCGTGTACCGATACGCAGGCTACTTCGCCTACCGCGAACAGACCATGAATGATCTCGTCCACGCCTTCGGCGTTCTGGGTGATCGCCTGGCCATGAATGTTGGTCGGAACACCGCCCATCATGTAGTGGCAAGTCGGTACAACCGGAACCGGAGCAACCACCGGGTCAACGTGAGCAAAGGTCTTGGACAGCTCACAGATACCTGGCAGGCGGCTGTGCAGCACTTCTTCGCCCAGGTGATCGAGCTTCAGCAGTACGTGGTCGCCGTTCGGGCCACAGCCGTTGCCGGCGATGATCTCTTTAACCATCGAACGGGCTACAACGTCACGACCGGCAAGGTCTTTCGCGTTCGGCGCATAACGCTCCATGAAACGCTCGCCGTGCTTGTTGATCAGGTAACCACCTTCACCACGGCAACCTTCGGTCACCAGTACACCGGCGCCGGCGATGCCGGTCGGGTGGAACTGCCACATTTCAATGTCTTGCACCGGTACGCCGGCACGCAATGCCATGCCGACGCCGTCACCGGTGTTGATCAGGGCGTTGGTGGTCGACGCGTAGATACGCCCTGCACCGCCAGTCGCCAGCACGGTAGCCTTGGCGCGGATGTAGGTGGTTTCACCGGTTTCGATGCAGATCGCGATCACACCGACGAACTCGCCTTGCGCGTTCTTGACGAGGTCAACCGCGTAGTACTCGTTCAGGAAGGTGGTGCCGGCTTTCAGGTTGCCCTGATAAAGCGTGTGCAGCAGCGCGTGGCCGGTACGGTCGGAAGCGGCGCAGGTACGGGCAGCCTGCCCGCCTTTACCGTAATCCTTCGACTGGCCGCCGAATGGGCGCTGGTAGATACGGCCTTGTTCGGTACGCGAGAACGGCAGACCCATGTGGTCCAGCTCGAACACGGCGGCCGGGCCTTCCTGACACATGTATTCGATAGCGTCCTGGTCACCGATGTAGTCGGAACCCTTGACGGTATCGTACATGTGCCAGCGCCAGTCATCGTTCGGGTCGGCGGAAGCGATGGCGCAGGTGATGCCACCTTGAGCCGACACCGTGTGGGAACGCGTTGGGAACACCTTGGTGATCACGGCAGTCTTGTGACCGCCCTGGGCCAGCTGCAGCGCTGCGCGCATGCCAGCACCGCCACCACCAATAATGATGGCGTCGAATGAAATAGTTGGAATGTTAGCCATGAATCAGATACCCCAAAGAATCTGCACACCCCAGACGAAGTAAGCGAACATCGCAACGCCGCAGACTGCCTGAAAGAGGAAACGTACTGCGGTCGCGGACTTGCCCAGCGCCATCGGCGTCAGGTAGTCGGTCGCGATGGTCCACATGCCGACCCAGGCGTGAGCGCCCAGAGCCACCAGTGCCAGCAGACTGAAGATTCGCATCGCGTTATGAGCAAACAGGCCATGCCATTGCTCAAAGCTGATGCCTGGGTGTGCGACGAGGTACCCGATCAGAAAAATGAAATAAGCCGCGAGAACAACCGCAGACACACGCTGCGCCATCCAGTCGTAGAGGCCCGAACGCGAAAGGTTCGTAACGCTGGTTACCATATCCAAACTCCTGCCAGAACGATCAGCACCACGGAAATGGCGATGATGATTTTCGAGCCCAGGCGGCCGCCTTCCAGCGTCTCACCAATGCCCATGTCCATAATCAAGTGGCGCACGCCGGCTACCAGGTGATACAGCAGAGAGGAGAGGAGGCCCCATGCTACGAACTTGGCCAGCGGGCTGGTCAAGCATGCCTTCACCTCGGCGAAACCTTCCTCGGAACCCAGGGATTTGCTCAATGCGTAAAGCATGATGCCCAGGCCAAGAAACAGGATGATGCCGGAAACACGGTGCAGGAACGACGTAACGCCGGTGATGGGGAGTTTGATGGTCCTTAGGTCTAGGTTTACAGGTCGTTGGCTATTCACGGCTTTTTTTCACACTTAAGAGCCCCTAACAATCAGGGCAAAGTTGTCGGGGAGTGCACTGGTCAGGTAGCACCACCCAGGGAGTGCGACCCCCAATGAAAGCAAGCCCAAAAGCCCTTGGCGGTCGGTGGCCGAGTATAGACAGTTAGGTTACTAATGACAACGCGCGCTCCTCACCCTAATAGCGGATTGCGCTGACAGGACAAAAGGCGTAAACGGCAGTTAATTTCGAGGAAAAAGTACGGTTAAAGCCTTCTGGGGCAAGACTTTAGGCAAATTGACATCTGAATTTATCTCACTATAGTGGTGCGGGCCCTGCGTGGGGGGTCTGTCTGATGATTTGAAGCATAAATAGGAGGCCACATGGCTGACAAAAAAGCGCAGTTGATCATCGAGGGCGCAGCCCCCGTCGAGCTGCCCATTTTAACCGGCACCGTTGGTCCCGATGTTATAGACGTACGGGGTCTGACGGCCACGGGCCGTTTCACATTCGACCCAGGCTTCATGTCGACCGCCTCTTGCGAGTCGAAGATCACCTATATCGATGGCGATAATGGCATTCTGCTTCACCGCGGTTACCCGATCGAGCAACTGGCCGAGCACTCGGACTACCTCGAAACCTGCTACCTGCTGCTGAATGGCGAACTGCCAACGGTTGAGCAGAAAGCCCAGTTCGTCAGCACCGTGAAGAACCACACCATGGTTCACGAGCAGTTGAAGACCTTCTTCAACGGCTTCCGTCGCGACGCCCACCCGATGGCCGTCATGTGCGGCGTAGTCGGCGCCTTGTCGGCCTTCTATCACGACTCCCTGGACATCAATAACCCGCAGCATCGCGAAATTTCCGCGATCCGCCTGGTTGCCAAGATGCCGACCCTGGCCGCAATGGTTTACAAGTACTCCATGGGCCAACCCATGATGTACCCGCGCAACGACCTGACGTACGCGGAAAACTTCCTGCACATGATGTTCAACACCCCGTGCGAGATCAAACCGATCAGCCCGGTGCTGGCCAAGGCGATGGACAAGATCTTCATCCTGCACGCCGACCACGAACAGAATGCTTCCACCTCTACCGTGCGCCTGGCGGGCTCTTCGGGTGCCAACCCGTTTGCCTGTATCGCCGCCGGTATCGCCGCACTGTGGGGCCCTGCTCACGGCGGTGCGAACGAAGCCGTATTGACCATGCTCGATGAAATCGGCGATGTCTCGAACATCGACGCCTTCATCGCCAAGGCCAAGGACAAGAACGATCCGTTCAAACTGATGGGCTTCGGTCACCGGGTTTACAAAAACCGCGACCCACGCGCCACTGTCATGAAGCAGACCTGCGACGAAGTGTTGAAGGAACTGGGCATCAAGAACGATCCGCAACTCGAACTGGCCATGCGCCTGGAAGAGATCGCCCTGACCGACCCGTACTTCATCGAACGCTCGCTGTACCCGAACGTCGACTTCTACTCGGGGATCATCCTCAAGGCGATCGGCATTCCAACCAGCATGTTCACCGTGATCTTCGCCCTGGCGCGGACCGTGGGCTGGATCTCCCACTGGAAAGAAATGCTCTCCAGCCCGTACAAGATTGGCCGCCCGCGCCAGTTGTACACCGGCTACGAGTCGCGTGACATTACCAAGCTGGAAGATCGGCACTAAACCCAGCCAAATAAAACGGCCTCTTTATGAGGCCGTTTTTTTGCCCGGGATTTAGTGAGCTGCAAGCTTCAAGCTGTTAGCTACAAGCAAAAAAATACCCCTGCCTCACGACAGGGGTATTTCTCTATACAACACTGCTTCTAACTTGCAGCTTGTAGCTTAAAGCTTGCAACTGCCTCAATGATTCACCGCCCCACTCGCCCCCAACCCCGTTTGCGAACGCACAAACTGCGGGAAGTACAGCGCACGCTCTTTCACCGCCGCCGCCGACTTGTCGGTGATGGAGAAGAACCAGATGCCGACGAACGCAATGATCATCGAGAACAGCGCCGGGTACTCGTACGGGAAGATGGCTTTTTCATGGTGCAGGATCGAGACCCAGATGGTCGGGCCAAGCACCATCAGGCCAACGGCACTGATCAAGCCCAGCCAGCCGCCAATCATCGCGCCACGGGTGGTGAGGTTTTTCCAGTACATGGAAAGCAGCAGCACCGGGAAGTTACAGCTCGCAGCAATCGAGAACGCCAGGCCAACCATGAACGCGATGTTCTGGCTTTCGAACAGGATACCCAGGCCGATGGCTAATACACCCAAGGCCACGGTAGTGATCTTCGATACGCGAATCTCGTCCTTGTCGTTAGCCTTGCCTTTCTTGATCACGCTGGCGTACAGGTCATGCGACACCGCCGAAGCACCGGCGAGGGTCAAACCGGCAACCACCGCGAGGATGGTGGCAAACGCCACGGCCGAGATGAAGCCCAGGAACAGACTGCCGCCTACCGCGTCGGCCAGGTGCACCGCCGCCATGTTGTTACCGCCGAGCAACGCGCCAGCCGCATCCTTGAACGCAGGGTTGGTGCTGACCAGCAGGATCGCGCCAAAGCCGATGATAAACGTCAGGATGTAGAAGTAGCCGATGAAGCCTGTGGCATACAGCACGCTCTTACGCGCTTCCTTGGCGTCGCTTACGGTGAAGAAACGCATCAGGATGTGCGGCAGGCCGGCGGTACCGAACATCAGTGCCAGGCCCAGGGAGAATGCCGAAATCGGGTCTTTCACCAGGCCACCGGGGCTCATGATCGCCTCACCTTTAGGGTGAACCTTGATCGCCTCGGAAAACAGCATGTTGAAGTCGAAGTTGACGTGCTTCATCACCATCAGCGCCATGAACGAGGCACCGGACAGCAGTAGCACTGCCTTGATGATCTGCACCCACGTGGTTGCCAGCATGCCGCCGAACAGCACGTACATGCACATCAGGATGCCCACCAGGATGACCGCTACGTGGTAGTCCAGGCCGAACAGCAGTTGGATCAGCTTGCCCGCACCGACCATCTGCGCGATCAGGTAGAACGCCACGACCACCAGCGAGCCACACGCCGACAGGCTGCGGATCTGGGTTTGCCCCAAACGGTAGGAGGCCACGTCGGCAAACGTGTACTTGCCCAGGTTACGCAGGCGCTCGGCGATCAGGAACAGAATGATCGGCCAACCCACCAAAAAGCCGATCGAGTAGATCAGGCCGTCGTAGCCGGAGGTGTACACCAGCGCGGAAATACCCAGGAAAGACGCCGCCGACATATAGTCGCCGGCAATCGCCAGGCCGTTCTGGAAACCGGTGATCTTGCCGCCGGCTGCATAGTAGTCAGCCGCCGATTTGTTGCGCTTGGACGCCCAGTAAGTGATGCACAGGGTCGCGCCGACAAAGGCCACGAACATAACGATCGCTGAAATGTTCAACGGTTGTTTTTGCACTTCACCGGTCAATGCTTCCGCCGCCCAAACAGCGGGCGCAAAGACCGAAGCGCCGAGTACCGCCAATAGACGCCGGATCATTGCGCAGCCTCCTTGAGAATCGCATTGTTCAGGTCGTCAAATTCGCCATTGGCGCGTCGTACGTAGATGCCGGTGAGGATGAAGGCCGAAACAATCAGCCCTACCCCGATCGGGATGCCCCAGGTAACAGACGAACCAGGGCTGAGCTTGGCCCCCAGCACTTGAGGCCCGTAGGCAATTAACAGAATGAAAGCGGAGTAAAGCCCAAGCATGGTCGCCGAGAGAATCCAGGCGAACCGTTCTCTTTTTTTCACCAGCTCCTTGAAGCGCGGGCTGTTTTGAATCGAGAGGTAAATGCTGTCGTTCATTGTTTTTATCCTCGCAGCACAGCTTTTTTATTATTGGAACGTATCCACTGTATGCGGCTGCGGAACACGTTCCAGACGACCTTAGTAGTAGAGGGAGTGTAGCGAGGGTTTGGCGGAGCGCAGAAACATTTGCGGGGAGGTCAAACTCAATGTGGGAAGGGGCTTGCTACCGGTAGCGATGTGCCAGTTGAAACATCTTTGACTGACGCATCGCCATCGTCAGCAACCCCCTCCCACAGGGTTACATCGGCGTGTTATTTAGCGGTCCACTCGGCCACGCGCTCAGGGTGCTTGGCGACCCAGTCTTTGGCCGCGGCTTCAGGCTTGGCGCCGTCTTGAATGGCGAGCATGACTTCGCCGATTTCATCCTTGGAGGCCCACTGGAATTTCTTCAGGAAGGCTACGACTTCCGGCGCTTTCTTCTCAAGGCCCTTGCTGCCAATGCTGTTAACGGTTTCAGCAGCACCATAAATGCCTTTCGGATCGTCGAGGAAACGCAGTTTCCACTTGGCGAACATCCAGTGGGGCACCCAACCGGTCACCGCAATGGAGTCTTGCTTGTCTTCGGCACGGGTCAGTTCGGCGATCATCGCGGCGCCTGAGCTGGCTTGCAGTTTGTAGTCCAGGCCGTAGGCTTTGATCGCCTCGTCGGTCTTGAGCATTACGCCTGAACCGGCGTCGATGCCGACGATTTTGTTCTTGAAGGTGGTGTCGGTCTTGAGGTCTTCGATGGACTTGGCTTTGACGTACTCCGGCACGATCAAGCCAATTTTCGCATCCTTGAAGTTGGGGCCGTAGTCGACCACCTTGTCCTTGTTCTTGGCCCAGTACTCACCGTGGGTCACGGGCAGCCAGGCCGAGAGCATCGCATCGAGCTTGCCGGTGGCCACGCCCTGCCACATGATCCCGGTGGCCACGGCTTGCAGTTTCACGTCATAACCGAGCTTTTGCTTGATCACCTCTGCCGCCACATGCGTGGTGGCAACGCTGTCGGACCAGCCATCTACGTAGCCGATGCTCAGGGTTTTGCTGTCGGCGCTGGCCAGTGTGGAGCCCATCGCAACTACCAGAGTGGCAGCTGCGCCCAAGAGTCGTCGCATCTTCATATTACTTCCCCGAAAGTGCTGCGCCCGACGGATGCCGGGCGACGTCAACCTGTTGTTCGGTGGTGCGCCGCGCACCCTTCACGCGCATCGATCCGGTTGCGGCGGCATCAGTTGCGTGCTGACTCTTTGATCATCAACCTGCCGGGGCGTTAGTCCTGCTCTGACTGCGACCTCTGGTCAGCCAGTAACGACATCACATCGCCAGCAGCGACGATTTACAGGCCATCGCAACAGAATCCCGCCCGAACTTTGCATGTCAAAATCATGCAGCCCCACTGGAACCGGCTAAATCCGGGTAAGATGCGCGCCTTTGCTCCTCCAGATAAGCCGACCATGCCCGCGACTGCACGCTTCCCTGCCCTGCCCTATTGTTTCGCCTTGATCCTCGGCTTGCTGGCCCTTGTGGGCTATTGGTATGGCCTCGGCCGGCCAGTGGTGTTGCCGGACGTCGCCAGCGCCAGCCACAAAATGCAGTGCGCCTCTTATACGCCGTTCGACAAGGACCAGTCGCCGTTCGACCAGCCGTTCACACTGCGCCCCGAGCGCATGGACGCCGACCTGGCGCTGCTGGCGACTCGCTTTGAATGCATCCGCACCTACTCCATGACCGGCCTGGAAGCCTTGCCGGGCCTGGCGCGCAAGCACGGGTTGAAGTTGATGATCGGCGCCTGGGTCAGCAGTGACCCGGTGATGACCGAAAAGGAAGTCGACCTGTTGATCGTCTCCGCCAACGCCAACCCTGACGTGGTGACCTCGGTCATCGTCGGCAACGAAGCCCTGTTGCGCAAAGAAGTCACCGCCAAACAACTGGTGACGTTGATTCACAAGGTCAAAAGCCAGATCAAGCAGCCGGTCACCTATGCCGACGTGTGGGAGTTCTGGCTGAAACACCCGGAAATCGCCCCGGCGGTGGACTTTTTGACCATCCACCTGCTGCCCTACTGGGAAGATGACCCGTCGGGCATCGACCAGGCGCTCAAGCATGTGGGCGACGTACGCCAGACCTTCGGCAACAAATTTGCGCCCAAAGACGTGCTGATCGGCGAGACCGGCTGGCCCAGCGAAGGCCGCCAGCGCGAAACCGCAGTGCCGAGCCGGGTCAACGAAGCCAGGTTCATGCGCGGCTTTGTGGCCATGGCTGAAGCGAATGGCTGGCATTACAACCTGATCGAAGCCTTTGACCAACCGTGGAAACGCGCCAGTGAAGGCGCGGTCGGCGGGTACTGGGGTTTGTTTGATGCAGACCGCCAGGACAAGGGCATCCTCGCCGGCCCGGTGACCAATGTGCCGTACTGGCCGCTGTGGTTGGGCACCGGCGCAATCATCCTGCTCGGCACCCTGGTGCTCGGTGGCCGCGTGCGCAGCACTCGCTCAGCGTGGCTGTTGCCATTGCTCGGCGCTGTCGCAGCCTGCTCCATCGGCACCTGGGCCGAACTGACCCGCGTGACCGCACGCTCCAACGATGAATGGGTGTGGGCCGGGTTGCTAATAGTGTTGAACCTGTTGGTGCTGGCGCATGCTGCACTGGCATTGAGCGCCCGCGAAGGTTGGCGCCAGCGCGCGTTCAACTGGCTTGAACAGCGCGCCGGCTGGCTGGTCGCAATCGCCGGGTTTGCCGGTGCAGTGATGATGCTGGCGCTGGTGTTTGACCCGCGTTATCGCAGCTTCCCAAGTGCCGCGTTGCTGCTGCCGGCGCTGGTGTACCTGGTGCGCCCGGTGCACGGGCCACGTCGGGAGATTGCGCTACTGACCTTCATCATCGGCGCAGGCATTGCGCCGCAGCTTTACCGTGAAGGCTTGCTGAACCAGCAGGCGTGGGGTTGGGCGCTGGTCAGCGGGTTGATGGTGGTGGCGTTGTGGCGTTGCTTGCGGGTGCGCAAGGTTTAGAACCGCTATCGCGAGCAAGCCCGCTCCCACACTTGAATGCATTCCAGAGTGTGCACTCGGTCAACTGTGGGAGCGGGCTTGCTCGCGATTGTCCCTGTCAGGCAACCCGCGGCTTCCTGACCAACCGCAACCCCGCAATCACCACCGCAAACACCGCAAATGTGGTGTTATACAACGCCAACGCCGGCAACCCGAACACCAAACCCAGCACCGCCAAGCCCCAGCCCACACGGCCCGGCACAAAAAACGCGAGCACCGACGTGGCCAACGCAGCCCAGCCCAACACGTTGAAGTGAATCATCAGCCCAAGGCTTGAACGCAGTTGGCATTCCCAGCGGCTCGCATCATCGGCACAGATGCCCACCCACTGGCTGTCCTCCATAAAACCGTAACGTGCGCCATAACTGGCGGCCAGCCATAACGGCAGGGCAATAAGCAGCAAAATCAACGGCAAGCGGCGGGACATTGGGGCACTCCGATAGGCAAAACGGCGCTCAGCTTAATCCCACGGCCGCCTTTAGCAAGGTGTCTGCACAGATAAGTATTCATCCAAGCGTCACAAAGTGTATCGTCTCGCAACTATTACCCCGATTCCGACGTTATTTTCCGATTTTTCGTGCCGAAAGCTGGCACTTCGGTGGCAACGCGGTGGTCATAGCCTGCGAACTTCATTCAGCACGTTTCCTCTTAGGGATTAAGTCATGCTCCGTTCCTTGCGCTGCGCTGCCTTACTGGGCAGCCTTTTTTTGAGTGCGTCAGCACTGGCCGTCGATATAGACCAAGCCACCTATGGCTTCCCTTTGACCAACCCGTTCGAAGCGACCATCGCCACCACGCCGCCTGACCTTCGGCCTAAATTGCCGACGGACGACGAGATCAACCAGTCCGACTACACGCTGAACATGCGCCCCGAGCGCGAGTTCAGCCTGCCGGACAACTTCTGGGCGGTGAAAAAACTCACCTACCGCATCGCCAAGCAAGACCACGCCGCGCCGCTGATCTTCCTGATCGCCGGTACCGGTGCGCGGTTTGATAGCAGCATCAACGAATACCTGAAAAAACTCTATTACCAGGCCGGCTACCACGTGGTGCAACTGTCGTCGCCGACCAGCTTCGACTTCATCAGCGCCGCCTCGCGCTTCGCCACGCCGGGTATCACCCAGGAAGACGCCGAAGACATGTACCGCGTGATGCAAGCCGTGCGCGCGCAGAACGCCTCACTGCCGGTGACCGACTTCTACCTCACCGGTTACAGCCTGGGCGCTCTGGACGCGGCGTTTGTGAGCAAACTCGACGAGACCCGTCGCAGCTTCAACTTCAAGAAAGTGTTGCTGCTGAACCCGCCGGTCAACCTCTATACCTCGATCACCAACCTCGACAAGCTGGTGCAAACCGAGGTCAAGGGCATCAACAACACCACCACCTTTTATGAGCTGGTGCTGAACAAGCTAACGCGTTACTTCCAGCAAAAGGGTTACATCGACCTCAACGACGCCCTGCTCTACGACTTCCAGAACTCCAAGCAGCACCTGACCAATGAACAGATGGCCATGCTGATCGGTACTTCGTTCCGCTTCTCGGCGGCCGACATTGCCTTCACTTCGGACCTGATCAACCGTCGCGGCCTGATCATCCCGCCCAAATACCCGATCACCGAAGGCACCAGCCTCACGCCGTTCCTCAAACGCGCGCTGCAATGTGACTTCGACTGCTACCTGACCGAACAAGTAATCCCGATGTGGCGCGCGCGCTCCGACGGCGGCAGCCTGCTGCAACTGGTCGATCAGGTGAGCCTGTATGCCCTCAAGGATTACCTGCACACCAGCCCGAAAATCGCCGTGATGCACAACGCCGACGACGTGATCCTCGGCCCTGGCGACTTGGGTTTTCTGCGTAAAACCTTCGGCGATCGCTTGACCGTCTACCCGCTGGGCGGCCACTGCGGCAACCTTAATTACCGCGTCAACGCCGACGCCATGCTGGAGTTCTTCCGTGGCTAAATATCTTCTGCTGCTCGCCGCCCTGATGTGTGCGGGCGTCGCCAATGCCGACAACAGCAAGGCGCACGAACCGGTCAAGGTCGATAACGACGGTTTCAAAGAGCCGTTGACCAAGCTCAAGTTCAACCCGGGCCTGGACCAGCGTGAGTTCGAACGTTCGTCACTGACGGCGCTCAACGTCTATGACCCGCTGGAGTCGTGGAACCGCCGCGTGTACCACTTCAACTACCGCTTCGACCAGTGGGTGTTCCTGCCAGTGGTGGATGGTTACCGCTATATCACACCGAGCTTCCTGCGCACCGGCGTGAGCAACTTTTTCAACAATTTGGGCGACGTGCCGAACCTGGTGAACAGCCTGTTGCAACTCAAGGGCCACCGCTCGCTGGAAACCACCGGGCGCCTGTTGCTTAACACCACTATCGGCATCGCCGGCCTGTGGGACCCGGCCACCGCCATGGGCCTGCCGCGCCAGAGCGAAGACTTCGGCCAAACGTTGGGTTTCTACGGCGTACCTGGCGGCGCCTATGTGATGCTGCCGATCTTCGGCCCATCGAACCTGCGCGACACCGGCGGCCTGCTCGTCGATTACAGTGCAGAGTCGCAGATCAACTTCCTGAACGTGTCCAAAGTCAGCGAAAACCACCCGGAAATCTGGGCTTTGCGCGCCGTCGACAAGCGCTACCAGACCAGCTTCCGCTACGGCCAGATGAACTCGCCGTTCGAGTATGAAAAGGTCCGCTACATTTACACCGAGTCGCGCAAGTTGCAGATCGCCGAGTAACCACCGTGACAAAAAAAGGCCATTCGATTGAATGGCCTTTTTTTATGGCGACGACTTTATGTGCCGACGATGCGAACCCGTCAGCGCTTTGCAGCTCGCCATACCTTGCCAATTACCTGAACCACGGCCAACACAATGGCCCCCGCAATTATCCCCGCCACCGCATTGAGCAGCGTAGGCATCAGCCACGCCAAGCCACCGGTGCTCTGGCTCACCGCCTCGATCCAGTGATGCACCGCCGGCACACCGTGAGTCAGAATGCCGCCGCCGACCATAAACATCGCCGCTGTGCCAATCACCGACAAGCTTTTCATCATGTAGGGCGCTACGCGCAAAATCGCCCCGCCGATGCTGCGCGCCGCTTGGCCTGGTTTTTCGGTCAGCCACAGGCCCAAGTCATCCAGCTTGACGATACCGGCCACCAGGCCGTAAACGCCGATGGTCATGACAATCGCGATGCCAGACAGCACGATGACCTGCTGCATCAGGGGTGCATCAGCCACGGTGCCGAGCGTGATGGCGATGATCTCGGCAGAGAGGATGAAGTCCGTACGGACCGCCCCCTTGATTTTATCCTTCTCGAAGGCCACCAGGTCGGTCGCAGGGTCGGCGACAGCTTTCACCACCTCGGCATGTTCAGCCTCAACGTCGGTTTTGCTGTGGAGGAATTTATGCGCGAGCTTTTCAAAGCCCTCGAAACACAAATATGCCCCACCAAGCATCAACAGCGGTGTTACCGCCCACGGTGCAAACGCACTGATCAACAAAGCGGTGGGCACCAGAATCAGCTTGTTGATAAACGAGCCCTTGGCGACCGCCCACACCACCGGAATTTCGCGTTCGGCACGCACTCCGGAAACCTGCTGGGCGTTAAGCGCAAGATCGTCGCCCAGCACACCGGCGGTCTTTTTTGCCGCCACTTTTGTCATCAGTGCAACGTCGTCGAGTACCGCGGCGATATCGTCGATCAAAACCAACAAGCTGCTTCCTGCCATGAATCGGGCTTCCATTAGGGAGAGAGGGGGCGAGCATAGCGCGGCCCAGCGCTTTGCGGGCACATTGTTGAGGCTGGCGCAAAGCCGGTGCTACCATGCGCAACCGCCTGTCTTGGCAAGGAAACTGCTGGTCTATGAGCACCATTCGCGAGCGCAACAAAGAAAAGATTTTGCGGGCGGCCAGCGAGGAGTTTGCCGACAAGGGCTTCGCCGCGACCAAAACCAGCGACATCGCCGCCAAGGCCGGGCTGCCCAAGCCCAACGTCTATTACTACTTCAAGTCCAAGGACAACCTCTACCGCGAGGTGCTCGAAAGCATTATCGAGCCGATCCTGGCGGCGTCCACGCCGTTTAACCCTGCGGGTGAGCCTTCGGTGGTGTTGAGCAATTACATCCGCTCGAAAATCCGCATCTCGCGCGACCTGCCGTTTGCCTCCAAGGTATTCGCCAGCGAAATCATGCACGGCGCGCCGCACTTGAGCGCCGAGCAGGTCGAGCAGCTCAACGCCCAAGCCAAACACAACATCAACTGCATCCAGCACTGGGTGGATCGCGGCCTGATCGCGACGATTGACCCCAATCACTTGATGTTCAGCATCTGGGCCGCGACCCAGACCTACGCGGATTTTGACTGGCAGATTTCCGCGGTGACCGGCAAGGCCAAGCTCGATGAAGCCGATTACGAGGCGGCGGCGCAGACGATTATCCGGTTGGTGCTCAAAGGCTGTGAGCCGGACTGATAGACCGCGCTGCCTGCACTAATCGCGAGCAAGCCCGCTCCCACAGTGGATCAGCGTTAGACACACATTGTATGAACACTGCAAATCCCCTGTGGGAGCGGGCTTGCTCGCGATAGCGCGCGTTCAGACACATCCTGCCCAAAGCCCGTAGATCAACCTCAGGCTCCCTCATCTAGCCTCTCAGAACACCCACTGAAGAGAGGCCAAGGAATGGCTGACCTCCCCGCTTCACACCGCCTGCGTATTGGCCGGTTCAGCGAACACAACCGCACCTACCTCATCACGACCAACCTCCACGAAAGGGTGCCAATATTCACTGATTTTCATCTCGGTCGATTAGTGGTCTCTCAATTTCGAATCGCTCAACATCAAGGGCTGGCCCACTCACTGGCGTGGGTCATCATGCCCGATCACTTCCACTGGCTGATCGAGCTACAAAAGGGCTCACTGAGCGACTTGATGTGCAAGGTGAAGTCCAAGAGCACACGAAGCGTGAACGGCGCCACAGGGCGTAAAGGTCGACTGTGGCAAACCAGTTTTCATGACCGAGCACTGCGCAAGGAAGATGATCTGGTAAAAATGGCCAGGTACGTGGTGGCCAATCCATTGCGCGCAGGGCTGGTAAAGCGCATCGGCGACTACCCGCTATGGGACGCGGTTTGGGTGTAGAACAGAGACCGCGTTGCGCCCATCGCGAGCAAGCCCGCTCCCACAGTGGGCTGCAGTGTTCATACATTGTGTGTCCGACGCTGATCCACTGTGGGAGCGGGCTTGCTCGCGATGAGGCCCTGCCATTCACCCAACCATCAGACCGGCAGCCCGGCATCCGCCAACAACCCCACCCCCTCGATCGCTGTAATCGCGCACTGCTCGTCAATATCCGACGTGTCCCCGCTGATTCCCATCGCGCCCAGCACCCGGCCGTCCTGGTCCCGAATCAACACCCCTCCCGGCGCAGGCACCACGCTGCCCTGCCCCAGGCTGTTGAGCGCCGCGATAAACGCCGGGCGTTGCTGCGCGTCGAGTGCCAGCAGTCGCGAGCCCTTGCCCAACGCAATCGCGCCCCAGGCCTTGCCGATGGCGATGTAAGGGCGCAGCAGGCTGGCACCGTCTTCGCGTTGCAAGGTGATCAAGTGCCCGCCGCTGTCGAGTACCGCAATGGTCAGCGGTGCAGCCGAAAGACCACGCCCTGCGGTAAGGGCCTGACTGGTCAAGTGGGTGGCGAGTGTCAAGGTTAAAGCGCTCATGGGTGTGGTCCTGATTTTTATGGAGATACTCAACTCAGTAAATAGAACACAATATTTTTATAATTTGTATACGATATTTTCTTATATCGACCAAAAATCTTTAAAAAATAGCTTAAATCACCCTGTATCTCACGCAGACACCGTTGAATAAAATGCATTGACCTGTGCCTCCGCCCATGAATACACTCAATACAGAAAATATTGTATACAATTACAAAAACAAAGAGGCGCCAATACAATGACTAAAATGAGAGCAATCGAAGCCGCCGTCCTGGTGATGCGGCGTGAAGGTGTCGATACCGCCTTCGGCATCCCGGGCGCAGCAATCAACCCGCTGTATTCGGCATTGCAAAAGGTCGGTGGCATCGATCACGTGCTTGCTCGCCACGTTGAAGGCGCCTCGCACATGGCCGAGGGCTATACGCGCACCAAGGCCGGTAATATCGGCGTGTGCATCGGCACGTCAGGCCCGGCGGGTACCGACATGGTCACGGGTCTTTACAGCGCGTGGGCCGACTCGATTCCTATCCTGTGCATCACCGGGCAAGCGCCGCGGGCGCGGATGCACAAGGAAGACTTCCAGGCCGTCGACATCACCAGCATCGTCAAGCCGGTGACCAAATGGGCGAGCACGGTGATGGAGCCCGGCCAGGTGCCGTACGCGTTCCAGAAAGCCTTCTATGAAATGCGCTCCGGCCGCCCTGGGCCGGTGCTGATCGACTTGCCATTCGACGTGCAGATGGCCGAGATCGAATTCGACATTGACGCCTACCAACCGCTGCCTCTGGCCAAGCCACTGGCCACGCGCATTCAGGTCGAAAAAGCCCTGGCGCTGCTGGACCAGGCGGAACGCCCCTTGCTGGTGAGCGGCGGCGGCGTGATCAATGCTGACGCCAGCGAACTGCTGGTGGCGTTCGCCGAATTGACCGGCATACCGGTGATCCCAACGTTGATGGGCTGGGGCACGATCCCCGACGATCACCCGCTAATGGTGGGCATGGTCGGGCTGCAAACCTCGCACCGGTACGGCAACGCCACATTGCTCAAGTCGGACGTAGTGCTGGGCATTGGTAACCGTTGGGCCAACCGCCACACCGGTTCGGTGGAGGTGTACACCGAAGGCCGAAGGTTCATTCATGTCGACATCGAGCCGACGCAGATTGGCCGCGTATTTACCCCGGACTTGGGCATCGTCTCCGACGCTGGCGCCGCGCTGACAATGTTCATCGAGGTGGCCCGCGAGTGGAAAGCCGCAGGCTTACTCAAGGACCGCAGCGCCTGGTTGCATGACTGCCAGCAGCGCAAAGCGACGCTGCAGCGCAAGACCCACTTCGACAACGTGCCAGTCAAGCCGCAACGGGTGTACGAAGAGATGAACCAAGTGTTCGGCAAAGACACCTGCTATGTCAGCACCATAGGCCTGTCGCAGATTGCCGGCGCGCAGTTTCTGCATGTGTACAAGCCCCGACACTGGATCAACTGCGGCCAGGCCGGGCCGTTGGGCTGGACCATTCCCGCGGCGCTCGGCGTGGTCAAGGCCGACCCGACGCGCCAAGTGGTCGCGCTGTCGGGCGACTATGACTTCCAGTTCATGATCGAAGAACTGGCCGTGGGCGCGCAGTTCAAGCTGCCGTACATCCACGTGGTGGTGAACAATGCATACCTTGGGCTGATCCGCCAGGCCCAGCGCGGGTTTGCAATGGACTACTGCGTGCAGTTGGCGTTCGACAACCTCAACGCGCCGCAAATGAATGGCTATGGCGTGGACCACGTGGCGGTCGCCGAAGGCCTCGGCTGCAAGGCGCTGCGTGTGTTCGAGCCGGGCGAGATCGCACCGGCGTTGCGCAAGGCTCAGCACATGCTCGAAGCATTCAAGGTTCCGGTGATCGTAGAGATTATTCTGGAGCGCGTGACCAATATTTCGATGGGCACCGAGATCAACGCCGTCAACGAATTCGAAGACCTGGCGCTGGTGGGCAACGACGCGCCCACTGCCATTTCACTGCTCGATTAAGGAGAGCCCTATGCCGCGCTTTGCCGCCAACCTGTCCATGCTGTTTACCGAACAGGACTTTCTTGCCCGTTTCAAAGCGGCCGCCGACGCAAATTTCGAAGGTGTCGAATACCTGTTCCCGTATGAATTCAGCGCCGCCGAGATCAAAGCGCAACTGGACGCCAACGGCCTCACACAAGTGCTGTTCAACTTGCCGGCCGGTGACTGGGCCAAAGGCGAACGCGGCCTGGCGTGCCACCCCGACCGCGTCGAGGAATTCCGCGCCGGGGTCACGCTGGCCATCGCCTACGCGCACGTGCTGGGCAATACGCAGATCAACTGCCTGGCGGGCATTTGTCCCGCCGATGTGGATGACGCAACCCTGCAAAAAACCTTCGTCGCCAACCTCAAATATGCTGCGCACGCGCTGCAAGCAGCGGGCATCAAGCTGGTGATGGAGATGATCAACACCCGCGATATTCCGGGCTTTTATCTGAACAACACCGCGCAAGCCCTGGCGATTCGCGAACAGGTCGGCAGCACCAACCTGTTCCTGCAATACGACATCTATCACATGCAAATCATGGAAGGCGACCTGGCCCGCACCCTGGCGGCGCACTTGGGCGCGATCAACCACATTCAACTGGCCGACAACCCAGGGCGCAATGAACCAGGCACTGGCGAGATCAACTACCGCTTCCTGTTCGACCATTTGGACCGCATCGGTTATGCCGGTTGGGTCGGCTGTGAATACAAGCCGTTGACCACCACCGAAGCCGGTTTGGGTTGGCTCAACAGCCACCTCCCACAGTAGACCCACGAGGATATTGAACATGGCTAACATCGGATTTATCGGCACCGGAATCATGGGCGAACCCATGGCGGCGAACCTGCAAAAAGCCGGTCACCAACTGTTTCTGTCCGAACACCACGGCAAGGCTGCGCAAGCATTGCTTGATGCTGGCGCCGTGGCGCTGGCCAGCCCACAGCAGGTCGCGCAGCAAGCCGAGTTCATCATTGTGATGGTGCCCGACACCCCGCAGGTCGATGACGTGCTGTTCCGCGCCGAGGGTGTGGCCGCAGGCCTGGCACCGAACAAGGTGGTGATCGACATGAGTTCGATCTCGCCCACCGCCACCAAAACATTTGCCGCCAGAATCATCCAAACCGGCGCGCAGTACCTGGATGCGCCGGTGTCCGGTGGTGAAGTCGGCGCCAGGGCCGGCACCTTGAGCATCATGGTCGGGGGCACGCCGCAGACGTTTGAACGCGCCCTGCCGCTGTTTCAAAGTATGGGCAAAAACATCACCTTGGTCGGCGGCAATGGCGACGGGCAGACCGCCAAGGTCGCCAACCAAATCATCGTCGCACTGAACATTCAGGCAGTCGCCGAAGCGCTGTTGTTCGCCGCGAAGAACGGCGCCGACCCGGCCAAGGTGCGTGAAGCGCTGATGGGCGGCTTCGCTTCGTCGAAGATCCTCGACGTACACGGCGAGCGCATGATCAACGGCACCTTCGACCCGGGCTTTCGTATCAACCTGCACCAGAAGGACTTGAACCTGGCATTGGCTGGCGCCAAGGAACTGGGGATCAATTTGCCGAACACCGCCAGCACCCAGCAAGTGTTCAGCACCTGCGCGGCGATTGGCGGCGGCAACTGGGACCATTCCGCGCTGATCAAGGGGCTGGAGCATATGGCGAATTTTTCGATTCGCGATCAATAACCCTCCCACATTGGGTCCTGTTTGGCTGTCGACGTGGCAGCCCGCGTGGACAGCCCGTTCGAATCCCCCTAGGCTTGCTCGACATTCGATTCGGGCGGGATTTATGCGCAGCAACAACGACTGGCGTCAGCGGCTCTACGTCATGGTATTCCAGAGCGATACTGCCGCCGGGCGGCGCTTCGACAGCACCCTGTTACTGATCATCCTCGCAAGCCTGGTGATCGTAATCCTCGACAGCATCCAAACCGTCCACGACAACTACGCGAACGTGCTGGCCTACATCGAGTGGGGCTTCACCATCATTTTTGCCATCGAGTACGGGTTGCGCCTGTATTGCTCGCCTAAACCGTTGCGCTACGCCTTCAGCTTTTATGGGCTGGTGGATTTGCTGGCCATCGTGCCCGGTATCCTCGCGCTGTATTACAGCGACGCGCAGTACCTGCTGATCATCCGCATCATTCGGATGCTGCGAATTTTCCGCGTGCTCAAGCTCAGCCCGTATCTCAAACAAGCCAATTACCTGATGGCGGCGCTGCGCGGCAGCAAGCAGAAGATCGTGGTGTTTCTGGTCAGCGTGTGCACGCTGGTGACCGTATTCGGCACCCTGATGTACGTGATTGAAGGCCCGGCACACGGGTTTACCAGTATTCCCAAGGGCATCTATTGGGCCATCGTCACGCTGACCACCGTAGGCTTTGGCGACATCGTGCCGAAAACCCCGCTGGGCCAGGTGATTTCGTCGCTGGTGATGATTACCGGCTATTCGATCATCGCCGTGCCTACTGGCATATTCACCGCCGAACTGGCGAGCGCGATGCGCGGCGAACAACTGCAGCACGACTGCCCGGTGTGCAAAAAGAACAACCATGAGCCCAACGCGGCGTTTTGCTCACGCTGCGGCAATAATCTTTTCCCAAAATTGGAATAAGCACAGTTCGTTTTAATCTTTAAGCGTCTATGCAGGCCCGGCTATAGTCGCTGGCAAATTGCCCCCACGCAATCGACAACCTTCCCGAACAACAAGGAATGAGCAGTGAAAAAAATCCTCAGCGCGTCTCTCTTGGCCGCCGGCCTGGCCTTGGCCGGTGCCGTTCAGGCTGCACCGGTCACCCTGCTCAACGTCTCTTATGACGTGATGCGCGATTTCTACAAAGACTACAACGCCGCCTTCCAGAAACACTGGGAAGCCGAGCACCCGGACGACAAACTGACCTTGCAGATGTCCTTCGGCGGCTCCAGCAAGCAAGCCCGCTCGGTGATCGACGGCCTGCCGGCTGACGTCATCACCATGAACATGGCCACCGACATCAATGCCTTGGCAGACAACGGCAAACTGGTGCCCGACAACTGGGTCACGCGCCTGCCGAACAACAGCGCACCGTTCACCTCGGCCACCGTGTTTATCGTGCGCAAGGGCAACCCCAAAGCCCTGAAAGACTGGCCGGACCTGCTTAAAGATGGCGTGCAAGTGATCGTGCCTAACCCGAAAACCTCGGGTAACGGCCGCTACACCTACCTGTCGGCGTGGGGCTATGTGCTGAAGAACGGTGGCGACGAAGACAAAGCCAAGAAATTTGTTGGCGAGCTGTTCAAGCACGCGCCCGTGCTGGATACCGGCGGCCGCGCAGCCACCACCACGTTCATGACCAACCAGATCGGCGACGTGCTGGTGACTTTTGAAAACGAAGCGGAAATGATCGCGCGTGAGTTCGGCCGTGACCAGTTCGAAGTGATCTACCCAAGTGTCTCCGCCGAAGCCGAGCCGCCAGTGTCGGTGGTCGACAAAGTGGTCGAGAAAAAAGGCACCCGCGTGGCCGCCGAAGACTACCTGAAATACCTCTGGTCGCCGGAAGGCCAGGAAATCGCAGCCAACAACTACCTGCGCCCGCGTGACCCCAAGGTGTTGGCCAAGTACACCGACCGCTTCCCGAAAGTCGACTTCCTGTCGGTCGAGAAGACCTTTGGTGACTGGCGCACCGTGCAGAAAACCCACTTCAATGATGGCGGGGTTTTTGATCAGATTTACAGCGGTCAGTAAGCTCAAACTGTGAGAGGGGGCTTGCTCCCTCCCACACTTGGCCACATTTGGCTTTGGGTGTTGCCGTTACATCGGCGGTGTTACGCCGTCTTTACCGGCCGAAATAGCTTCAGCGGTGATGGTCCCGTCCGCGCCTTGCGCCGCAAACATCACCACCTTCACCCCCGGTTTGAGCAAGCTGCGATCCCCAGGTTCAAGGTTGACGATCGGCACATCCTCCGGCACCACGATCTTCTGCTCGCCGCCTTTGTATTTGACGGTCAACGTGCGCCCGTTGCTGACCACCAGGTCGCCGACGGTGCCGTTGGTCATGCTGCTGCCTTCTTTCAAGTCGAATGCGCGATGCCCGTCACCCGTGCCGGCCATGGCCGGTGGAAATACGTGTACTTCGAGCGCAGTCAGGGTGCCGTCGGCGTTGGGCATGGCGGCGGAACCGATGTAGCTGCCAGGCTTGATCTCATCGATCCTGGCCAAGGTGACGGCGCGCACTTGGGTGTCTTTGGTCAGGTGCACGGTGACTTGTTCACCGCTGTTGACCTTGACGTGCATCGCGTCGCCGTCCATCGCGGTGATGGCGCCGCGTACGCCGACGCGCGGGGCGTCGGCGGCATTGGCGGCATTGGCCAAGCCCATCGCCATGGCCGCGGCGAGGGTTGAAGCCATAAGCATCTTGTTCAGCGTGATTTTCATGAACGTAGATTTCCTGTTTCGGCAGTTGTGCCTGAATGTATCATTGGCGTTCGACTCAACAATTAACGTTTCAGTCATTAATTCCCGGCATGAATGTTATCGATGCTGGCGCCCTACTCCCGCTGCGGCGTTGTCTTTAATCTCGCACGCCACCTTCCTTCGCTTTAACGAGAACACCATGAACGCTACTCCACCTGCTACAAGCACCATGACCCGAGGCATGGTGATGCTGTTTGCGTTCTGTTGCGGCGCCATTGTTGCCAACATCTACTACGCCCAACCGATTATCGAGCTGATCGCGCCAGACATTGGCCTCACCCCGGCGATGGCCAGCCTGATCGTATCGCTGACGCAAATCGGCTACGCGCTGGGCTTGTTCTTTTTGGTGCCACTGGGCGACCTGCTGGAAAACCGCAGGCTGATGATCACCACCACCGTAGTGGCCATCGCCAGCCTGCTGGGCGCAGCGTTCACCGAGCAACCGAACCTGTTCCTGCTTGTGTCGCTGCTGATCGGTTTCAGTTCCGTCTCGGTGCAAATTCTGATTCCGCTGGCCGCCCACCTGGCCCCTGCCGAATCGCGTGGCCGCGTGGTCGGCAGCATCATGGGCGGCCTGCTGCTCGGTATCCTGCTGGCAAGGCCGGTGTCGAGCCTTGTGGCCGACCACTTCGGCTGGCGCGCGATGTTCATGGCCGCCGCCGCGTTGATGGCGTTTATCAGCGTGGTACTGCTGCTGACCATCCCCAAGCGACAGCCTGACCACAGCGCCAGCTACGGCCAACTGCTGCGCTCGCTGGGCACGCTGCTGCGGGAGCAACCGATACTGCGCCAACGCGCGTTCTATCAGGGCTGCATGTTCGCCGCCTTCAGCCTGTTCTGGACCGCAGCGCCTTTGGAACTGGCGCGCAACCACGGCCTGAGCCAAAGCCAAATCGCACTGTTTGCCCTGGTCGGTGCCTTGGGCGCCATCGCCGCGCCTGTCGCCGGCCGCCTCGCGGACGCTGGCCACACTCACCGCGCCTCGCTGCTGGCCATGCTGTTTGCCGCGTTGAGCTTTCTACCTGCCTTCGTGCACCCGCTGTACAGCGTGATCGGCCTGGCGGTCACCGGCGTGGTGTTGGACTTTTGCGTGCAGATGAACATGGTCCTCGGCCAACGCGCCATTTACACCCTGGACGCCAACAGCCGCAGCCGCCTGAACGCGCTGTACATGACCAGCATCTTCATCGGCGGAGCCTTCGGCTCGGCGATTGCCAGCAGCGTGTATCAACACGGCGGCTGGCTGGGCGTGGTGCTGATAGGCAGTGCCCTGCCGTTGATTGCGTTGTTGCGGTTCATGAGTGCGTCGCGGCAAACATCGGTCGCCACCGCCTGATTGCCGTCAAGAGCGCACCAACTTCTCCAAGGCCGCATCCGCCAGAAATGACGAGCGGCTTTTGACCTTGTGCTCGCGCACATAACGGTCGATTCGCTGGATGACATAACCGGGCAAGGTCACATTGACCTTCTCGGTCTTGCCCAGATAGGGCGAGATGTCCAACTCCAACATCCCCCAGCCCATCCCGGCGTAGTCTTCGTGGGCATGATGATTGGCCACTGACGTTGGCATCGGAATCACCCCGCCTTCGGCGGCTATTTCTTGCAACAGGATGTGCGCGACTTCGACCGCCGCGTTATAGGCCTCTTCAAAACTGTCCCCGGCGGTAACTGCGCCTGGGATGTCGGGGATCTGAATACCGGTGGCGGTGAAGTCATCGCCCCATTCAATACAGATTGGGTATTGCATGAATGCTCTCCTTAAAACTGAAGCAGCCCGGCGCGTTTCCTGATGCTGCTGACGGTGCCCATGGGCAGGTCTTTTTTCGGATGCGGCACCGGGATCGTGTACGGGTTATAGCGGTGAGTAAAAATACGATGACTGCACGTGACCCGATCCAGTACCCAACCCGCCTCTTGCAGCTCCTTGATCAATAACCTGCTTTGCACCTCAGCCTCCTTGGCTTGGCCTGAATAAAAGTAACCCTAGAGTTATATTAATTCAAGCACAGGATAGCGAAAGCGGATTGACGGGTGTATTGCGGAATATTGGAAACCAGCTGACTTACTTCCAAGAAGGCGCGAGCGTTTGCGAGGGATCTGTAAGGTTTACTGGCTCTGCACAGCCGTGTGAAAACGGGAAATACGCCTGTTTGCGTTGGGCGCGGCAGCCTGCAGAATGCGATTACGCGTGATTGGCTGACTCAGGACATGGACAGCCGTGCGTTGGGCGTCACGCCCAAAGGCCGTAAAGCGTTAGCGAGCCGGTTTGGCATAGGAGTATGAGAACACTTCAGGTGCACGCCGAGTGTGCGTGAAGCCAGCACAGCAAGCGCTCGACCGTATGCTCAAGCGGGCCGGAATTATCCAGCACCAATAATTCGCAACCGTTGCCCGCGGCCACCTCAGCCGTGAACCGCGCATTACGCGCCAGGCGCGCGTCGATGTCCGCCAACGACTCGCGCCCGCGGGCTATCAAGCGCTCGCGCAACACGCCTTGATCCACTGTCAGCAGCAACACCAGCAATGTGGGGTAACGCTCACGAGTCTGCGCCAAGTGCGCGCGCGAGCCATTGACCAGCACGTCGTCACCCGCCGCCAGCCACGCGTCGATGACCTTGGGAATGCCATAGGCCAACCCATTCGCGTGCCAACTGAGAGCAAACGCGCCCTCGGCCTGCATCGCGGCAAACTGCTCCGGGCTCACGCCTTGGGCCGCTTCGCCGGCAGCTTCCGCCGAGCGGGTGATCACGCGGCGCACGATGCGGCAGCCACGCTCGGCCAAGCGCGGGCGTGCGGCATCCAGCAGGCTGTCCTTGCCCGAACCCGAGGGTCCGATGAGATAGATCAACCTGCCTGCCATTAAAAATTCCTCTTCGCCTGGTGCCAGATGTGTTGCATTACAAAAAGCCGTTCGCGGCTTTTGGCCTCAGTATCCAGCATAAACCGGAAGATGGGCGTGAAGATCTGCCCTACACCGATTTCAGGTTGCGTCTGATCAACCTCGCCGCTAACCTTCGCGGGTCGCTGCAAAATCAGCGAACGGGTGTGGAAGCCCGAACTCTCCAGGCGTATAAGCGCCCATAGCCTTTAGTGGGCGCTTTTTTCATCACTCCCGGAGCATCCGTATGAAAAAAGTAACGCCTGACCCACTGTCGTCCACCTCGGAAATCACCCCACAATCTCCACCTCAAACAATCTTCACCGTCCGCCCCGGCCTCAGCACCGAAGCTGCATTAAGCAACGCCAGCGAGATGCTTGAATCGGCGACTGTGTGTGCTTACGACTGCGCCGAGCATCTGGCTGGCTCAGGTCGCAAGCAAGTGCTGGCGGTGGTGCAGATGATTGAGATTGCACAGTTGTTGGTGAATGAAGCGCTGAATCGGGAGTGCCCAGTAGCCTGACGGCTGAGCAGATCCCCTGTGGGAGGGGGCTTGCTCCCGATGGCGGTGTGTCAGCTGGATATTCACCCACTGAACCACCGCCATCGGGAGCAAGCCCCTCGCCACCGAGACTCTAAGGGCACGCGTAAACTTAGCGGGAGCCAAAAAGTATGGAAGACAACACTCAATGAGCATCGTCAAGGCTTGCCCTGTAGTCCTTCGAACCAAGCAATCTTTGGAAATTCTGGTTTTCGAACATCCCCTGGCTGGCTTCCAACTGGTCAAAGGCAGTGTAGAAAGCGGCGAAACCACAGCCGCCGCCGCTATTCGCGAGTTGCATGAAGAAGCGGGAATAACCGGCAACTTCATTCGGGAATTAGGAACCTGGCATGCAGAGATCACAGGGGACACTTGGGCATTTCACCAGTGCCAGATCTCGGCAGACCTTCCAGAGAGCTGGGTCCATTTCACCAAGGATGATGGAGGCCATCAGTTTCGATTTTTCTGGCATCCATTGAGCAGCGAACTCACCCAGGAGTGGCACCCGATTTTTCAGGGCGCGATGGCCTTTTTGAGGACTCGAGTAAGATGAGCCGTTTCTTAGTGACTTTCCAAAGGAGATATGAGCGGGGGCGCTGCAACGCTGAAGTCCTCTAAAACCAGCATCTCTCCATTTGAAAGCTGCCAATTAAAAAAATCCGAAAAGTCAGCTCGCCCTAACGCGCGAATCACCTTTGCTACAAAGCCATGGGCCACTAACAACACGACGGACTTTGGATAGAGCCCCGCCAGTTCGACCAGACCTTGGTGCACTCGGGCGACCACCTGCGCAATCGACTCGCCACCTGTTGGCCCAACCGTCCATTGCCGCGTGATGTTTTGCACCCATAGCAGCGGATGCATTGCCTTTGCTTCTGCCTGATTCAGCCCTTCAAATACGCCAACGTCACGCTCGCGAAAGCCGTCCATCGTCAGTGATTCAAGGTTCAAGTCATGGTTAAGAATCTGCGCGGTTTGCTGCGCCCGTAAGCGTGGGGAGACGATCATTACATCGATTCCGCAGGGTAGTTTCTTGCTGAGCGAGAAGGCTTGTTCCCTGCCCCGTTCGGTCAGTTCCGGATCGAGTGCGCCTAGATAGCGGTGCTCGGCATTAGCCCAGGTTTCACCGTGGCGTACGACATAGAGGTCCATGAAGCCCGTCTCGTTAAAAGGGAAAGAGGAATACAGATAACAAAGTCTTGGTGCTTCCGCGACTTTTCCTACGAACTCTGTGGCTTGCAGTTGCTATAAGTCACCGTTAGCCTTTCGCAGTCGCTGCTCATCAGCGATCGGGCTTGATCGCCCGGGTTAGAATGGCGCACAGTGCCGCGCAAGCGGCATTATCGTGCTCGCGTTATGGCGGGCTGTGCATGGGAGGGCTTAGGCCCTGCCGGGTTTCCATTCCCTGGTCGACCAACCTGCGTACAGCTCGCTACACCCGGAAAAAGTAATTGAACCCACGCACCATCCGGTGCAGACATCGCCTGAAATTACACGGACGTTATTAGTTAATGGACTCCTCACGAAGTGCCATGCCGACGCTGGCACCTGTGGTACAACACCCAAGCGGTTTGAAGAGCTCGCTCCGCCTTTACGGGTTGGTTCGTATAGTGGGAAGCAGCGATACCCCAGCCCGCGCGCCAGTCGAGATTCTTTGCACACCCTGCGGTAAGGGTAATGCCGTACAAGCATTCGTGTCGCGATTGGACGCCGAGCTAGTCGCCCGCTCAATGCTAACCAGCGGCTACCGCGTCATCCCTTTAGCCCGATTCGATCCCACTGATGTTATTCACGCCCACCAGGGCTGGCTCAGCGTCTTTCTGTGCTGCGGACTGAGTTCACAGGGTGGCTCCCTGTACCTCGAAAGTGGTGGATTAAAGAGCCTTGGTTGGTTTGTCCACACACAGACCGGCCCGTGGACCCCCGGTCGATTTTTGCATTGGGGTGAGGAAGTCGCGCAGATACTGCTTGATGCCTACCGCAGCGTTGGCATGCCCAATTACAACGAGTGGCTAAACCAGCTCGATGATTACTCAACTTACGCCATGGATAACTGCGTTGAGATCGCATGGCGAGCACTTGAGGACTGCAGTCCGACCCAAGAAAACCATCGAGCTATGTACAACCTCATGGATGAAAGCTGGCGACTTTCAGAAATCCCGATTGACCTCTTCTCCCCCCTGTGAATAGCTGAAAAGGACGTTCTCATGAGTGGCAAACCTGCTGCGCGCATCACAGACCCTACAGCGTGCCCAGTTCCGGGTCACGGTACCAATTCGCTGGTAACCGGCTCATCAGATGTGATCTTCGAAGGCTTGGGCGCTGCCCGCTTAAACGACACTTCAGCTTGCGGAAGCCCGATTACCAGCGGCGTATCTTCAACTGTTTTTATCAATGGTTTCAATGCCGCCACCGTCGGCAGCGTTGGCGCTCATGGCAACACTGTAACGGCAGGCGCCAGCACCATCATTATCGGTGACACCTTTGTGCCAGCGCCCTTCAGTGGGTTATCGTCGATGCCGGTACACTTCAGCGACAAGATAAAATTGGTCGACGAAGCTACGGGTGAACCCATGCCCAAACATGCTTACTGTATCCAGCGCGCTAACGGTAGCATTGAACATGGCGTCAGTGATGCGCTGGGCTACACCCATGTAGTGAGTTCGCATCTGGCTGAAAGTATCAAATTATTTTTGGAAGATTGAGAGCATGGAAGCAGAGAAAATAATTTTACCTAATGGCAACACTGCAAGTCTGGCGGCAACGCACACATTGACAGCGGTGAACGATCCACAAATAAAAATCGTACCTGTACCTGCGACTAAACCTATTATTTTTTACATTGGTGGCGCTGGAGACCAAGAAAGCTATTACTCTCAAGGTGCTTTTCACAACATCGATGATGTCGACTTGCTGATGTCAAAAAGGATGGCAGTCGCACAACTTTCCGAAAAATACACAAAATACGTATGGGGATATAATGAAGCGCGTGGGGGGCGCGACATTAAAGAACACATCACCAATCTCATTCCTAGCAAGTCGTGCCCTATCTATATAGTCGGACACAGCCTAGGCGCGTGGAATGGCGCTCACCTCTCAAAGATGCTGTCTGATGAAGGTTACAAAATCGCACTTCTAATAACCTTAGACCCTGTAGGAAAAGGATTTTTGGTGTGGTTAGGTTCTGATATCTACTACTCTGAACCAGCTCCAGTGGCTGACATGTGGATCAATATCCGCGCTAACCCAGTGAAGCCAGATGCGTCAGACCACGTTGCAAACTTTGGAGAACGCTGGATTGTGAGCCAAGGCCCAGCGATCAATACCACAGTAAACATACATCACGCGTTTGCGAGTCACATGATGGTTGCACCGATCCAGGGTACAAAATGTGCTCTGGACTTCCTTTATGAAGCGTACGTGAAAAATATAAAATGATTAAACTTAAAAAGTTACTAATATTCGCCACTGCACTGATTTTCAGCGCATGCGCTCGGACACCAAACATACCGCCGGCATCATTAACATTTAAAGGGTTTGAACGCCGTGAAGACTCGCTACTTTACGTGACGCTGGAATCAGATCAAAACCTGAGCAAAGTCTTCACCCTCTATGAAAAAAAGAACCAGAATACGCCTAAACTTGTATGCACGTTGAATCACGATAAAAATTTCGATGTAAACCATACAATTAAAGCGCGAGGCGTAGGCCTCCTGGAAGCTGATGCCACACCCAATAACACTGGGAAATTTTACTTCCGGTCTTCGCTATCATTCAATGCGACCGAAGAGCGAGAGGTACCTATCCCAACCTCAATCACCTCGGGCGCCGTATTGGAGAATCTGTTAGCGGGACAACAGAGCATCCCCTGCCAGGTGTACATCACTGCTTATGGATTCAAAGCTTATTACACCAATACTGTGTATATTCCTACCGCAGAACTGATTACACATCTAAAAAAATAAGCAGTGCGGCTGAACACCCCCATTAATTGCTTAATGACCGCTACTTTTCCGGAAGCAATAATTTCGCCTGAATATGCTCTATTACTTTTTGCCGGCGTTACTTGCGTAGGACTACGCAAGGTGACGCGGAGCGTCACGGGGTGTATTCCCACGCAGAGCATGGGAACAATAATAGCTGCGCTCCACAGTTGCCCTGGGGTGTTTGAAGGGTTGTATTTCAAGGCCAAAAAAAGGCGACCCGAAGGTCGCCTTTTGTCATTGCGCGTACTGCTTGCTCAACCCCGGCGGCACGCCTTGCACGTTGGTCTCTTCCCACGGGCCGTTCGGGCTGATCGAGCGGCTCCAGCCGTTGCTCCAGCGGTAATACGTGCGCTGGCGGTAGAAGGTGTCGGGCTGTTCTTCCAGCACGTACACCTGCATCTTGCCGTCCCAGTGGCTGGCGGCGCCCGGTGGCGGGGCGAAGGTTGGCGACGAACTTGGCAATGCTTTCGGTGGCGGGGTGACCGGGGCCGAGGGTTGGGTGCTCGGCTGGGTCGACGGGCCGGACGGCGGGATGGTCGGGCCGGTGGGCGCGGGAGGTCGGTGGACCGCACAGGCGCTCAGGCCCAATACCAGGCTGAGCAGGGTGATTCGTGCGAGTGCGGTCATGGGCGTTTCCTCGAATTTATTTATCCGGACGGTCGATGGTCAGCTGCTGCGTGGCAGTGGTGGTGCTGGCCAAGGGTTGGCTGCGGCCGATCCACTCGCCAGCGGTCGGTTGACCTGCCCGGGATAGGCGCGCAACCAGTTGGACTTCGGCGAAGTTCGACAGTTTCAACTGCGGCATCATCGCGTCGCTATCACCGAGTTCGACGGTGATGGGCAGCTCGGCGACGCTGACGCGCTTGGCCGCTAACGGCGCAGGTGGGCCGTTTACCGCGCGGGCAAAGATGAACACGCTGTCACTCGGCAGGGCGTTGGCTTTTACCTCGCTGGACAGGTCTACGCGCACTTTGATCACGGCTTTTTGCGCGACGCTGCCGCCGTTTTCCTTGAGCTTTTCGGCCGCGCGGTCGATGCCGCCTTGCAGCGCGACGCGCGAGTTATCTTCCGGCGCCAGTTGGGCCAACAAGCGGTTCCAGTAGTCGATGGCTTCCTGGTAACGCTGGCCTTCAAAGGCGGCGATGCCGAGCAGGCCCAGGCTGGTGACTTCTTTGGGGTCGAGCTTCAAGGCTTCATCGGTCAACGCGTGCACTTTGGGCGACCACTGTTTATTGTCGGCAAAGTACTGCGCCTGCGCCCACTGGCCGAGCAGTTCCGGCTGGCGCCCGGCTAACGCGACGGTGCGTTCGAAGATTTTCGCGGCATCGGCGGAGCGGTCCTGCGCCATGTAGGCGCGGCCGAGAAAGTAGAGGCCTTCCGGCGAGTCCGGTTGCGCGGCGGCGGCGCGTTCCAGGCGGCGGGTCATGTCTTGCATGGACACCGGCGGCTGGGAAAATTCGCGGGTCAGTTCGACCTTGTCGATGGCCCCGTAGTGCAGGTACAGCGCAACGCCCAAAATCGGCACCAGAAACGCCGCCAAAAACGGTAGCGGTTTGCCCAGGCGCGATTCACGAGGTTTTTCCACACCTTCAGTGTCGGCCAACAATTCACGCGCAGCTTCGGCGCGGCCAGTGTCGAGTTGCGTGGTATTCAGTACGCCTTCGTCCTGCTGCACTTGCAGCTCGGCCACGCGTTCCTGGTAAAGCGCCACGTTCAGCGCGGTGCGGTCCTCTTCACGCTGGGCACGGCGGCCGCGCAACACAGGGATCAACAGAAAACTCAGGGCAATCAGGAGCAGCAAGCCGGCTGCGAGCCAAAAATCAATCATCAGTCTGGGTGTCCAGCAATTGGTCGAGGCGTTTACGCTCTTCAGCGGATAGCGCGTCGGAGCCATCGGTAGGCGCGGCGCGGCGACGGCGGACGATCACGGCCATGACGACAATACCGGCCAGCAACAGCCCGGCGGGGCCGAACCAGAGCAGCGCGGTCTTGCCGGTGAGCGCCGGTTTGTAGCGCACAAAATCACCGTAGCGGTCGACCATGAAGTCGATGATCTGCTGGTTGTCCTTGCCCTCCCCCAGCATGCGGAAAATCTCTTTGCGCAGGTCGGCGGCGATGGGTGCGTTGGAGTCGGCGATGTCCTGGTTCTGGCACTTGGGGCAGCGCAGCTCTTTGGTCAGCTCGCGAAAGCGCTCGCGCTCGGCGTCGTTGGCGAATTCGTAGGTGTCGATGGCGGCGTGGGCCACACTGGCCAAGCCCAGCGCCAGAACCGCAGCGGCTAACAGGCGCTTCATGGTTTGGCCTCATCGACCAGCGCCTGGTACTTGGCGGCGAGTTGTTCACGCCAGACCACTTCGTCGATCACGCCGACATACTTGTCGCGGATCACGCCTTTGGCGTCGATGAAGAAGGTTTCCGGAGCGCCGTACACACCGAGGTTGAGGCCAAGGTTGCCGTCTTCATCGCGAATGTCCAACTGGTACGGGTTGTGAAATTCCGCCAGCCATTTGCGCGCCGCTGCATTGTCGTCCTTGTAGTTGATGCCGTAGATCAGCACGCCTTTCTCGGCCAGCGCGTTGAGCACCGGGTGTTCGACGCGGCACGAGATGCACCAGGTCGCCCACACGTTGACCAATGCCGGTTTGCCCAACAGGTCCGCTTGAGTCAGGGTTTTGTCGCCCTGCACAGTCGGCAGCGCGAACGCCGGGAATGGCTTGCCGATCATCGCCGACGGCAGCTCTGCCGGGTCCAGATAAAGGCCGCGATACAGGAACACCGCCACCACCAGAAACACTGCCAGCGGCATCACCATCAACCAACGCTTCATGCCGGTGCTCCTGAAAGGCCGAGGGCTTCACGCACCCGGCTCTTGACCTTGACCCGATAACGCCGGTCCATCGCCGCCAGCAAACCACCGAAACCGGTGAGCAAACCGCCGAACCAGATCCAGCGCACGAACGGTTTTACATGCACACGCACCGCCCACGCGCCGTCGCCCAGCGGTTCACCCAGCGCTACGTAGAGGTCACGGGTGAAACCGGCGTCGATGCCGGCTTCGGTCATCATTGAACTCTGCACGGTGTACAGGCGTTTTTCCGGGTGCAGCACCGCCACTTCCTTGCCGTTGCGGACGACGCGAACAGTGCCTTTGTCCGACGTAAAGTTTGGGCCTTCGAAGTGCTTGGCGCCTTCGAAGATGAAGTGGTAACCGGCCAGGTCCATCGACTCGCCCGGTGCCAGGCGCAGGTCGCGCTCGGCGCTGTTCTGGCTGGAAAGCACCACGCCAAGCGCGCACACGGCGATGCCAATATGCGCGACTTGCATGCCCCAGTAGCTGCGGGTCAGGCTTGGTAACCCTTTGATCAGGCCTTTGTGGCGGGTTTTGTCGACGATGTCGCGCAGGCCGGCGAGCATGACCCAGGCGGCGAGCAGGAAGGTCGCGAGTACCGCCCAGTTGAAGTCACCGTAGGCAAAGCCTGCGATCACCGCCAAGGCCACACTGCCCAGCAGCACCGGCATCAGCATGCCCGCCAGCCATTTCACCGGGGTGTCTTTCCAGCGCACCAGCATGCCCACGGCCATCACCACCATCAACAGGCCCATCAACGGAATAAACAACGCGTTGAAGTACGGCGGGCCAACCGACAGCTTGGCGCCGCTGAGGGCATCCAGTACCAGCGGATACAGCGTGCCGAGCAGGATCATCGACGCCGCCACCACCAGCACCAGGTTATTGCCCAGCAACAGGGTTTCCCGCGACCACAGGTTGAAGCCCACATGGCTCTTGACCACTGGCGCGCGCAGGGCGAACAGCGTGAGCGAGCCGCCGACCACGAACAGCAGGAAAATCAGGATGAATACGCCGCGCGCCGGGTCGGAGGCAAACGCATGCACCGAAGTCAAAACCCCCGAACGCACGAGGAAAGTACCGAGCAGGCTGAGGGAAAACGCCGCGATGGCCAGCAGCACTGTCCAGCTTTTGAACACGCCGCGTTTTTCGGTGACGGCCAGCGAGTGAATCAGCGCGGTGCCGACCAGCCACGGCATAAAGGAGGCATTTTCCACCGGGTCCCAGAACCACCAGCCGCCCCAGCCAAGTTCGTAATAGGCCCACCATGAGCCCAGCGTGATGCCGATACCGAGGAAGGCCCAGGCGACGATGGTCCACGGCCGCGACCAGCGCGCCCATGCGGCATCAAGGCGCCCGCCGAGCAAGGCAGCGATGGCGAAGGCAAAGGCTACCGAGAAACCCACATAACCCATGTAGAGCATCGGCGGGTGCACGATCAGGCCAATGTCTTGCAGCAGCGGGTTAAGGTCATGTCCGTTGACCGGTATCTGCGGCAGGATGCGCGTGAACGGGTTGGAGGTCATGATCAGGAACAGCAGGAAGCCGATGCTGATCATGCCCATCACCGCCAGCACCCGCGCCAGCATGACTTGCGGCAGTTGGCGCGAGAACACCGACACGGCGAAGGTCCAGCCACCGAGGATCAACGCCCACAGCAGCAACGACCCTTCGTGCGCGCCCCACACGGCGCTGAACTTGTAGTACCAAGGCAGCGCGCTGTTGGAGTTATTGGCCACATAGGCGACGGAAAAGTCGTCGGTCATGAAGGCGTAGGTCAGGCAACCAAACGCGAACACCAGGAACGCAAATTGGCCCCAGGCGGCCGGCTGCGCGAGGCTCATCCACAGTCGGTCGCCGCGCCAGGCGCCGAGCAACGGGACCACGGCCTGGACGACGGCGAAACACAGGGCGAGGATCATCGCCAACTGGCCCAGCTCCGGAATAAACAGTGCAGAGGTCATGGCTCAGCCCTCCCTGGCTGGGGATGCAGGAGTAGAAGGTGCCGACTGGCCGCTGTCTTTCAGGGCTTTGGTGACTTCCGGCGGCATGTATTTTTCGTCGTGTTTGGCCAGCACTTCATCGGCCACTACCACGCCATCGGCATTCAGCTTGCCCAGCGCGACGATGCCCTGACCTTCGCGGAACAGGTCCGGGAGAATGCCGCGATAGGTGATGGTTACAGACTTGCTGAAGTCGGTGACGACGAAGGTGACGTCGAGGGAGTCGCCGGAGCGTTGCAGTGAACCCTTCTCGACCATGCCACCGGCGCGAATGCGCTTGCCCTGCGGGGCTTCGCCGTTGGCGATTTGGGTCGGGGTGTAGAACAGGTTGATGTTCTCTCGCAGGGCGCTCATCGCCAGGCCCACGGCAAGGCTCACCCCGGCGAGAATGGCGAGGATGATCAACAGACGCTTTCTACGCAGCGGATTCACTTTTCGGTCTCCCGGCGCAGACGACGCGCCTCTTGTTGCAGGTAACGCTTGCGGGCCAGGATCGGCGCGGCGACGTTGAGGGCCAGCACTGCCAGGCAGATGCCATAAGCCGTCCAGACATACAGGCCGTGATGGCCCATGGCGATAAAGTCACTGAAAGACGCAAAACTCATCCACGCGCTCCCAGGCTTTCCTGCACGTGTGCCTTGACCCAACTGGCGCGGGCTTCACGCTTGAGTATTTCAAGGCGCATGCGCATCAACAGCACGGCGCCGAAGAAGCAGTAGAACCCCAGCACCATCACCAGCAGCGGCGCCCACATTTCGACGGGCATAGCCGGTTTTTCGGTAAGGCTGAAGGTGGCGCCCTGGTGCAGCGTGTTCCACCACTCCACCGAGTATTTGATGATCGGGATGTTGATCACGCCGACGATTGCCAGCACCGCGCAGGCCTTGGCGGCGCTGTCGCGGTTACTGATCGCATTGCCCAACGCGATCAGGCCGAAGTACAGGAACAGCAGAATCAGCATTGAGGTCAGGCGCGCATCCCACACCCACCACGAACCCCAGGTCGGTTTGCCCCAGATCGCGCCGGTGACCAGCGCCACGGCGGTCATCCACGCGCCGACCGGTGCGGCGCATTGCAGGGCGACGTCCGCCAGCTTCATCTTCCACACCAGGCCGACAACGCCGCACACCGCTAGCATCACGTAGCAGGACTGCGCCAGCATCGCGGCAGGAACGTGGATATAGATGATGCGAAAGCTGTTGCCTTGCTGGTAGTCCGGCGGCGCGAAGGCCAGGCCCCAGACCAGGCCGATGCCGATCAGCAATAAGGCGGCCAGGCTCAACCACGGCAGCAGCTTGCCGCTGATGCCGTAAAACCACTTGGGCGAGCCGAGCTTGTGAAACCAGGTCCAGTTCATTGCTGTTTCCATCACGGGTGCTTGCCGTCTTGGCGGCAAGCTTAGGGTGTTTCTTATGTTGAAGAGCGGGTTAAAGTTACAACGCTTAACCAGACCTCATTCATTCGCCGACGCTGATCTTCAGGCCGGCGGCTATAGCAAAGGGTGTCAGGGTTACCGCCAGGGCGGCCAGGCTGCCAAGCCACAAGAGGTAACCGGTCGCCGGCATGCCCATGAGCGCGGCTTGCATAGCTCCGCTGCCCAAAATCAACACCGGGATGTACAAAGGCAGAATCAGCAGCGCCAGCAACAGGCCGCCGCGCTTCAAACCCACGGTCAGCGCCGCGCCCACTGCGCCCAACAGGCTGAGCGTCGGCGTGCCGAGCAACAATGACAACAGCAACACCGGCAAGCATTCGGTCGGCAACCCTAGCATCATCGCCAGCAACGGTGAGAGCAACACCAGCGCCAAGCCGGAGAACGCCCAGTGTGCCAGCACCTTGGCCAGTACCAGAAGTGGCAGCGGGTGCGGCGAAAGGACCCACTGTTCGAGGGAACCGTCTTCGAAATCACTGCGAAACAGCCCGTCCAGCGAGAGCAGCACCGATAACAGCGCGGCGACCCACACCAGCCCTGGAGACAAGGTTTGCAACAGTTTGGTCTCGGGGCCGACTGCCAACGGGAACAGCGCAATAACGATGGCAAAGAACACCAAAGGGTTGGCCAGTTCGGCCGGGCGACGGCACAACAACCGTGCTTCGCGGGCCACCAGCAGGGCAAACACACTCACAGCGACCACCGGCCCAAATCGAGGTCACGGTAACCGGCGGGCATGCGCGCCAAGGTGTGATGGGTGGTGAGCACCACCAGGCCGCCCTGCTCGCAGTGCCGGGCCAGGTGTTCTTCAAGTTGGGCGACGCCGTGTTTGTCGAGGGCGGTGAACGGCTCGTCGAGAATCCACAGCGGCGGGCCGGGCAAGTACAAACGGGCCAGGGCCACGCGGCGCTGTTGGCCGGCAGACAAGGTGTGACAGGGCTGGTCTTCAAAACCCTGGAGGCCGACCGCGGCCAGCGCCTGCCAGATAGCGTCGCGGCCAGCCGGGTGATGCAGGGCGCTGAGCCAAACGAGGTTTTCTTCAGGCGTCAGCACGTCCTTGAGGCCGGCGGCGTGGCCGATCCACACAAGGTTGCGCGCCAGTGTGCTGCGTTGTTCGGTGAGGGGTTTACCGTTGAGGCGTACTTCACCGGCGGTCGGCTGCATCAAACCGGCCAGCAGCCGCAACAGGCTGGTCTTGCCACTGCCGTTCGGGCCGCTGATTTGCACCATGTCGCCGCCCGCCAAGCGCAGTTCGAGGTGTTCGAAGAGCATCCGCAGGTCGCGTTCACAGGCAAGCGCTACGGCTTCAAGAAGAGGGCTGGTCAAAAGATCGAGGGCCTTTACGGTTCAAGTCGGCGGTGTAGCAGCCGTTATAGAGATGCACAATACCGGCTTTGGCGACCGATTTTAGAGAGCTGGATCAAATAGTTGTGAGGTTTTTACCGCTCTCGTCGCACAGGAGCGGCATTATACATGCGATGCCCTGCTCTAAAGAGCGCAATTTCCCAGAGACGACGCGCACGATGACCGGTGAGATCAACCTTCCTACGCTGCCGCCTGCCCCGGCCACCGGGCCTGCGCCGCTGCCCGCCAGCGGCGAGTTGCTGAAACTGCTTGAGCCGCAGACCGGGCTGATCGACCCTGGCAAAACCGCAAACGCCGAGGTGATTGCGCTTAAACAAGGCGGCGATGCATTTCAGTTGTTGCTCAAGTTGACCCTCGAAGGGGGCCGCCAGACATTGGTCCAAGCGAGCAGCGCGCAGCCGTTGCCGTTGGGCAGTAACGTGGCCGTTAGCCAAACGCCCACCGGCAACCTGACCCTCTCGCTGCAGCAAGCCTTGAGCGCCAACGTGGCCGCCCTCACCCGCATCGACACCACGCAAATGCCGGTGGGCACGCTGTTGCAAGGCAAGGTGCTGACCACGCAAATGCTGCCTCAGGGCACGGCGCAACCGGCGGTCTACCGCTCGCTGGTGACAGTGCTCAATAACGCCCTGGCCGGTGCGAGCCTGACCGTGGAAAGCCCGCAGCCACTGCGGGTCGGCAGTTTGCTCAGCGCGGTGGTGCAGAGCGCACAGACCTTGAATTTTGTGCCGCTGAGCGGGCGCCAGGATCAATTGGCCGTCACCCAGCAGCTCTCGACCCAGCAAAGTCGCCAAGGCTCACTGGATGTGGTGTTTAACGCCTTGCAAAACCTGCCTGGCGATGACAGTACGTCCACCGACCTGCGTGCTGCGGCCGACCGCTTGCTCGCGGCCTTGCCCGACCTGGCACAAGTCAGCAACCCCAAGGTGCTGGCACAGTTGGTACAGAACAGCGGTGCGTTTCTTGAAGCCAAATTGCTGGTCGGGCAAAACCCGCAAATACCCCCGCTGGACATGAAAGGCGCCCTGCTGCGGCTGGTCGCCGACTTGCTGCCTGCGCTGCCCGCCGGCACCAACCTCAATGCCATCCTCGCCGCCAATACCCTGGCCCAAGTGATGCCGAATTTTGTGCGCAATCCGCTGAATACCCTCGGCCAAATCGGCGCCCGGCAAGCCCCCGCAGGTTTCCCGCTGCCGGCACGGCTGGTGGCGCGCCTTGAAGGCGAAGGCGACCTGGAAAACCTGCTGCGCCTGGCCGCAGGGGCGATCTCGCGGTTGCAGAGCCATCAGTTGTCGAGCCTGGAACAAACCGGCTTGACCGCCGATGGTCGGCTGCAAAGCACCTGGCAGTTGGAAATCCCGATGCGCACCTTGCAGGACATCGTGCCGTTGCAGCTCAAGTTCCAGCGCGAAGAACCGGTGCCAGACAAGGACACGCCCGAACGCAAAGACAAGAAAGACCCCAAACAGATGCTCTGGCGCGTCGAGCTGGCGTTCGACATGGAGCCGTTGGGGCCGTTACAGGTTCAGGCGCAATTGACGCAGGGCAAACTGTCCAGCCAGCTCTGGGCCGCCCGGCCGTTCACGGCCAGTTTGATCGAAAGCCACCTAGGCAGTTTGCGCGAGCGTCTGGTGACATCGGGCATCAACGTCGGTGACCTCGATTGCCACCTCGGCACCCCGCCACGCGGGCCAAAAACCGGGCTGGAGCAACGTTGGGTGGATGAAACGGCATGAACAACACTGACCCGCCGCGCCAGGCAATTGCCCTCAAATACGACGGCCAGCAAGCGCCGACTCTGACGGCCAAAGGCGACGATGCCTTGGCTGAAGCGATTTTGAAGTTGGCGCGGGAAAATGAAGTGCCGATCTATGAGAACGCCGAGCTGGTGAAGCTGCTAGCGCGAATGGAGTTGGGCGACAGCATCCCCGAGGAGTTGTACCGCACAGTCGCCGAGATCATTGCGTTTGCCTGGACGCTGAAAGGCAAGTTCCCGGCAGGGTACGACCCGAATGCGGCGCCAGTGGAACGGGACGTGACCGAACGCGGGGATGATTACTAGCCGGTAACAAGTCGCCCACTGTGGCGAGCGGGCTTGCCACACAAGCCCGTCGGCCACCAAAGCCGGCAGGTCAGTTGAGGATGTCGCTCAGCGGGATGAAGTTGACCCGATCGCCTGGCGCCAGCGTCGTGCCTTCCAGCACTTCCACAAACCCTTGCGCCCATGCCGCGCTGCGCAGCACGCCGGAGCTTTGGTTGCGATAGATGATCGCCTTGCCCTGCTCGATGCGCGCACGCAGGTATTCGCGGCGGTTGCCAGGCTTGGGCCAGGTGAACCCTACCGGCACTTCGAAGCGCAGCGGCGCCACGTCTTGCACGCCTTGGCGGCGTAGCAGGTAAGGCCGCGCCAACAAGGCGAAGGTCACCAGCGTCGACGCCGGGTTACCGGGCAGGCCGATCACCGGCACACCCCGGAAATGGCCGAAGGTCAGCGGCTTGCCGGGCTTGATCGCGAGCTTCCACAGGGCCAGCTCGCCCTCTTCGCGCAGCGCGATGCCGAGGAAGTCCGCCTCACCCACCGACACACCGCCGGTCGATAGAATCAAGTCGACACTGCCCAGCTCCGCCAGCCGTGTGCGGGTTTTTTCGAGGTCATCCGGCAGAATCCCGGCATCGATCACTTCACAGCCCATGCGCGCCAGCCAACTGCACAGCACGCGGCGGTTACTGTTGTAGATCTGGCCCGGGCCGAGCGGCAAACCGGGCTCGATCAACTCGTCGCCGGTGGACAGCACCGCCACGCGCACGCGGCGCACCACGCTCAGACGATCACGCCCGAGGGAGGCGGCCAAGCCCAGCTCGATTGGCCCCAAGCGCGTGCCGGCCTGCAACACCAACTCGCCAGCAGTGGTTTCCTGGCCTTGGGGGCGGATGTTTTGGCCTACCTGCAACGGCTCGGTAAAACTCACGCGCTCATCGGCGTGAACCACGGCGTTTTCCTGCATCTCTACACAATCTGCGCCTTCGGGCACCGGCGCGCCGGTAAAAATGCGCGCGCAGGTGCCGGCGGCCAACGGCTGCGGCGCCTGACCGGCGAAGATGCGCTGGCTCACCACCAGCGGCTCGCCGGTCCAGTCCGCCAGGCGCACGGCGTAACCGTCCATGGCGCTGTTGGGCCACGGCGGCAGGTCGAGGGTGGAGATCAGGTCTTGCGCCAGTACGCGGCCATCACCTTGCGCCAGCGGCACGCTGTCCTGTTCGCTGATCGGCGTGGCGTCGGCCATCGCCAGCAGTTGCGCCAGCGCGTCTTCTACCGGCAGCAAGTTGCCGGTTTTGCCAGGCTTACCCACGGGACTGGCAGGGTTCGGCCTGCTTCAAGTGCGGTACGAAGTTGCACGGGCGGTGGCGGTTATCCAGTTGCTCGGCGAGGATGCCGTCCCAGCCGGTACGCACCGCGTTGGTCGAGCCCGGCAGGCAGCACACCAGCGTGCCATTGGCCAGGCCAGCGAGGGCACGCGATTGCACGGTAGAGGTGCCAATATCGGCCACGGAGATCTGGCGGAACAGTTCGCCAAACCCGTCGACCTGTTTGTCCAGCAGGCAGCTCACCGCTTCGGGCGTGCTGTCGCGGCCGGTGAAGCCGGTGCCGCCGGTAATCAGCACCACTTGCACCACGTCTTCGGCGATCCAGTGGGCCACTTGCGCGCGAATTTTGTAGAGGTCGTCTTTGAGCAACACGCGCTCGGCCAAGTTATGGCCGGCGGCAGTCAGGCGGTCGACGAACACCTGGCCGGAGGTGTCGGTGTCCAGCGTACGGGTGTCGCTGACGGTCAGTACAGCAATATTCAGGGGTACAAAGGGCGCATCAGCCTTGGCGTTCATGGCTCGGTCCGGTTGTCGAAGGAACAGCCCGATGTTATATCACAGGCCCCTGTTTACCTGCCGCAGCGAAACCGCCATGTCTTTCGATTCGACCCACCTGCCCTGTTCGATTTTACTGCTGGCCGGTGGCCGTGGCCAACGCATGGGCGGCCAGGACAAAGGCTTGCTGCGATGGCACGGCCAACCGCTGATCGCCCATTTGCAGCGCCTGACCCGGCCGCTGACGGATGACCTGATTATCTCGTGCAACCGCAACCATGACCTGTACGCGCCGTATGCCGACCAATTGGTGAGTGACGACAGCCCGGACTTCCCCGGCCCGCTGGCTGGCATCCGCGCGGGACTTGCCGCCGCGCATCACGCGCATCTGCTTATATTGCCGTGCGATGTACCGAACATCGACGTAGGGCTGCTCTACGACCTGCGTGAGACTGCACGCCAAAACCCGCTGTTGCCCGTGATGGTGCGCCACGGCAACTTCTGGGAACCGTTGATTTGCATCATTCCAACCCACCTGCGAAGCCAGGTAGAACAGGCGTGGGAAGCCGGTGAGCGGAGCCCACGCAACATCCTCGTGCAACTCGGCGGCGTGGCCCAGGAATATGCGGCAAATGACCCGAGGTTGGCCAACCTGAATACGCCCGAGCTATTGCACACAGGCTTCGGCGTGTCAGAATGAACCTCGCTTAAGGAACTTTGTCGGCGCCGCGCGCGTCACAGGGTCAGTAATTTAAAAGAATTCTCTCGGAGACAAACTCATGACTCAACGGACCATCGCCGCTCTCATGCTTGCACTGGGCCTCGCTACCCTTGCCGGTTGCGCCTCGCCTACAGTGATCACCCTGAATGACGGTCGCGAAATCCAGGCCGTCGACACGCCTAAATACGACAAGGCTTCGGGCTTCTACGAGTTCCAACAGCTTGACGGCAAGCAAACCCGTATCAACAAAGATCAGGTTCGCACCGTTAAAGACCTGTAAGTCTTAGCGTTTGCCCACAAGGCCCGCCTCGCGCGGGCCTTGTCATGTCTGGCGGTTACCAGTCGAGGGTGATGCGGCTGCGAAAGTCGCGCTGCTCACCGCTGACCGGGTCGATAAAACGCACGCCTTGGGCCAACAGCTTGAGCGGGTTGGCGTAGTCGTCCTCGGCATCCTTGACCACGTCGGGGTAGAACGGATCATTGCAAATGCCCGCCCCGAGCGCGCTCATGTGCACCCGCAACTGATGCTTCTTGCCGGTCACGGGAAACAGGCCGTAGCGCCACCTGTCGCCATTTTTTTCGCGCACTTCCACGGCGGTTTCAGTATTGCTGGCGCCTGGCCCTTCCTGCATGCGAAAGAACGGTTGGCCTTCCACCAGACGGCTTTTGTGCACTCTGGGGAAGGTCAGCTCAGGCAAGGCAGGGGCGATGGCTTCGTAGAATTTGTCGATGCGCCGCGTGGGAAACAGCTGTTGATACGCCGAACGGCTTTGCGGGTTGGCGGAAAACAGCACCAACCCGGCGGTATGCCGATCGATGCGGTGCAGCGGCACCAGCGAGGGGTTGCCGAGGCGCCGAATCAGGCGGCGCAGCAGGGTCTGTTCGACGTATTCACCCGCCGGTGTCACCGGCAAAAAGTGCGGTTTGTCGGCTACCACCAAGTGCTCGTCGGCGTACAGAATGGTTTCCTCAACCGGTATCACTTTCTCGTTCGGCACTTCACGAAAGTAGTAAACGCACAGGCCTTCTTTGTAGGCCAAGTGCTGGCTGATCGGCTGACCATTGCTGTCGAGTACACGGCCACGGGCGATGCGGTCCTGCCAGTGTTCGCGACTGATGGCCTGGAAATGCTCGCACAGGCAATCCAGTACCGTCGCCCAAGGGCCAGGGGGCAAATACAACGTGCTGGCTTGGTGCTCGGACGCACAAAAACCGGAAGTGGACATGAACATGCTCAACGCCTGGGAAACAGGCGAGCATTATCGCGCATGGCGCGCGATTGAGCCTAGGGCGGATCTCAGGCCTTGACCAATTCGGCGCGCAGGATCGGCGAAGCGCTGGCCGCTTCGGTGAATTCCTTGAGCCAGCGCAGCACGTCCACCGCTTCCCAGCGGCCCGGGTCATACAGCGCGTATAACAAGCCCTGATAACCCACCACGTCTAACTGCTTGTGGTAACCGGCGCGCTGGAACAACGCTTCGATCTCGGCGAAGCAGGTATTAAAATGCACCTTGTTAAAAGGCGTCTTGCCTTCCGTGACCAGGCCGTCGAGGCGCAGCTCGTTCACCGCGCCGCGCACGACCTCGGCGGACATGCGATTGACGCTGCTTTTCAGTTGTTCAACATTCACCACGGGGCTTCCCTCTATCCAGTCACTGTACAAACATACAGTAACTTAATATTTGAAAACCCGCTATCGGATAAAGCCTAACGAAGGAAGGCAACCACCTGTTCAGTGTCGAACGGCCAATCCAGTTCCTCCCCTGTGTCGACCCGGCGCAGCACCGGAATCCGCAGGCCGTAGGCCTCGGTGAGATCCTCGGGATCGGCAATATCCACCAACTCCACCAGCAGCCCGTGTTCGACGAGCGGCATGATTTCGGCTTCGGCTATTTCACAAAGGTGGCAACCCAGGGTGCCGAACAACTGGCATTCAGGAAGCATGACGAATCGGCCTGATCAGCAAGTAGGCCATTATTCTATGCCCGCACTATCAACTGTGGCGAGCAAGCCCGCGTGCCACAAAAAGCCCACCTGCCACAGTGGGCCTGCTCGCCGATCAATCCTGGCTGACCGCGCCGATCTTGTGAATCGACAGGTCTGCGCCGTAATACTCTTGTTCCTGGCTCAAGCGCAGCCCGCAGACGCGTTTGATCACGCCGTACACCAATAGCCCGCCAACCAGTGCCACGGCTACGCCGAGCGCGGTGCCGAGCAACTGGCTGATCAGGCTCACGCCGCCCAAACCGCCAAGGGCCGTCTGGCCGAAGAGACCGCAGGCGATACCGCCCCACACGCCGCACAAACCGTGCAGCGGCCACACACCCAACACATCATCGATCTTCCAGCGGTCCTGCGCGGCAATGAAGAACCCCACAAACAAGGCACCCGCGACGGCGCCGGTAACGAGAGCGCCCACCGGGTGCATCAAATCGGAACCGGCGCAGATCGCCACCAGCCCGGCCAGCGGGCCGTTGTGCAGGAAGCCTGGGTCATTGCGGCCGATCACCAAGGCAGCGACGGTGCCACCGACCATGGCCATCAGCGAGTTCACCGCCACCAGCCCGCTGACGCCATTCAGGGTTTGCGCGCTCATCACGTTAAAGCCGAACCAGCCGACGATCAGAATCCACGAGCCCAGCGCCAAAAACGGAATGCTCGACGGCGCAAAGGCCACCAGCCGTCCCTCGCGGTATCGGCCGTTGCGTGGCCCCAGTAACAACACCGCCGCCAACGCGAGCCAGCCGCCCATGGCGTGGACCACCACGGAACCTGCGAAGTCATGAAAGCTGGCGCCGAAGGTCGCGAGCAGCCAAGCCTGTACGCCGAAATTGCCGTTCCACACCATGCCTTCAAAAAACGGATAGATAAACGCTACGATCAACGCCGTGGCACACAGCTGTGGGGCGAACTTCGCACGCTCGGCAATCCCGCCGGAAATAATCGCCGGGATCGCCGCTGCAAACGTCAGCAAGAAGAAGAACTTGACCAGCCCGTAGCCATGATCGGCGCTGATGACCGCCGCCGGTTGCATGAAGCTGACGCCGTAGGAGATCCAATAGCCTATAAAGAAATAGGCCAGTGTGGAAATGGCGAAGTCGCTGAGGATTTTCGACAGTGCGTTGACCTGGTTTTTTTGCCGCACGGTGCCGACTTCAAGAAACGCGAAGCCTGCGTGCATGGCCAGCACCATGACCGCACCGATCAGGATAAACAGGGTATTGGAGCTGTGGACGAGTGTGTCCACCGCGCTTTGCAAATTTTCCATGGAGGTTGGCAGGCCTGCATTAAAGGCAAAAAGCACCAAAGCGGTTCAAGCCAGTATTTCGCGCACTAAATTGGCACCGCCGGTCCCACCCGTCTTCGAGGGCGTGAACCGCTTTAGCGCAGCGATCGACTTAACAGGCTGTTGCCGACAGGGTTTTTCCGCGAGTTTTACGTATTTAGGGTAAGGTTTTTCAAGGCATTGCCTCGGGCCGCCCGGATTCGGCGCAGGCCATCGGCGCGCGCACCATGGCAAAGCAAAAGCTGTACCAAACAATTGCAGTGAACCTTCACCGATACCGGTGACTCGAAACCACATTCACAGATCAGCCAATCACGGAGATAACCATGGCCAGAAGAACTGCAAAGACCGCTCAAGAAATATTGATGGCGGATTTTCAAACCTTGGTCAGCGACACCGAAAAGTTGCTGGATGACACCGCCGTACTGGCCGGTGATCAGGCCGATGAGCTGCGCACCAAGATCCACGACAGCCTGCTCAAAGCCCGCGAAACCCTGCAACTGACCGAAGACTCTCTGCGTGAGCGCGGCCAGGCGGCCGTCACCGCTACCGAAGATTACGTGCAGGCCAACCCTTGGCAGTCGGTCGGCATTGCCGCCGGCGTGGGCTTCCTGATCGGCCTGCTGGCTACAAGGCGCTAAATTATGGCTATCGGCGAATCCGGCTCGTCCACGGGCACACAGTCTTCAGGCAGTGGCTCTACCTCCCGACGCTTGGGCGCGGCCGTATTGGGCCTGCTGCACAGCCACGTCGAATTGTTTGGCATCGAACTGCAGGAACAGAAAGCTCGCACCGTCAGCCTGCTGTTGTTTGCAGGCTTGGCGCTGGTGTTTGCGCTGCTGTTGCTGGTGGGGCTGTCGACACTGGTGATGATTCTGGTGTGGGACACCGGCTATCGTCTGACCGGGATCATCTGCCTCTGCGTGTTCTATACCCTCGCCGCCGCTTTTTGTGGTGTGCGCTTGAAAGCGGCCGTGTTCGATGAGTCCACGCCCTTCCACGCCACCCTTGAAGAGCTGGCCAATGATCGGGAGCGCCTGCTGCCATGAGCATCACTGAAGTCCCACATACCAACTCCCGACGGGAAATGCGCAAGGCGTTGATTCGCCTGCGCATGGAAATGCACCGCCAGGAAATCCGCCACGAGTCGCACCAATTGATGCTGCCCCTGCACAAAGTGCGCAACATGGGCAGCAACTGGCAGGACAGCCTGGGCATCAAACACGCGCCGCTTTGGGGCGTGGCAGCGGTGACGCTTATGGGCTTTTTCACCGGCAAGGGCGCCAAGGGCGGCAGTCTCGGCAAAGTCACGGGCTTGGTGCGGCTGGGTGCCGGTTTGATCCCGCTGATCAAGTTGGCCATGCAGGGCGCTTCGCGTAAAGGTTGAACCCGCGCTGGCTGCATTCTTGCAAACAGAATCGGCCCGGCCCTCGTTATTGAGGGCCGGGCCTTTTTTTCGCCAGCTCAATAAGGAGGCCCTGTGATTGACGGGCAACCGCTCGCCTGTTTCCAGCCGTTCATTGACACCGCCACCGGGCGCATAGCCGGCGTAGAAGCCCTCGGCCGCTTGCGCCAGGCAGATGGCCGCTTGCAGTCTGTAGGCCCGCTGTTTGCCGACCCGCGCACGCCGGGCGCGCCCCTGCGCCGCCTCGACCGGCAGATCCGTGACGATGCCTTGAGTCGCCTGCATGAAGCGCCCGACGACTGGTTTCTCAGCCTGAACATCTCGCCTCGCTGGATCAACCGCCTGCGCCCCGGCCAAGCCTTGCCGAGCCTTAAGCAGCTACACGCGCATGGCGTCGACCCGAGGCGCATCGTGTTCGAGATCACCGAGTTGGGCGGTGACATCCAGCGGCTGGCCACGGTGGTGGCGCGCTATCGCGAGGCTGGCGCACGGATCGCCATCGATGATTTTGGCGCTGGTTATTCCCAGCTCGATCGGGTGCTGGCATTGCAGCCGGACATTCTCAAGCTGGACATGCGCCTGTTTCAAGAGGCTGCAAAGGGCGGCCCGAGCAGTGACGTGGTGCGGGCCTTGGCGCAAATGGCGGAAAAAACCGGCTGCTGGATCATCGCCGAGGGCGTGGAAACCGAGACGCAGTTGAGCTTCGCCCTGGAATGCGGCGCGCGGTATGTGCAGGGCTACTTGTTCGCCCAGGCACAGCTTGATTGGTTTGCCACCGATGCCTTCGTGGCGCGCTTTGCCCAATTGCGCACCACGTACGTTCAGCAAAAACTGGCCGAGCGCGGGCGCGTCATGCTGTTACGCCGGCAACTGATCGAATTGATGAATATCCTGCAAACCTGGGCGCAGGGCCACGCGCCGCTCGATCAATTGCCGCAGTTGCCGGATTTCCCCTGGTTACTGCGCTTCTACCAATGCGACCGGCATGGCACCCAACTGACGCCCAATTTCGAATGGCGTCAGGACGCCTGGCAAAGCGACAACCGCTACTTGGGCCACAACTGGTCGTGGCGGCCGTACTTCTATCATCTGCTCGCCGAGGGTTGGGAGGAACGGCGCCTTATCCTCTCTTCGACCTATCGCGATGCCACCACCAATCAGTACTGCCTGACCGCAGGGCAATTCTTCGATAACGGTCAGCGTTTGCTGTTAATCGACATCGACGCGGCCGGCCTGTAGATTTTCGCTTGCTCAGCCAAGGCGGAACCGGGAAGCTGGGCGGTGTCATTCACCGCACGGAGAGTACCCGCCTTGGATTGGCCCACCCTGCTTACCCGCGAACGCCTTGGCAAGCCCCTGCACAGCCCGGAAGAACTTGGCCGTAGCCCCTTTCACAAAGACCACGACCGGATTATTTTCTCCGGCGCTTTCCGCCGCCTGGGCCGCAAGACCCAAGTGCACCCGGTGTCGAGCAACGATCATATCCATACCCGCCTGACCCACTCACTGGAAGTCAGTTGCGTCGGCCGCTCCCTCGGCATGCGTGTCGGCGAAACCCTGCGCAGCGCCCTGCCCGACTGGTGCGACCCGAGCGACTTGGGCATGGTGGTGCAATCGGCCTGCCTGGCCCACGACATCGGTAACCCGCCGTTCGGGCATTCCGGTGAAGACGCCATTCGCCACTGGTTCCAACAGGCCGCAGGCCGCGGTTGGCTGGATGATATGAGCAGTGCCGAGCGCAATGATTTCCTCAATTTCGAAGGCAATGCCCAAGGCTTTCGCGTGCTCACCCAGCTTGAGTACCACCAGTTCGATGGCGGCACGCGCCTGACCTACGCCACCTTGGGCACCTATCTGAAATACCCCTGGACCGCTCGCCACGCCGACGCACTGGGTTACAAGAAACACAAGTTCGGCTGCTACCAGAGCGAGCTGCCTATCCTCGAGCAGATCGCCCACAAACTCGGCCTGCCGCAGCTTGAAGAACAACGTTGGGCGCGTCACCCGCTGGTCTATCTGATGGAGGCGGCAGACGATATTTGCTACGCCTTGATCGACCTTGAAGACGGCCTGGAAATGGACCTGCTCGACTATGCCGAGGTCGAGTCACTGTTGCTCGACCTGGTGGGTGACGACCTGCCCCAGACTTATCGGCAACTGGGCGCGCAGGATTCGCGCCGGCGCAAGTTGGCAATCCTGCGCGGTAAAGCCATCGAGCACCTGACCAACGCGGCAGCCAGAGCATTTGTCGACCAGCAGGACGCCTTGCTCGCCGGCACACTAGCGGGCGACTTGGTTGAACACATGCACGGCCCCGCCAAGCGTTGTGTATTGGATGCCAAGGACATGGCGCGTAAAAAAATCTTCCAGGACAAGCGCAAAACCCTGCACGAAATCGGCGCCTACACCACACTGGAAATCCTTTTGAACGCGTTTTGCGGTGCGGCCCTGGAGCAGCATGGCGGGCGCACGCCATCGTTCAAGAACCGGCGTATCCTGGACCTGCTGGGTAACAGCGCCCCCGACCCGGCTTGGCCGTTGCACGCCTCGTTCCTGCGCATGATCGACTTTATTGCCGGCATGACCGACAGCTACGCCACCGAGATGGCACGGGAGATGACCGGGCGCTCCAGCCCGCAGTAAAGACACTGACCGCGCCGCCTGTTCCCCGAACAGAATTTGCCTACAACGGGAACAGAGCGGCCTGATCGAATTCGCCCCCCCATTCAAGGAATAATCACACACGCTTCTGGCGGACTTGGCGAGCAATTCCTACGTCCCACCCCATCGACGCTTGACTCACCCGTGTGCCTTCTATGCCCAGAACCGCCCTTCGAATCCTATTGGTGGAGGATCACCCCTTTCAGCTCCTGGCCACTCAGTGCCTGCTTAAAACCTTCGGCTTCGAGCAACTGACGCTCGCAGAAGATGCCGAGCAAGCCATCCGTTTGATGTCCGAAGCCACGCGCCCGTTCGACCTCATGCTGTGCGACCAATGTTTGCCTGATTTAGAAGGCCTGGAACTGGTCGAAATTGCCAGTCGACGGCACTTCATCATCAACGCCATTCTACTGAGCGGGCTCCCTGCGGCGGAACTGTCCCACCTGACAGCCCAAGCCCTGCAACGCGACCTGCCGCTTTTGGGTTATTTATTGAAACCCCTGAATAGAGAAGAACTGGCAGCGTTAATGGCGCCATTACTTCATCTATAAATGTAGGACTTTAAACATCGCCCGCCTACGAAAAATTACCTAAGCACCACAGCTAAAGCCGTGGCTCCGTCAATGATTGTATTGATTCATGATTTGCCTACTTTTGACGTAACAAAGACTTTAGCTCTGGTAGGCAACTACCTTTTTTTATGTAGGAATTCTCCTGTTTTATAGCTACTCACCTCATGCCTCATGCTCTTGCCTCAGCTTCTGAGCTAATGTGCCCGCTTTACTTGCACTTGCATGGAATGTGATTATGAACACAGTTTTTATCATTGATGACCACCCCGTTATCAGGCTGGCGATTCGCATGTTATTGGAGCATGAAGGTTATAAAGTCGTCGGTGAAACGGACAATGGCTGCGATGCCATTCAGATGGTGCGTGAATGCCTGCCGGACTTGATTATCCTGGACATCAGTATCCCGAAACTTGACGGCCTCGAAGTGCTCTGCCGATTCAACGCCATGAACACATCGATGAAAACGCTGATCCTCACCGCCCAATGCCCAACGCTGTTCGCCACGCGCTGCATGCGCTCCGGTGCCGATGGCTATGTATGCAAGGAAGGTGACCTGAGCGAGCTGCTGAGTGCCATCCGTGCGGTACTCTCCGGCTATAACTACTTCCCCAGCCAGGCCTTGAATGCGACGGGTGCGGATGGCAAGAGCTCAGTAGAACTTGAACTGTTCAAAACGGTGAACGACCGAGAATTGATGGTTTTGCAACTTTTTGCACAAGGCCGTACCAATAAGGAAATCGCCAAAGGTATGTTCTTAAGTAACAAGACAGTCAGTACTTACAAAAAAAGGCTGATGCAAAAACTTAAAGCCAAATCGTTGGTAGAACTTATCGAGATGGCAAAACGAAACGCGCTAGTGTGAGAAAGCGGATGCCAAGGCGTATAAAGGACTATCTAATTATATTAATCGCCGGTGTGTGCTTCAGCGCCGCCGCGCCCGCAGCCCCGCACGCCGACCCGGAACATTTCAGCTTGTTGAGCCGCGCGGGGGCCGTTCAATTGGAGACTCAACTGGACAAGGCCCAGCGCCACTGGTTGCGCAACAAGCGTGAACTGGTGCTGGGCACCGCGACACCTGACTACCCGCCCTTCGACCTGACCTCAAGCGGCCGCGACTATGAAGGCCTTACCGCAGATTACGCAGGGCTGTTGGCCAGCGCCCTGGGCTTGCCGGTCAAAGTGCTGCGCTACCCGTCGCGGACGGCGGCGATACAGGCCCTGGAGGCGGGCGATATCGACTTATTGGGCTCCTCCAACGGCTTTGAGGCTGCCAACCCGAACCTGATAATGTCGGTGCCGTATGCAGTGGACCAACCGGTTTTAGTGACGCGCGAGGGTGAAACGCGCAGCTTGAACAATGGCTTGGCAGGCCTGCGCTTGAGCCTGGTCTACCATTACCTGCCGCTGAGCGAAGTGAAAAAGCTGTACCCGCAGGCGAGCATCCGCACGTACCCCTCGTATCAAAACGCCTTGAACGCCGTGGCGTTCGACCAGGCGGATGTGTTTCTTGGCGATACCATTTCCACCCATTACATGATCAACAAGGGCTACCTGAAGAACATCCGCATGGCCAACTTCAGCAAACACGAAGCCTATGGCTTCAGCTTTGCGCTGCGCCACGACCAACACGTTCTTTTGAGCATTGTTGACTCGGTACTGGCTGCCGTCCCGCTCAATGCACGCGACAACATCGCCAAGCGCTGGAGCGCCGGCAGCGACATCTTGCTGACCGATAAAAAGCTGCAACTGAGCCCACGCGAAGAGCGCTGGCTGAAAGACCACCCGGTGGTAAAAGTCGTTGTAAACGAGACCTTCGCGCCGGTGACGTTTTTCGATGCCGACGGCAATTTTCGCGGTATCACCGCAGACTTGCTGGAACTGATTCGCCTGCGTACCGGCTTGCGCTTCGAGATCCAGCGCAGTCGCGAAGTGAGTACGATGATCGACCAGGTCACCAGCGGTAAAGCCGATATTATTGGCGCCATCGTCCCAAGCGCTCAAAGGGAGGCTCAGCTGAATTTCAGTCGTCCCTACCTGGAAAACTCCTACGTTCTACTCACGCGCAAGGAGCCCAACGCACCGTCAAACCTGGAGCAAATGGCGGGCAAGCGCCTGGCAATCACCGAGGGCAGCCCTCTGGAAAAAAACCTGCGTCAGGATTTCCCGCTGATTAGCCTGGTGTACGTCAGTGATACCTTCAAGGCATCGGAACTGCTGGCTCAAGGGAGTGTTGAGGGGGCGGTGAATTCACTGGTGGTCGCCAACTACTCGCTGTCCTCGCAAATGTTCCAGGACAAACTGCAGATAAGCACCAGCATCGGCACACTGCCGGCCACGTTCGCACTGGCGACGCCGCGCCGCTCGGTAGAACTGAGCTCAATTCTGGACAAGGCGCTGCTGAGCATTGCCCCGGACGAAATGGGCGTGATCAACAGCCGCTGGCGCGGTTACACCGCCGCCTCCGACAGCTATTGGCGCAATTACCACCAGTTGATCGTGCAAATCGTCATCGGCACCGGGCTTTTGCTGATGATCTCGCTGACCTGGAACGCCTACATGCGCCGCCAGATCAAGCACCGAAAAATGGCCGAGCGCGCCCTTAACGATCAATTCGAGTTCATGCGCGCACTGGTCAATGAAACGCCGCACCCGATTTATGTGCGCGACCGCCAGGGCTTGCTGCAAACCTGTAATGACAGCTACCTGCAAGTATTCGAGGTCAAGCGCGAAGAGGTGGTGGGCAAAAGCGCGCTCCAGATGAACATGGACCTGGATGCGGAGGCGGCGCGCTACCATGCCGACTACCAGCGGGTGGTGGCGGAAGGTACCCCGTTGATCCTTGATCGCACCCTGCATATTCAAGGCAAAAAACTGACGATCTACCATTGGATTCTTCCCTATCGCGACTCGGATGGTGAGGTTCAGGGCATCATCGGTGGCTGGATCGACGTCAGTGAACGGCGCCAATTGCTCGAAGAGCTGCGCACTGCCAAGGAGCTTGCCGATGAGGCGAACCGGGCCAAAAGCACGTTCCTTGCGACGATGAGCCATGAGATCCGTACGCCGATGAACGCGGTGATCGGCATGCTGGAACTGACCCTCAAGCGCGCCGACCAGGGCCATCTAGATCGCCCCGCCATTGAGGTGGCCTACAATTCGGCCAAGGACCTGCTGGAGTTGATCGGCGACATTCTTGATATTGCACGCATCGAGTCCGGCCGCCTGAGCCTGTCACCGGAACGCGTGAATCTGCGCGAAGTGATCGAGTCGGTGGTGCGCGTCTTTGACGGCCTGGCCCGCCAGAAAACCCTCAGCCTGGTGCTCCAGTTCAACCCCGACCTCGACGACACCGCCGTGCTGATCGACCCATTGCGCTTCAAGCAGGTGCTGTCCAACCTGATCAGCAACGCGATTAAATTCACCGAGCGTGGCGAAGTGAAGATCAAGGTGCATGTGCAACCCACCGAACTGCCGCAAGAGCTGCAGATGAAGCTGGTGGTTGAAGACACGGGCATCGGCATCAGCCGGGACGACCAATTGCGGCTGTTCGAACCTTTTGCCCAGGCCGACAACTCCGGGCATTTGGCCAGGAGCGGCGCGGGCCTGGGGCTGGTGATCTGTCGCAGCCTGTGCGAGATGATGGGTGGCCAGCTCAGCCTGAGCAGCGTGCCCTTGGTCGGCACCCAAGTGCATGTCAGCCTGAAGATGACTCGCCTGCAACCGATCGAGGCGGTGGACGAACTCACGTCGCAGGTGCCCGCTGCGGCGGCAGTGCTTAACGTGCTGGTGGTAGATGACCACCCGGCGAACCGCCTGCTGATGTGCCAGCAATTGGGGTATCTGGGGCATCAGTTCACCGCCGCTCAACACGGCGCTGCAGGGTTTCAGGCGTGGCGCCAGGAGCACTTCGACCTGGTCATAGCCGACTGCAACATGCCCGTCATGAATGGCTATGAGTTAAGCCGTTCGATCCGCGAATACGAGCAGCGAGAGCAACGGGCGCCCTGCGTGGTACTCGGTTTCACCGCCAATGCCCAACCCGAGGAGACCCATCGCTGCGCGCAGGCGGGCATGAATGACTGCCTGTTCAAACCCATCAGCCTCACGGCGCTGGAGCAGCAACTGGCGCAGATCAGGCCGCAAGCGGCGAGCCTGCGGTTAGACCTGGACTGCCTGGACGCATTGACCGGCGGCGACCCGTTATTGAGCCGGCGCTTGCTGGAAGAACTACTGAGCAGCAGCCGTCATGACCGCGAGGACCTGATGGCCTTGTTGGCCCGACAGGCCCAGCCCCGCGAGATCATTGAGCAAGCCCACAAGATCAAGGGCGCGGCCCGCATCGTTCAGGCAACTTCACTGGCCGCGCAATGCGAAGCGCTCGAGCAAGCCTGCGCTCACAGCGATGATCGCGCGATAATCGAGGCCTGCATGCATTCTTTGGAAAAGCTCATGCTGGAACTGGAGAGGACGCTGCAACTGCAACTCCACACACTGGATAACCAATAACACCGGCCAGCCCTCTGCGCACTGATCAGCAGTCGGTCAAGCGCAGAAAAATCGCTACCAACTGCTCGATACCCGACTGGTCCTGAAGGCTGAAACGGGCCAGGGACGGGCTGTCCAAATCGAGCACGCCGATCAACACGCCCGCCTTGACCAGCGGCACTACCAGTTCGCTGTTAGAGGCGCTGTCACAGGCGATATGGCCGGGGAACGCGTGAACATCTTCCACCCGTTGGGTTTGCCGGGACGCCGCAGCAGCCCCGCACACGCCGCGACCGAACGGAATACGCACGCAGGCGATCTGGCCCTGGAACGGCCCAAGCACCAGTTCTTCGTTGCGATTGAGGTAGAAGCCGGCCCAGTTCAGGTCATCCAGCTGGTTAAACAAAAACGCCGAGAACTGCGCACTGTTAGCAATAAAGTCACGCTCATCGGCGAGCAGTGATTCCAACTGCGCGCAGAGCATGGCATAGCCATCCAGGCCGGTGCCGGCCTGTTGCAAATCAATCATGGTTGACGCTCCAACAATTTTAAACCTACCCAGTAACGGGCGAACTGATACGCGCAACGGCCGTTGCGGTTGCCACGCCCGGTGGCCCAGCGTACCGCCAGAATGTCGAGGGCTTCATCACGCTGCCACTGCAAACCGGCCTTGCTTGCCAGCTCGCCGATCCAGTGCTCGACCACCTCCAAAAAGTGTTCCTGGCTGAACGGGTAGAACGACAGCCACAGGCCAAAGCGGTCGGACAACGCTATCTTGTCTTCCACGGCCTCACTGGGATGCAGTTCGCCGTCCACGCGTTTCCAGTTATCGTTGTCGCTCTGATTTTCCGGCACCAGGTGACGACGGTTGGATGTGGCATACAGCAACACGTTTTCCGGCGCTTGCTCCAGCGAGCCGTCGAGCACGCTCTTGAGTACGCGGTAATCGCCCTCGCCTGCCTCAAACGACAGGTCGTCGCAGAACAGGATGAAACGCTGCGGCAGCTTGAGCAGTTGCTCGACCACGCGCGGCAAGTCAGCCAGGTGGTCGCGCTCGATTTCAATCAGGCGCAAACCGGCGTTGGCATGCTGGGCCAGCAAAGCGCGCACCATCGACGATTTGCCGGTGCCGCGTGAGCCCCACAGCAACGCATGGTTGGCGGGCAGCCCGTCTAGAAATTGCCGGGTATTACGCGCCAGTTGTTCACGTTGTTTGTCTATGCCGATCAGGTCGGACAAGCGCATGTCGAGGCTGACTTCCAGCGGCAATAAAAAGCCACTGCGGCCTTCGCGCTGCCAACGGGCGGCCAGGCACTGGTGCCAGTCGATGGCCTGGCGCGGTGCCGGTAACAGCGGTTCCAGGCGAGCAAGTACCGCATCGGCCCGCTCCAGAAAGGCGTTCAATCGAGAATCCACGATTATTCCTCTGGCAAGTTCTTGCAAAAGATGGCGTATTGGCAACCCTGTGGCAGACCGTCAGACGCTGCGTAAAAACGATTTATACCGGCCAAGCCAGAGCGTGTAGATGTTCAGCTATGCTTGCCGGGCGAAGGGAAACGTGAAGTGGTTCAACAACCGATGGATATAAAATTCGCCCACCGCTTGTCTTATAAACAAGCGAAATTAGCCGTGCTCGCCGGTTTCGCCTTGGGAACTTTGCTCAGTCTGATCCAAATCGGCATTGATTATGCCAGCGAAGACGCCTCGATCAACCGTGAAATACGTTCACTGATCGAAATCAGCCACAACCCTGCCTCACGTATCGCGTACAACATTGATGCCGAACTTGCCCAAGAGCTGACCCTTGGCCTGCTGCACTCGCCAGCGATCACCCACGCGCAATTGATCGACAACAATGGCGTGGTGCTGGCCGACGTCAATCGGCCGCGCAAGGAAAGCACGTACCGGCCCATCAGCGACTTTCTGTTTGGCGCCAACCGCCAGTTTGAAGACCGGCTGTTTCTCAGCCACATGCCCAACGATTCCCTCGGCATGCTGCGCCTGGACGTCGACACCTACGCCTTCGGCAGCCGTTTTCTGCACCGCGCCGAGATCACCCTGCTCAATGGTTTTGCCCGTAGCCTGCTGCTGACGGGCATCTTGCTGGGCCTGTTTTACGTGATGCTGACGCAACCACTGGTGCGCATTATTCGCGCGCTGAGCACCCGCGAGCAGGCCCGCCTGGATTGCCCGCCGGGGCATGAAAATGACGAAATCGGCGTGCTGGTGAACGTTGCCAACCAGCAATTCGACGCCATGCAGACCGAAATCCAACAACGGCGTCACGCCGAGGACCGCCTCACCGAATACCTGGGCCAACTGGAAAATATCGTCTCTGCGCGCACACTTGAGCTCAAGGCCAGCAACCAGCGCTTGAGCCAATCGAACGACGAACTGGAGGCGGCAAAGTTGACCGCCGTATCGATGGCACAGGCCAGGGCGGCGTTCCTGGCCAATATGAGCCACGAGATCCGCACGCCGCTGAATGGCTTGCTGGGGATGATCGCGTTGTCACTCGACAGCACGCTGAACGCCGAACAACGCCAGCAACTGTCGATTGCCCACGACTCGGGCAAGGTCCTGGTGGAATTGCTCAACGATATTCTCGACCTGTCGAAGTTCGATGCCGGCCAATTGGAGCTGGAGCATATCCCGTTCGATCTGGGCTCCTTGGTCGAAGACACCGCCAACCTGCTGTCACAGAACGCGGCGCCCAGCGTCGAGTTGACCTGCCTGATTGACCCAGTGTTTCCGGCCCAGGTGGTTGGCGACCCGACGCGGGTACGGCAGATCGTCAGCAACCTGCTCTCCAACGCCTTGAAGTTCACCCGCTTCGGCCGCGTCGACGTGCGCCTGCGCGCCCACGAGGGCCGGGTGATAATCGAGGTCTGTGACACGGGTATCGGCATTGCCCTGGAAGCTCAGGTAAAGATATTCCAACCGTTTACGCAGGCGGGCGCGGGTATCACTCGCCAGTTTGGTGGCACGGGGTTAGGGCTCGCGTTAACTCACAACCTGTGTGAAGCGATGAAGGGCCGCTTGAGTATCAGCTCGGAGGTCGGTTTTGGCAGCCAGTTCAGTGCCGACCTGCCGCTGCCCATGCACCTGCCAGCGGCCCGAATGACGCCCCTGGCGGGTGACGTTATCGTCATCACCAGCGGCCGCAATGGCCTGACCGAGCTGCTCACGACGCTGCTGCCCCACTGGGGGCTGACACCGCGCTGCTATTCACAGGACGACGACTTGAGCGGCCAAACGCCCGACCTGCTCATCACCGATTGCCCGGAGTGCTTGTTCCGCCTGCGCCCGGCGATCAACGCGCCGATCCTGCTGGTCACCGCTTATGGCAACTTCATGCCCGGCGAAGAAGTCGCGGCCCTGGCGCCGTTACAGCAACAGGCCCGCCCGTTGAGCCGCAACGCGTTGTACCAGATTCTGCAGCGCAACCTGCGCAGCGACGCACAACTGATCCTTGATGCAGCCCAAAGCGAAGCCGCGCCGCTCGCGCATCAGGCGCGCATCCTGCTGGTGGAGGACAACCCGGTCAATCAACTGGTGGCCAAGGGCATGCTGAGCAAGCTCGGCTGCGAAGTGATCGTCGCCGCACATGGCGGCGAAGCGCTCAAGTTCCTTGAGGAACAGCGTTTTGACATGGTGTTGATGGACTGCAATATGCCGGTGATGGACGGCTACGAGGCCAGCCGGCAGATCCGCCGCAGCGGGCGCTGGCCGGACCTGCCCATCGTCGCGCTAACCGCCAACGCGCTGTCGGAAGAACGCGAGCGTTGCCGGGCAGCGGGCATGGATGACTACCTGGCCAAGCCGTTTCGTCGCGAGGAACTCAAGGGGCTGCTGGACCTGTGGGTGCCGAAGACGACCAGCCATTGATCTGCGCCAGCAACGGGGCCAGGCGCTTGAGCCGCGTGCATCGCTCATTTGAGCAGGGCTTCAATCTCCGTCGTCAGGTCCTGGGGTTTGGTGGTCGGCGCAAAGCGCTTGACCACGTTGCCGTCGCGACCGATCAAGAACTTGGTGAAGTTCCACTTGATGCCTCTGGACCCAAGTAACCCGGGCGCCTGCTTTTTCAACTGCACAAACAGCGGATGGGCAGCGCTGCCATTCACGTCGACCTTCTTGAACAGCGGGAAGCTGACACCAAAATTGAGCTCGCAGAACTCGGAAATTGCGGCTTCATTACCCGGTTCCTGCTTGCCGAACTGGTTGCAGGGAAAACCCAGCACTACTAAACCCTGGTCTTTGTACTGCTGCCAGAGTTGTTCCAGCCCTTTGTATTGCGGGGTGAAACCACATTTGCTGGCGGTATTGACGACCAAAATGGCCTTGCCGGCGAAATCAGCCAAGGTCTTTTGCTCACCCTTGAGGGTGGTGCAGGGAATGCGCAGCAATGTGTCACTCATGGCAGTGCCTCGACGGTTGGGAAAGGACGAAAAAATAGTGCGCAATTTAATTGCGCACAATTTAATTGATGGGGCTTATACCTCGTCATACAGCGCCCCGCGCACCCTGCGCGGAGCACTCACGGCTTAACGCGGCACCAGGTCCAGGCACACCGAGTTGATGCAATACCGCAAGCCGGTTGGCGGCGGGCCATCCGGGAACACATGCCCCAGGTGCGCATCGCATTTCGCGCAGGTCACTTCGGTGCGGATCATGCCGTGGCTGACGTCACGGATCTCGATCATCGCGCTGTCGGCAATCGGCGCATAGAAGCTGGGCCAGCCGCAGCCCGAGTCAAACTTGGTGGCCGAATCGAACAGCGCCTCGTTACAGCAAATGCAGTGGTACACGCCGTCGGTCTTGGTGGCGTTGTACTTGCCGGAAAACGGCCGCTCGGTGCCTTTGAGGCGGCACACATTGTATTGTTCGGGGTCGAGCATCGCTTTCCATTCATCAATGGTTTTCTGCAGCTTTTCCATCGGTACACCTCGGCAACTGAAAAAGCCTGATCTGTGTCTTTTCCATGGATCAGGCGGCACGTATGATTGCGCCTCTTCAAAACGCCAGTCTGGCACCCGCGCTATCGGCATTCAAACGCATTTTTGGGTGCAGGCCTCGCAGGATTCGCAGTACGGTAGTGTCCACGCCGTCTGGATCGTTCATTTTCAGGATCACATCGCCATGCAGGTCAGCAAATCGAACAAGCTCGCCAACGTCTGCTACGACATTCGCGGCCCAGTGCTCAAGCACGCCAAGCGCCTGGAAGAGGAAGGCCATCGCATCCTCAAGCTGAACATTGGCAACCCCGCGCCCTTTGGTTTCGAAGCACCGGACGAAATCCTCCAGGACGTGATCCGCAACCTGCCGACCGCCCAAGGCTACAGCGACTCCAAAGGCCTGTTCAGCGCGCGTAAGGCGGTGATGCAGTACTACCAGCAAAAGCAGGTTGAAGGTGTCGGCATCGAAGACATCTACCTGGGCAATGGGGTGTCCGAGCTGATCGTGATGTCCATGCAGGCCTTGCTCAACAACGGCGACGAAGTACTGGTGCCGGCACCGGACTACCCATTGTGGACCGCCGCCGTGACCCTGGCCGGCGGCCACCCGGTGCACTACCTGTGCGACGAAGGCGCCGACTGGTTCCCGGACCTGGCCGACATCAAGGCCAAGATCACCCCGAACACCAAGGCCCTGGTGATCATCAACCCGAACAACCCCACCGGCGCCGTGTACTCCAAAGAGGTGCTGCTGGGCATGCTTGAACTGGCGCGCCAGCACAACCTGGTGGTGTTCTCCGACGAGATCTACGACAAGATCCTCTACGATGATGCCGTGCATATCTGCACCGGTTCCCTGGCCCCGGACCTGCTGTGCCTGACCTTCAATGGCTTGTCCAAATCCTACCGCGTGGCGGGTTTCCGCTCAGGCTGGATAGCCATCTCCGGGCCCAAGCACAATGCGCAAAGCTACATCGAAGGCATCGATATGCTGGCCAACATGCGCCTGTGCGCCAACGTGCCGAGCCAACACGCGATCCAGACCGCGCTCGGCGGCTACCAGAGCATCAACGACCTGGTACTGCCGCAGGGCCGCCTGCTGGAACAGCGTAACCGCACGTGGGAATTGCTCAACGCAATCCCCGGCGTCAGTTGCGTGAAGCCCATGGGCGCGCTGTATGCGTTCCCGCGGATCGACCCGAAAGTCTGTCCGATCTTCAACGACGAGAAATTCGTGCTCGACCTGCTGCTGTCGGAAAAACTGTTGGTGGTACAGGGAACGGCGTTCAACTGGCCGTGGCCGGATCACTTCCGTGTGGTCACGTTGCCGCGCGTGGATGACCTGGACATGGCTATCGGTCGCATCGGCAACTTCCTCAAGTCCTATCGTCAGTAACGAAAATGGCGCTGTACGACCGAGTTTCGGTCGTACAGCGATTATCTGGCAACACTTCTCTGCCCTGCCCCTCCGTTCACCTATCGCGGCACACTACGGAGCGGCCCGCCCCTTTAGTTACGGGACGCCACGGCAACAATCGGCTGATCACGGCCAGCGTTGCGGATCGGAAAATTCCCTCAAGCCTCTACATTTTTGCTGTAGGACACAGTTTGAAATAGTCGCTCGGTTGAATCACCCCATGCCGCACCTTATATACCCCGCAGTACGCGACATATTAAGCATGAGGAGAACTCTACAACCATGATGCGCATCCTGCTGTTCTTGGCCACTAACCTGGCGGTCGTGCTGATTGCCAGCATCACCCTGAGCCTTTTCGGCTTCAACGGGTTCATGGCGGCCAACGGGGTCGATCTGAACCTTAACCAGTTGCTGGTCTTCTGTGCAGTCTTTGGTTTTGCCGGCTCACTGTTCTCGCTGTTCATCTCCAAGTGGATGGCGAAGATGAGCACCAGCACCCAGGTGATCACCCAGCCTCGCACCCGCCATGAGCAATGGCTGCTGCAGACCGTGGAGCAGTTGTCCCGCGAAGCCGGAATCAAGATGCCCGAGGTCGGGATCTTCCCGGCCTATGAAGCCAACGCCTTTGCCACCGGCTGGAACAAAAACGACGCGCTCGTCGCGGTCAGCCAGGGCATGCTGGAACGCTTCTCGTATGACGAAGTGAAGGCGGTATTGGCTCACGAAATCGGCCACGTGGCCAACGGCGACATGGTCACGTTGGCGCTGGTGCAAGGCGTGGTGAACACCTTCGTGATGTTCTTCGCGCGCATCATCGGCAACTTCGTCGACAAGGTCATCTTCAAAAACGAAGGCGGCCGCGGCATTGCCTACTTCGCAGCGACCATTTTCGCTGAAGTGGTACTCGGCTTCCTGGCCAGCGCAATCACCATGTGGTTCTCGCGCAAACGCGAGTTCCGCGCAGACGAAGCCGGTGCCCGCCTGGCCGGTACCGGCGCGATGATTGCAGCGCTGCAACACTTGCGCTCCGAACAGGGCCTGCCGGTGCACATGCCCGACAGCCTGACGGCGTTTGGCATCAACGGCGGTATCAAGCAGGGCTTTGCGCGTATGTTCATGAGCCACCCACCGCTGGAAGAGCGAATCGACGCGCTGCGCCGTCGGGGCTGATAGCTGGGTAGTCATACTCGAAGGGGCGATCTGATCGCCCCTTTTTTGTGGCATTTTTTTAATTTAACGGGGCGCTTCCAGATCAAGATCAAAAGCAGGCGGCCCAAAAGCCGACCCAATCCCTCAAACCGAACTCGGTCAACTGTGGGAGCGGGCTTGCTCGCGATTGCGGTGTATCAGATAAATATTTTTCAGCTGACACACTGCAATCGCGAGCAAGCCCGCTCCCACAGAAAGCAAAAAAAGCAGATCTGCTGTGTACTCCAAATCCGCTTTTGATCCGCTTTAACCACTCAGGCCGCAGTGCTCTGGATCTTGGGAGCGCCTGGTGAGCCGGTAGACCCGCTCTTCCAGACGGGTCACGCCGTCCTGCACAAACTTCCAGCTTTCGCCCAAAATGTCCTGCTCCTGCGCCACTCGCACAGCCCAGTTCGCCCCCAGCAAGACCCTCACTTCTTCATCACTCACCGCAAAGGGAGGCCCGGCCTTTTGCGTCTGGTCGTAATCGAGCGTGATCAACAGCCCCTCACAGCCCGGCCCCAGCAGCGCATTAAGATGCTCGGCATAGTGCACGCGCATCAACGGCGGCAACGCGATCAACGCCGCACGGTCGTAGAGCGCGGTGCAATCGGCCACCGCATCGGCGCCCAAAGCAAAAAAGTCACCGCACCACACCTCGACCAAACCCGCCTGGTACACCTTGAACACACCCCGCTGGCTGACCCTCGGCACAAGCCCCTGCTCACTGAAAAACGCATCAACCGCCTGCTCCGACAGCTCAACACCCAGTACGCGATGCCCGGCACTGGCCAGCCAGATTAAATCCAGGCTCTTGCCACACAACGGCACCAGCACCTTCGCTCCATCGGCCAGGCCCAGCGTCGGCCAATGCGGCTGCAGATAGGGATTGACCTGTGGCAAATGGAAGCCGATCTGATTACGCGCCCAGCGCTCCCGCCAAAACTCAGAATCCATAAACCCTCCTGAAAAATCGATCACTACACGCTAAAACTTATATTAGATTTAGATCAATGATCTGATTGAAGATGGGCCCATGTTAACGCTCAGGACCCCACCTATGCTCCCCAGCCTGTTTATCTCCCACGGCTCGCCCATGCTTGCCTTGCAACCCGGTGCCAGCGGCCCCGCGCTGCGGCGTCTGGCCGCCGAACTGCCGCAGCCCAAAGCGATTGTGGTGGTGTCGGCGCACTGGGAGAGCCACGAGTTATTGGTCAGCGGCAGCGCCGCCCCGGAAACCTGGCACGATTTCGGCGGTTTCCCCCGTGAACTGTTCGCCGTGCAATACCCGGCGCCAGGCGACCCGCCGTTGGCGATCGAGATTGTGCAGTTGCTCAACGCCGATGGCTTGACTGCGCGCATCGATAATCGCCGCCCGTTCGACCACGGCACTTGGGTGCCGCTGTCGCTGATGTATCCGGCTGCGAATATCCCTGTGGTTCAAGTGTCGTTGCCCAGCCACATGGGCCCTGCCCTGCAGACACGCGTGGGCCAGGCGCTGGCCAGCCTGCGCGAGCAAGGCGTGCTGTTGATCGGCTCCGGCAGCATCACGCATAACCTCGGTGAGCTGGACTGGCAGGCCGGCCCTGAGAGCATCGAGCCGTGGGCACGCGATTTTCGCGATTGGGTGGTGGCCAAACTCACCGCCAACGATGAATCAGCCTTGCACGACTACCGCCGCCAGGCGCCGCATGCCGTACGCAACCATCCGAGCGATGAGCACTTGTTGCCGCTGTATTTTGCACGCGGCGCTGGTGGTGACTTCAGCGTGGCGCACCAAGGGTTCACCCTGGGCGCGCTGGGCATGGACATCTATCGCTTTGGCTGACGCAGGCCAACTCCCACAGTGGAATGGGTTCTGATCAGGCAAAAAAAATCCCCGAACCAGTCGGGGATTTTTTATTGGCGATCAATCAGCCCAAGGGCGGATCAATCTTCGCGGTAGCGACGCAGCTTCAACTGCTTGCCGGCAACGCGAGTGTCTTTCAGCTTGGTCAGCAGTTTTTCCAGACCGTCTTCCGGCAGCTCCACCAGGGAGAAGCTGTCACGCACCTGAATGCGACCAATCGCTTCACGTGCCAGGCCACCCTCGTTGAGGATAGCGCCCAGCAAGTTCTTGGCGGCGATACCATCACGCGCGCCCAGCGCGGTACGGCAACGGGCACGACCTTCAGCCAATGGAACCGGAGCGCGACGCTCACGATCACCACGGTCTGGACGGTCGCCAGTACGCTCTGGACGATCACCGCGTGGTGCGTTGTTCGGCACCAGTGGGCGATCTTTCTCGATGGCTGCCAGGGTCAGGGCCTGACCGTTGGTAGCTTTGCGCAGCAGGGCTGCAGCCAGGGCACGCGGGGTGCAACCGATATCGGCAGTCAGGCGGTCAAGCAATTCGCCGTGGGTCGATTCAGCGTCAGCCACCAGCGGCGACAAGCTGTTGGTCAGTTTCTTGATGCGGGCATCGAGAACAGCCTGAGCATCCGGCAGGCGGACTTCGGCAACTTTTTGACCGGTTACACGCTCGATCACTTGCAGCATGCGGCGCTCACGTGGAGTCACCAGCAGCAGTGCACGACCTTCGCGGCCCGCACGGCCGGTACGGCCGATACGGTGAACGTAGGACTCGGGGTCGTACGGCATGTCAACGTTGAACACGTGAGTGATACGTGGAACGTCGAGGCCACGGGCAGCAACGTCGGTCGCCACAACGATGTCCAGACGGCCATCCTTGAGGGAGTCGATCACGCGCTCACGCTGGTTCTGGGCGATGTCACCGTTCAGCGCAGCGGCTTTGTAGCCTTTGGCTTCCAGGGCACTGGCCAGGTCCAGGGTCGCTTGCTTGGTGCGCACGAACATGATCAGGGCGTCGAAGTCTTCGACTTCCAGCAGGCTCAATACAGCCGAGGTCTTCTGGTCAGCGTGAACCAACAGGTGAGCCTGTTCGATCGCGGTAACGGTCTGAGTCTTGGTCTGGATTTTAACGTGTTGCGGATCGCGCAAGTGGCGTTCGGCAATGGCACGGATCGACTGTGGCAGGGTGGCCGAGAACAGTACGGTCTGACGGGTCGCAGGCAGCGCCTTGAAGATGACTTCCAAGTCATCCATGAAGCCCAACTTGAGCATTTCGTCAGCTTCGTCGAGCACCAGGTGGTTCACGGTCGACAGCACTTTTTCGTCGCGACGCAGGTGGTCGCACAGACGGCCCGGAGTGGCGACAACGATCTGTGCGCCGTTACGGATTGCCTTGAGTTGTGGGCCCATGGGCGCGCCGCCGTAAACGGCCACAACAGTGACGCCCGGCATTTGCTTGGCGTAGGTTTCAAAGGCGGTTGCTACTTGCAGCGCCAACTCACGGGTTGGCGCCAGGATCAGGGCTTGCGGCTCGCGCTTGGCAGGATCGATGCAATGCAGGATAGGCAACGCGAACGCGGCGGTTTTACCGGTACCGGTTTGCGCCTGACCGATCATGTCCTGGCCGGCCATGATGATCGGGATCGATTGCTGCTGAATAGCCGAAGGTTCTTCGTAGCCGGTCGCGATGACGGCAGCAAGAATGTTCGGGTTAAGATTAAAAGCGGCGAAGCCGCCGGTTTCCTGGGTCATGGGTCTGCCTCTAAGTGCATCCGCAAAGACCCATGCTCCAAAGCTGCGCATGCCGTGTTGAGACTCAAGAGTCGCCCTGGCTGCTTTGTCGGCGGGGATTTGCGAAAACGAATGAATGAAAAAGATTCGTCAAGGGAGAGTCCGCTGTGCGGACGTGCAGCCGAAGCTGACTTCGGGGAATTGCGCTACCTAAACGCGGCCCGGTTAAAGGCCGGCGCGCACTATACCGGAAATAGCTGAAAAAGGGAGCTTTTTTTATCCTGAACCGCTGAGATACTGCGCCGCGTCATGGCCTTTGCAGATAACACCTGCAGGGTCTGTTTTTCAAAGGCCCGGCCCCGTTGGTCAGAAAGCTTAAACGTTTCACCTCGACCCTGAGACCCTTTGGTCCGAAAGCTTGCTCCGCGCCCGACGGCATACCCGATGAATCAACCCGGCAGCAGTCGCGTCAGCCTTGAATTACAGGGCCCTGTTCTGCTTTTGGGTCTGGAACGGGTAGCCAAGCGCAATGCCTTTGACCTGGATTTGCTCAGCGCGCCAAGCCTGGCTTATCGCGAATTTGATCGAAACGACGAAGCACGTGTCGTCGTGGTGTAAGCACACAGCGAGCATTTTACCGCAGGGCTGGACTTGGCCAACGTAGGCGCCGTGATGGCCGCAGGCTGGCCACCGCCCTTGGACGGCTGCGATCCGTGGGGTGTATTCGCTGGCCGTAGTGCCTGCCGGGCGCTGCTCGGCATGCAGACGAGGTAGATGTCCACCCGTCAGGCGCGCCTGCAAGGCAAGGCCGTTGCGGCAGCGGGTTTGCAAGCGCTGGTCGAGAAGTTGCTCAACAGCGAAGATGCCAGGCAATGCATGCTGGCAATGATCAGTGTGTTCAAGGGTATCTGAATAGCCTGAATTGGCCGCCGCCTGTGATGACCTCATCGCGAGCAAGCCCGCTCCCACAGTTGAAATGCATTCCCCTGTGAGTGCCGGTTTGGTACCACAAGTTGAAGTGCATCTCCCTGTGAGCACTGGCTGGCCCCCACAGTTGAAATGCATTCCCCTTTGAGTACCGGTTTGGTACCACAAGTTGAAGTGCATCTCCCTGTGAGCACTGGCTGGCCCCCACAGTTGAAATGCATTCCCCTGTGAGTGCCGGTTTGATACCACAGGTTGAAATGCATCTCCCTGTGAACACTGGCTGGCTCCCTGAGTTGAAATACATTCCCCTGTGAGTGCCGGTTTGGTACCACAAGTTGAAATGCATCTCCCTGTGAGCACTGGCTGGCTCCCTGGGTTGAAATGCATTCCTCTGTGAGTGCCGGTTTGGTACCACAGGTTGAAATGCATCTCCCTGTGAGCACTGGCTGGCACCCCTGAGTTGAAATACATCCCCCTGTGAGTGCCGGTTTGGTACCACAGGTTGAAATGCATCTCCCTGTGAGCACTGGCTGGCTCCCTGGGTTGAAATGCATTCCCCTGTGAGGGCCGGTTTGGCACCACAAGTTGAAATGCATCTCCCTGTGAGTACTGGCTGGCTCCCTGAGTTGAAATGCATTCCCCTGTGGGAGCGGGCTTGCTCGCGATGGCGTCGGCACAGGCGCCTAAGTGGCTGGCCGAATCGCCTTGATCAGCGCTTGCAACGAGTACCCCAGGCGCGGGGCCAAGGCTTCAGCGCGCGCGGTGAGTGCCTCAAGGTCCAACGCCTGATCCAGATCCGCAGGCACCAGCAGAATCACATTGCCCTCCTTCACCGGCAGTTCCCAGTAATGCCGGTGATACAACCCTCGCAGCAACGCCGCACCCAGCGGTTTACCATCGTCGGTCGCCCACTGGTTGATCACCAGCCAGCCGCCGGGGTTGAGTTTCTTCTGGCAGTTTTCCAGGAAGGTCCAGGCGAGGTGCCCAACGCCGGGACCGACATCGGTGTACAGGTCGACGAAAATCAAGTCGGCCGATTCGGCGCTGTCGAGCAATTGCAGCGCGTCACCAATTCGAATGTACAGGCGCGGGTCGTCGTCCAGCCCGAGGTACTCGATGGCCAGGCGCGGCACATCCGGGCGCAGTTCAATGGCTTCGACGTCTTCCAGCGGCAAAAACTTGAGGCACGCCTGCGTCAGCGTGCCAGCGCCCAAGCCAAGGAACAGCGCGCTCTCCGGCAGCTCGTGGCACAACGCACCAATCAACATCGCGCGGGTGTAGTCGTACTCCAGCCAGCTCGGGTCGGCGGTAAATACGCAGCTTTGCTCGATGGCGTCGCCAAATTCGAGAAACCGGTAATCGGCCACTTCGAGCACACGGATCATGCCGAAATCATCATGCACTTCGGCCAGCAGGCGCTCGACACGCTCCTCGCTCATCACTACTCCTAAAGGGTTTACCGCACGGCAAAAGCGCGATTGTCAGCCAACCGGCGGCAACAGGTCACGCACTAATTGCTGATAACATTGGCGCCCGATCGACAATCAACCAATCGAGTTCATGATGAGCCAACCCTGGAGCCCCGACAGCTGGCGCGCCCTGCCTATTCAGCAACAACCCCAGTACCCGGACGCGGCGCACTTGCTGCACGTGGAGCAAACCCTGGCCAGCTACCCGCCCCTGGTGTTTGCCGGGGAAGCCCGCGAGTTGCGTCGTCAGTTTGCCGAAGTGACCCACGGCCGCGCGTTCCTGCTGCAGGGCGGCGACTGCGCCGAAAGCTTCGCCGAGTTCTCGGCTGCAAAAATTCGCGACACCTTCAAGGTGCTGCTGCAGATGGCGATCGTGATGACCTTTGCCGCCGGCTGCCCGGTGGTGAAAGTCGGGCGCATGGCCGGTCAGTTCGCCAAGCCGCGCTCCTCCAACGATGAAACCATCGACGGCATCACCCTGCCCGCCTACCGTGGCGACATCGTCAACGGCATCGGCTTCGACGAAAAAAACCGCGTGCCGGACCCGGACCGCCTGTTGCAGTCGTATCACCAGTCCACTGCCACCCTCAATTTGCTGCGCGCATTTGCTCAGGGCGGTTTCGCCGACCTGCACCAAGTGCATCAGTGGAACCTGGACTTTATCGCCAACTCCGCACTGGCCGAGAAGTACAGCCAACTGGCCGACCGCATCGACGAAACCCTGGCCTTCATGCGCGCCTGCGGCATGGACAGCTCACCGCAACTGCGCGAAACCAGCTTCTTCACCGCCCACGAAGCGCTGCTGCTCAACTACGAACAAGCCTTCGTACGCCGCGACAGCCTGACCAACGATTACTACGATTGCTCGGCGCATATGCTCTGGATCGGCGACCGCACTCGTCAGTTGGATGGCGCCCACGTCGAATTCCTGCGCGGGGTGAACAACCCGATTGGCGTAAAAGTCGGCCCAAGCATGAACCCCGATGATTTGATCCGCCTGATCGATATTCTTAACCCGCACAATGACCCCGGCCGCCTCAACCTGATCGCGCGCATGGGCGCCGGCAAGGTCGGCGAACACCTGCCCAAGCTGATTCGCGCCGTGCAGCGCGAAGGCAAGCAAGTGCTGTGGAGCAGTGACCCGATGCATGGCAACACCATCAAGGCCAGCAGCGGCTACAAGACCCGCGACTTTGCGCAGATCCTTGGCGAAGTGAAGGAGTTCTTCCAGGTCCATCAGGCTGAAGGCAGCTATGCTGGCGGGATTCATATCGAGATGACCGGGCAGAACGTCACCGAGTGCATCGGCGGCGCGCGGCCGATCACCGAAGATGGCTTGTCGGACCGTTATCACACGCATTGCGACCCGCGGATGAATGCCGACCAGTCGCTGGAACTGGCGTTTTTGATTGCCGAAACGCTAAAGCAGGTGAAGCGCTAAAACGCTGGATTGAGCGCTGTGGCGAGCCAGCTTGCCTCAACAGGAAGCGCGGCAACTTGTTCAAGGCAGGCCCCTGACGCCGGGAAAAACCTTGGGCCGCCAGCGCCATGCGGCGCGCTTGCTTGATTGAAAAACACAGGTCGGCGGGCATGGTTTTATCCTCAAGGGCGCGCCGACCACCCGACAAGCATCCAGCGTCACTTGCGCAGCGGATCTTGCCAAAAATGCACCTGCCGCGCCTGTTCCACGTCGGCGCGTTTAAGCCCGATGTCCTTGAGCGCGCCATCGCTCAAGCTCGCCAACTGATGACGCTCGTGCAGCAGCGCCCGCCAGCGGGCAATCACCCGAAGGAGCCCAAAAACCGGGCGCTTCGTCATCAATACAAACCCTTTTTGACCTTTCATCTTTTCGCCCTCCAGTGGGGATGACGAAAGTGTGTGCCTGGCACTAAGATCAATCCAACGAATGTTTCTTATGCAACACATCTCAGGAATTGATCAATTGCCCGACTACCCGAGCATCGACACCGACGTGCTGCGCACCTTCGTCGCAATCGCTGATCAAGGCGGCTTTACGCGTGCCGGCGAGGCGGTCAACCGCACGCAATCGGCGGTGAGCATGCAAATGAAGCGCCTGGAAGAGGACGTGTTGCAGCGCAAGCTGTTCGAGCGCGACGGCCGCCAAGTGCGCCTGACGCCCGAAGGCCAGGTGCTGCTGGGTTATGCGCGGCGCATCCTGAAGCTGCACAGCGAGGTCTTTAACACCCTGCGCGAGCCGCACATGGTGGGGCTGGTGCGCATCGGCACGCCGGACGACTACGTGATGCGCTTCCTGCCGGGCATTCTCAAGCCGTTCTCCAAGGCGTACCCGCTGATTCAGATCGAGATGCACTGCGAGTCGTCCACCGTGCTGATGCAGCGCCGCGACCTGGCGCTGACCGTCGTCAGCCGCGAGCCCGGCAATGAAATCGGCGAGTTGTTGCGCACCGAGCGCATGGTGTGGGCGGCGTCGACGGGTTTCTGCGCGGACGAACACGATGCGCTGCCACTGGCGATTTCCGGCACCGACTGCCTGTATACCCAGTGGACGCGCGCCGCGCTGGATGCCGCCGGGCGCGACTATCGCATGGCGTATCACAGCTCCAACGTGGCGGCGATTCAGGCGGTGGTTAACGCGGGCCTCGCGGTGATGGTGTGCATGGAAAGCCTGCTGACCGACGACTTGCGGGTGCTTGGCAGCGACGAAGGTTTTCCGCCGCTGCCCTCAATGAACCTGCACTTGCTGCGCAACCCGGGCATGACCTCGCCGATCACTGAATGCCTGGCGGACTACATCGTTGAAGGCTTCAGACTTTAAAGGTCAGCATCACCGCGCACACGGCCAGAAAGCCGCAGAACAGGCCGCGTAACAGGCGTTCAGGCATCGCATGGGCGACTTTCACGCCCCAACTGATGCTGAGCATGCCGCCGACGGCCAACGGCGCGCCGATCATCCAGTCCACCTCGTGGTGCCAGGCGTAAGTCACCAGCGTTACGCTGGTGCTGGGCAACGCCAAGGCCAGCGACAAGCCTTGCGCGACCACTTGGGTGGTGCCGAACAGGCTGGTCAACACCGGCGTGGCCACCACTGCGCCGCCGACCCCAAACAACCCGCCCATCGAGCCGGAAACCGCGCCGAGCACCCCGAGCCACGGCCAGGAGTACCGCATCTGCGCAGTCGGCGGCGCGTTGCGGGTGAACATGCGCAACAGGTTGTAGGCCGAAAGCACCAGCAAAAAGGCAATAAAGCCTAAACGCATGGCGCCTGCGTCCAGGCCCACCGCCCAGATCGAACCGAGCCAGGCAAAGCTGAAGCCCATGATGCCCAGCGGCAGCGCGTGGCGTAATTCGATGCGGTTGCGTTGATGGTAACGCCACAAAGCCAGCATCACGTTGGGCACCACCATCACCAGCGCCGTGCCCTGCGCAAGCTGCTGATCGAGGCCGAACAACACGCCCAGCACCGGGATCGCAATCAGCCCGCCACCAATGCCAAACAGGCCGCCAACCGTGCCCAAGGCGGCGCCTAATACCAGGTACATCGCTAAATCCAACACCGCTGATTACTCCAAAAGCCCAGGCCATGCATGCTACGCAGTCGGCTCTGGCGCGGAAACGCACAGCAACGCACAATGGCTGTGCCGATCTTGCATAAGCGCCGCCCATGAACCCGAATACCCTGACCGATCAACTGAGCCTGTTCCTGGATGTATTGGAGACCGGCAGTTTTTCCGCCGCCGCCCGCCGCCATCCGCTGACGCCCTCAGCGGTAGCCCGGCGTATCGACAGCCTGGAAAACTCGGTGGGCAGCCGCTTGTTTCAGCGCAGCACCCACGCGGTGGTGCCAACACCGGCAGGCCTGGCGTTTGCCGAGCGCGCGCGACGTATCGTCAGCGAGCTGCAATTGGCCCGCGCGGAGGCCGTTTCGTTGAGCCATGCGCCGGAAGGTTTGATTCGTGTAGACGCACCGGCGGCGTTTGGTCGACGGCACCTGGCGCCGGTGATCGCCGACTTTCTAAACGTGTACCCAGGCCTTGATGTGCACCTGCATTTGATCGACAGCTTTGTCGATATGCAGGGCGCCCACTTGGGCAAGGTCGACCTGGTGTTGCGCGCTGGGCATAGGGTCGACACTCGGCTGATCGCTACGCCCTTGGCGAGTATCGTGCGTATCGCCTGCGCCAGCCCGGCCTACTTGAAAAGCCGGGGCACGCCACGCCATCCACGCGAGCTGAGTGAGCATGACGGCCTCGACTGGGACGGCTTGGCGCCCATGTTCGCCTGGCGCTTCGAGCTCGACGGGCGCCGCGCCACCTATCGCCCGCAGCGCATCCGCATGAGCGCCAATAACGCCGAGGCCTTACTGTCCGGCGCCTTGGCCGGGCTGGGCATCGCGCACCTGCCCACGTGGCTGGCCAGCGAATACCTGGTGCGCGGCGAACTGTTGCCACTGTTTTGCCAAAGTGGCCTGCCCACGCCGGAAACCACCGGCATCTATGCGTTGCGCCTGGAACAACAGGCTAACGCGCGCAGCCGCTTGCTGCTGGAATACCTGAAATCACGTTTCAGCCCGGTTCCGCCCTGGGATCTGGCACTGCAAAGCGGCTTGGTCTGACCGTACGGCCAGAATTATCTGGCGCGTTAAAGGTTTGACCGCTAGATTCCAGCCCAGACACGCTTTTTCGAGGCACCGCCATGAGCAAAAATCCCAACGCTTGCGAATCCCTGATGCTCGACAACCAGCTCTGTTTCGCCCTGCACTCCACCTCGTTGCTGATGACCAAGGTTTACAAGCCGCTGTTGCAAGCCCTCGGCCTGACCTACCCGCAGTACCTGGCCATGATGGTGCTGTGGGAAGAGGATGGCTTGACCGTCGGCGAAATCAGCAGCCGCTTGCTGACCGATCCAGGCTCCCTCACGCCACTGCTCAAGCGCCTGGAGGCCGAAGGGCTGCTTAGCCGCACCCGCAGCCGCGAAGACGAGCGCGTGGTGGTGGTGGAGCTGACCAAGGCTGGGCGTGCCTTGCAGGAAAAAGCGAAGGGCGTTCCACAGTGCATCCTCGGCGCCAGTGGCATGGCGCTTGAGCAGTTGCGCAAATTGCAGGCTGATTTGATTGCATTGCGCGCCAACTTGCAGGCCAACTAAAAAGCCACAGCCCCCACACATCAAAAGTGCCTGTGTGGGAGCGGGCTTGCTCGCGATGGCATCAACCGGGTATTCCTGACGTACCGAGGTGCCTGCATCGCGAGCGGCCCGCTCCCACATTTTCTAAAATTTATCTTGCGCACTAAACATTAGCGCGATACATTCGCCTCACCAACTACTTAGCACACAAACATTTAGCACTACACACTCAAAGGACGACACCATGCAAACGCTCTATACCGCAGTAGCCACCGCCACCGGCGGCCGTGATGGTCGTGCTGTTTCCAACGACAACATCCTCGACGTCAAACTCGCCACCCCTAAAGAATTGGGCGGCGCGGGCGGCCAAGCCACCAACCCTGAGCAACTGTTCGCCGCTGGCTACTCGGCCTGCTTTATCGGCGCCTTGAAGTTCGTTGCCGGCCAGACCCAACGCAAAATCCCGGATGACGCCTCGATCACCGCCCACGTCGGCATCGGTCAAATCCCCGGTGGTTTCGGCCTCGACATCGACCTGCACGTAAGCCTGCCGGGCCTGGCCCAAGACGATGCGCAAAGCCTGGTCGACGCTGCACACCAAGTCTGCCCGTACTCCAACGCCACCCGTGGCAACGTTGATGTGCGCCTGCACGTCACCGTCTGATTAAACGACGCGCATAAAAAAACCCGACGCCAGGTCGGGTTTTTTTCGTATCGGCGGGGCCAGAATTACTTCTTGGCGCGACCTTTGTACGAACCACCTTCGCGGGTGTCGATCTCGATCATGTCGCCGATTTCGATGAAGTCCGCTACTTGCAGCTCGGTACCGTTTTTCAGTTTGGCAGGCTTCATCACCTTGCCCGAAGTGTCGCCGCGAGCGGAACCTTCGGTGTAGTCAACCTGACGCACGATAGTGGTCGGCAGCTCTACGGACACCAGGCGCTCTTCGAAGAAAATAGCTTCGCAGACGTCTTCCATGCCTTCTTCGATGAACGGCAGAACGGCTTCGATATCTTCAGCGTTCAGCTCGTACATGGTGTAGTCGGAAGTGTCCATGAACGTGTAAGTGTCGCCGCTGATGAAGGACAGGGTCGCTTCTTTGCGGTCGAGGATTACGTCGTCCAATTTGTCATCGGCGCTGTAGACGATCTCGGTCTTGTAACCGGTCAGCAGGTTCTTCAGCTTGGTCTTCATGATTGCGCTGTTACGACCAGACTTGGTGAACTCAGCTTTCTGAACCAGCCAAGGGTCGTTTTCGAGACGGATCACTGTACCGGGTTTCAGTTCTTTACCAGTTTTCATTGCGTATATCCGAAATTTGGATGGGGTTTACAAAAATCAAGGTGGCGTATCATATCCAACTTTCATAAAACTGTACCAGCGCCGTCGCAAGATCGGCCTGCAAGCCCTGTTCCAGACACCACGTTTGCGCGTGCCGGCTGACCTCTGGCCAGTGCTCCAGCAGCATTTTCCAAGGTTGTGCCATATCGCCATCAGCGTTCCAGGCTTGCCACAGTGCGACAACGCAGGCTTTGGCGGCGGGTGACAAGGCCGCGGTGTACAGCGCCAGGAAGGCGTCGAGCTTGTCCAGATGGATGTCTTCGTCCTGACGGTAGATGTGCCACAGCAACGGCCGTCCCGCCCACTGCGCGCGCACGAACGAGTCTTCGCCACGCACCGCATTGAAGTCGCAGCACCATAGCAGGCGGTCGTATTGCTCCTGGCGTACGAACGGCAGCACTTGCACCGTCAGGGCTTGGCGTTGATGCACATCCCCCGCCGCCAGCCCTTCCACACCGAGCCAGCGCTGCACGTCGCCAAGGATGCGACCCTCCGGCACCAACAGATGAGTGGCACGCCCATCTGTCGCAAGTACGTCCAGCCAACGCGCGAGCCCGGCGTTTTCGTACGCGAACAACGACATCAAGCGCGCACCGCCTGCAGGAAACACGCCCAAGGCTTGCAGGAAGTGTTGCTGCGCAACGGCGTCCTGCTGAAACGCCAGACGCTGTTCCAACAACCCGGCCTCACGCAACAAGCCGCCGGTGCCTGCACGAAAACCAGGAAAGAAGAAGTACTTCTGCACGCCCTTGAACTTCACCGAGGGCAGGCGATGACAGCCCACCACCCATTCTTCAGCGCTGAGGTAATCCAGGTTCATCCATAACGGCGCGCGCGCGCGTGCCGCCATGGCTTCCATATAATCGGGCGGCAATTGGCACGCGAAGGCGGCGATCACTACATCGGCAGACGGCGTATCGCGCCACTGCGCCGGCCAGTGGTGCACGTCGACGCCCTCTTGCCATTGCTGGTCGCGCTGCACCTCAATCTGCGGGCACATGCGCTCGAACGCGCGCAGGTCATCGACCCACAGGCGCACTTCGCAGGCGTGCTCCACCACCAATTGCCGGGCCAGGCGCCAGGTCACGCCGATGTCGCCATAATTGTCGACGACGCTGCAAAAAATATCCCAGCGGGCTTTCATTCCGGGCTCCAACGCTCAAAGGTTCGATTGTCCGCATAAATGCGCTGATGCAGAAGGCTTGATCACGATTATTCTGTAGCGTGGCTGTGCGACAATCGCCAGCACGCCGCAAATGCCTGCCAGGAGGCCGCCATGTCTGATCGTCCGTTGTCGCTGCTCAAGCTCAGTGTCGCCATCGCCATGGGCGTGTGGTTGGGATTTATTGCGATTGCATTGACCACATGGCTGGCCTCGCGCTACCTGTTCCCGCAAAGCCTGGCGCCGGTCGCCCAAGCGGTTCAACAGTTAGGCAAGCCGGCTGCCGTCGCGCCACCGGAGGCGCCCAACCGTATGTTTGAGCAGTACGAACAAAACCTGCGCCAACAGGAACAGCAACAACGCTTGGAGCAGGCGCGCAACAATAATGCGCGCAACCTGGCCAACCCAAAATGCCAGTTCTGGCTGCAGCAGGACCAGAACGCGCCCACTGAAAAGAGCAAGGCGAATGTCCTGCAATTTTGCGAATGACCCAGCACAGCCATGAATAAACACGCCGTCCACCAGTTGGTTCTGGAAAAGCTCAGCGTCGACCTCGACGTCGCTCAACGTGCCGCGCAAACCGCCTACGAAACCGCAACCCACGAAGAAAACATCGCCGAAAACAAATACGACACGCTGGGGCTGGAGGCGTCCTACCTGGCCGCCGGGCAAGCCAGGCGCGTCGAGGAAATCAAACAGGCATTGACGCTGTGCCACACGATGCAACTGCAGGCCTACGATGATCAGCGCGGCATACAGGTCGGCGCGCTACTCGGCCTGGAGGACGAGAACGGTCGCCAGCAGTGGCTGTTCCTGGCACCCGATGCGGCGGGTTTGAAAGTCGATGTGGTTGGCCAGCCCGTAACCGTCATCACCCCGCGCTCGCCGTTGGGCAAAAGCCTGCTGGGCAAGTTCGAAGGTGATGAGGTGCAGATTGTGGTGGCGGGCGCTCGGCAACACTTTACGGTTACCGAGGCTAAATAGACCGCTGCAGGCGTCAGCTTAGTGAACCGGCAGTTCCACGCCGGCAAACAGCTCTTCGAGTTCCTGCTTGTTGTGGCATTGAATCGCCTTGGCCATGACTTCGCGGGTCAGGTGCGGCGCGAATTTCTCGATGAAATCGCACATGAAGCCGCGCAGGAACGTGCCACGACGGAAGCCGATCTTGGTCACGCTGGACTCGAACAACTCGCTGGCGTCGAGCACCACGAGGTCCTTGTCGAGCACGGTATCGACCGCCATCTTGGCGACGATGCCCACACCCAGGCCCAGGCGAACATACGTTTTGATCACGTCGGCGTCGGCAGCGGTGAACACCACTTTAGGCGTGAGGCCGCGATGGCTGAATGCTTCGTCGAGCTTGGAGCGGCCGGTAAAACCAAACACGTAGGTCACGATCGGGTATTCAGCCAGCGCTTCCAGGGTCAACTTCGACAGCTTGGCCAGCGGGTGCCCTTGCGGTACGACCACGCAACGGTTCCAGCGATAGCACGGCATCATCACCAGGTCGCCGAACAGCTCAAGGGCTTCAGTGGCGATGGCAAAATCGACGGTGCCATCAGCGGCCATCTCGGCGATTTGCATCGGCGAACCCTGGTGCATGTGCAAGGCAACGTCAGGGTATTGCTTGATGAAGTCGCGGATCACCGGCGGCAGTGCGTAACGGGCTTGGGTGTGAGTGGTAGCGATCGACAGCGTGCCCTTCTTCTCGTTGGAGAATTCCTGGGCGATCTGCTTGATGCTTTCGACTTTGCGTAAAATCTCGCCAGCGGTGGTGATGATGCGCTCGCCGGCCGGGGTGACGCGGGTCAGGTGCTTGCCGCTGCGGGCGAATACTTCAACGCCCAGCTCGTCTTCGAGCAGGCGGATCTGCTTGCTGATACCGGGTTGCGAGGTGTAGAGGCTTTGAGCGGTAGCGGAAACGTTGAGGTCGTGGTGCGCCACTTCCCAGATGTAGCGCAGTTGTTGAAGCTTCATAGGTGTCCCTCACAGCGGGTAGACGCCACGGGTATCAGCGACGGTATATAACTATATTAAAGGTTAGACGGATAAATCTAGAACTTTTTATCCTTTCTTGAGCATCACACGTTATCACCGCGCAGGCCGCGTAACGACGGCACCAGATAAACCGGCACACTGGACAACTGCAACACCCGCGCAGCGGTGCGTCCGAGCGGTATGGCCGCTGCGGCTGCATGGCTGTGACTTCCTACAATCAACAGGTCGACGGAAAGTTTACGCAGTTGTTCGAGAATCACCTCGCACGGTTTGCCCTGGATCACGCGCACCGAATGAATCAACTGCAAGTCTTGCTCGCCCTCCCCCAACTCCTCGCGAAAACTGTCCAGCACGCGTTGTTCGATCGATGCCATCAGCGTGGTCAGCCCCTGGCTTTGCCACTCGCTCAGGGCCTCCTCATCCAGGTAGCTTTGCAATACCGATTCGGCGAACAGCCCGATGGGCTCAACCACGTGTATCACATACAGCTGCGCCTTGAACGTTCGGGCCAGTGCCAGCGCATGTTGCATGACATACGGCGCATACACACCGAGGTCGGTGGCGTACAGCATCGAACGAATCATAGAACCTCCTGGGCTGCCAGGATGGCGGAGATTGACTCAGCTTAGCAGCGCCTCAAAGAGTTCGGCTGACTTAGCTTTCGCTGTGGGTTTTCAATTCATTGCTGATGCCGTGGGGCACATGCCCCGTGGCCACCACCTCGCGGGCTTTCTCACAATGGCCGGCCTGGTCATCAAAAAACACATCGGCGGCAAACGCTTCCAGGAACGCCGACTTTTCCAGGCCACCAAGGAACAGCGACTCATCCAGGCGGATGTCCCACTCACGCAACGTTCGAATCACCCGCTCATGCGACGGCGCGGAGCGTGCCGTGACCAGCGCGGTACGGATCGGGCAGGCGTCGTCAGCGAACTCACGCTGCAACAGGTTGAGCGCCGCCAGGAAACCCTTGAACGGGCCGCCGTGCAACGGTTGGCGTGCCGACTCGCGCTCGCTGGCCTGGAACGCCGCCAAACCACCGGCCTGGTACACACGCTCCGACTCATCGGAAAACAGCACGGCGTCACCGTCGAACGCAATGCGTAGCTCTTCACTCGACGCGCGACGCGCACCGCCCGACAAAATCGTCGCGGCGGCAAAGCCTGCATCCAGGGCACTGCGCACATCTTCAGCGTGTGTCGACAGAAACAAATGGCAGCCAAAGGCGGCCAGGTAAGGATAAGGGCTGCGCCCGCCGACGAACGCGGCACGCGAAATATCCAGGCCGTAATGCTGGATCGAATTAAACACCCGCAAGCCGGTGTCGGCACTGTTGCGCGACACCAGCACCACCTCGACGCGAGCACGGCCCAGGCTGGCATTCAGGCTAAGAAGCTTCTTCACCAACGGGAAAGCATCGCCGGGTTCGAGGGTCTCTTCTTCGTGTTCGATCTGGTATTTGCGGTACGCCTCGACACCTTCGGTGAGGTAGACCTTGTGGCTGTCACCCAGGTCGAAGAGTGCCCGCGACGAAATCGCCAGCACCAGTTTGTCGTCCAATCCCTTCGCCATGGTGTTCCCCCTGATCAGCGGTTGCGCCGATCAATTGTGCCGATCAATAAAACTCAAGGCCTGGTAAAGCGCCTGTACGCGTGGCATTTCGCAGCCCGCCGCTTTGGCCACCGCCAAGGGCCGGGCGTAAATCGCTGCCAGCTCCAGCGGGCGTTTGTGCACGTGGTCGTGGTACATGCTGGGCAGGTAGTCGGCCATGGTTTCGGTCATGGCAAACATCTGCTCGGCGTAACTGGCTGCAATAGCATGGCCGCAGGCATTGGCGCCCTCGACCACTTCAGCCATCAGCGCCTGGATCAGCGCGCGGCTGGATTCGTCCGCCATCATTGCCGTAGTGCCCGTACCCAGCAGCACGGAGAGGCCGTTGTAGGGCACGTTCCACACCAGCTTGTGCCAGCGCGCCTGATGCACATTGGCCATGGCCTGGGACTCGATGCCGGCCTTGTGAAATAACGCGGCGCCCTCTTCGACAATCGCTTGCCGGCGGGTTTCGTCGTCGGCCGCAGTGCCGCTGTGATAGCCCAAATTAACCCGACCCAACGCTTGATGCTCGACCACGCCTGGCGCCGAGCGGTGCACGCCGATGTAGCACAAGCCGCCCAGCAGATGCAGCGAGGGCGGCAGGTGTTCGCGCAGGCTGTCTTCTACGTCGAGGCCGTTTTGCAGCAAGATCACTTTGGCATCCGGCGCCGCGACCTGAGCCAGCGTCGGCGCCAGCTCCACGTTACCGGTGGACTTGGTGCCCACCAGCAACCAGTCGCACGCCGGCATGTCGGCGGCGCGCGCATAGGCCTGCACGGGGTGCAGATGCACGCTGCCATGCACGTAGCTGTTGAGGTGCAGGCCGCGTTCACTGACCGCTGCATATTCGCTGCGCAGCAGGAAGTGCACATCGAACCCGGCGCGCGCCAGCATCAGGCCGTAGAAACCACCGATGGCACCGGTGCCGACGATACCAATACGTGGCGATTGTGCGGTCATGGCAAATCCTCTGGAGTGCGGGTAAGCGCGTGATTAATCGCGTCTGAAAGGTCAGCGGCGCCAAGGCGTGTGTGCAGTTGCCCGAAGAATTGACCCTCGCACACCACAAACAACGCCGGCAAATGAAAGATCTGGTAGCGCTCGACCGCGCCGCCATTGTCCCCGGCATCGACCCAACACACGCGGTCCACCGGCAACTGCCAGCCGGGCAGTTGCTGGCGTGCCCAGCGGCAACTGGAACAACCAGCGCTGGTAAACACTACCAGCGAAATACCTGGCAATCCCAGCAATTGCTGGTCAATATCCAGGTCGGTCAATGCCTGCTCCTTCACCCTGCTGCTGCTGCCGCCGTCTATTGGACGGTGCTCGGAGTCCGTGTACATGGGTCGTTTTTTACCTCACCCTGATGATGTTGCCGTTCTGTTGATACAACGCCCTTCACCTGCCATTTCCCGTCAGCGCCTGCACACTATCGGCCTGGGCGGCGTCGCCTGCAATTGCCCGCGCGCCTGGCGCCAGGGTACAGCGGTCGATTTGAGTATCCCGTCGCTGGGCGCCAGCGCCCGCTACCCGGGCTATGTAGCGTGGTGCCGCACAGTCGAAAATGGCTACCGCATCGGCATTTCGTTTACCGACGAGCACGCCTTGTTCGGTGCGCGAATGGGTGAGCAAGTGTGCCAGATCGAACGCTACTGCCGCATGCACGAAAACGCCGCGCCAACCGCCTTGCAACTCGAAACCCTCGCCCGCGAGTGGGTCGCGCGCCATGCCGGCGAGTTCTCCCGCGAGGCGTTTGTGGCGCCGGCGCTGGATTAAAGCCGGCTTTGCCCATTGTCGCGGGCCAGTGTTACGCGCTAAGGTTCCGCTCCCCTGCATTCAAATCATGCTGTGCTCCGCCGCACGGGGATGGCTGGCGGCCGGCACCCGTGACCCTGACGAGTAACACGATGGCTGATTTACCGATCAATGACCTAAACGTCGCATCCAACGAGACCCTGATCACACCCGATCAGCTCAAGCGCGAAATCCCTTTGAGCGACGCTGCCCTGCAGACCGTCACCAAGGGCCGCGAAGTCATCCGTGACATTCTCGACGGCCGCGACCACCGCCTCTTCGTCGTGATCGGGCCGTGCTCGATCCATGACCTCAAGGCGGCCCACGAATACGCCGAGCGCCTCAAAGTGCTGGCGGCTGAAGTGTCCGACACCTTGTACCTGGTGATGCGTGTTTACTTCGAAAAACCGCGCACCACCGTCGGCTGGAAAGGCTTGATCAACGACCCGTACCTGGACGACTCGTTCAAGATTCAGGACGGCTTGCACATCGGTCGTCAGTTGCTGCTGGACCTGGCTGAGATGGGCCTGCCCACCGCCACCGAAGCCCTCGACCCGATCTCCCCGCAGTACTTGCAGGACCTGATCAGCTGGTCGGCGATCGGCGCGCGCACCACTGAATCGCAGACTCACCGTGAAATGGCTTCCGGCTTGTCTTCGGCTGTGGGCTTCAAGAACGGCACCGACGGCGGCCTGACCGTTGCAATCAACGCACTGCAATCGGTTTCCAGCCCGCACCGTTTTCTCGGCATCAACCAGGAAGGCGGCGTGTCCATCGTCACGACCAAAGGCAACGCCTACGGTCACGTGGTATTGCGCGGCGGCAACGGCAAGCCCAACTATGATTCGGTCAGCGTTGCGCTGTGCGAGCAGGCGCTGAACAAGGCCAACATCAAACCGAACATCATGGTCGACTGCAGCCACGCCAACTCCAACAAAGACCCGGCCTTGCAGCCGCTGGTAATGGAAAACGTCGCCAACCAGATTCTCGAAGGCAACCAATCGATTATCGGCTTGATGGTCGAGAGCCACTTGAACTGGGGCTGCCAGGCCATTCCAGCGGACCTGGCCGACTTGCAGTACGGCGTGTCGATCACCGATGCGTGCATCGACTGGTCCGCCACCGAGACCACCCTGCGCAACATGCACGCCAAGCTCAAGGACGTGTTGCCGAAACGCAAACGCAGCTGAACCTGTGGCTGATTTGCACACACAAAAACGCCGGGCTTAGCCCGGCGTTTTTTATGCTGCGGTGTCACCGTTGCCGGCGTTACAACTTCGCCGCATGGCGTTGGTGGCGCTCCATGTAGCGCTCTACGTAAGAGCACGACGGGATCACCGTGTAACCGGCCGCCTCTGCAAACTTCAAGGCTTCTTCGGTCAATGCGGCAGCAATACCGCGTCCGCGCAGCGCGTTGGGCACGAAGGTCCGATAAATATCCAGGGTTTGTTTCCCGAGGTCCATGTAGGTCAGGTAGGCACGATGACCGTCTACATTGGTCTCGAATTGATGACCTGCCTGGTCATGGTGGATGGACAACGCCTCGCTCATCACTACTCCTCGCGGGTCTTGGATTTCGACCCCTACCTTACCGATGTTTTTCCGGCGAAGGAACATCTACGCCACCCCGTGCCGGTGTCGACAACGAGAAAACCTGTAGCGCTCACAACCAGCACGCAGGGAATAGTAGGCACCAAACCTGCAATAGCTCAAGGTGCACGCGTCATCCGCTGCGGCGGGTGGTTACAGAAAGGGCTCCGATCAATCACTGATCGATAGCCTGAACATTGCCGGCAGTTGAAGCTTGAGACGAACTGCCGTTGTTAAAGTCACCTCTACATGCGCAAAAGATGCTGGGCGGGGTAAAGACGAGGCAAAAACAAGTGTGGCGGTGGATATATAAATCTTTACCGGGTTACCCGGTGCAAGTCATGCGGGCCGGACCTTTCAGCGTCGATCCAGTTCCCTTGAAAAGGAAAAATTCTGCACAGAATTTATACACACCTGCCAAAGATTAGCCAAAATAGATTCGCTGCACGAATTTTTTTTGCTTCTTGCGTTGCGTCAGTTTACTTACTACAAGTAATGAGTAGTATGTACGCCGGCTATCCGCTCACTTTGAGAAAGTAGCCATTTAATTTAATAGAAAGTCCTTGAAGGGGAACACGATGAACAACGTTCTGAAATTCTCTGCTCTGGCTCTGGCCGCAGTTCTGGCTACCGGTTGCAGCAGCGTCTCCAAAGAAACCGAAGCACGTCTGACTGCAACTGAAGACGCAGCAGCTCGCTCCCAGGCCCGTGCAGACGAAGCCTACCGCAAAGCTGATGACGCTCTGGCTGCTGCTCAAAAAGCACAACAGACTGCTGACGAAGCTAACGAGCGCGCTCTGCGCATGCTTGAAAAAGCAAGCCGCAAGTAATAATCCCTCGGGGTTGTTATCAAGCCGATCCATTTTTGGATCGGCTTTTTTATTGCCTGAATGTGGGAGCAAGCCCCCTCCCACAGGGTTTACTGCTGCAGGTCGACCGGCGTGCTGGACGCGACCGGCGTGTTACCACCCGGCACACCAATCTCTGTCGGCAGGCCATCTTCGGCCGCGACCACATCCCGCACCTGATCCCAGTTCACCCGCAGGTTATTGGCCAGGTCTTCGCGCTTGAGCAGGGCATTGATGACGGCGGTGTGTTTGTCGACCACCGACGGCGTGCCGTCATCGTTCAGCGGCGTATGCGCTTCAAGGTAGACCTTGCCGCCACTGCTGCCGAATTTGTAAGCATCGCTGATGATGCGCACCGACGTACCGACCGGCACCATGTCGGCCATTTCCAGCACATTGTTGTTGAACATGCGGAAGCAGCCGTGGCTGGTACGCGTGCCGATACCAAACTTCATATTCGAGCCGTGAATCAAATAACCCGGCGTGCCCAACGTGAATTTGAACGGCCCCAGCGGGTTGTCCGGCCCGGCAGGCACCACGTTGGGCAGCGGGTCGCCATTGGCGGCGTGTTCGGCCTTGATCGATGCGGGCGGCGTCCAGGTAGGGTTAGGGATCTTGCCGGTGATGGTGGTGTGGGCGACCGGCGAACCCCAGCCTTCACGGCCAATGCCCAACGGGAACGTGTACACCACGTTCTGGCCCTTGGGGTAGTAGTAAAGCCGGTATTCCGCCAGGTTGATCACGATGCCTTCGCGCGGGCCAGGCGGCAGGATAAACCGCGTGGGCAGCACGATCTCGGTGCCGGTGCCGGGCAACCAGGCGTCAACGCCAGGGTTGGCCGCGACCATTTCCGAATAGCCCAGATCATAGGTGGTGCCGAGGTCGGCGAAGGTGTCTTCGTACTTGGCCTTGATCACCTGTACCTGACCGACGATGTCCTCGCCTGGCGGCGGCAGGGGCAACTGCAAGGCTGACGCCGAACCGGCAGCACCGAGGGCAGCGAGAGACAGGCAGCAGGTAACGACGGAAAGGCGCGACAACATCCGGAAAATCCTTCGCAGAACGATTGGAAAGAGAGCTTTGAGCGGCAAGCTTCAAGCTTCAAGCTTCAAGTTAAAAGCCGAAGCCGAAGCCACAGCTTGCAGCTTGCAGCTTGCAACTTATAGCTTACAGCTTACAGCTTGCAACTGCCCTGTTACTCAAAGCGCAGCTCCGGCCAGATCAGCGGCGTGCCGCGCTTTTGCGATTCGAGAATCGCCCGGCACAGCGGGCACAGCCGCTGGTCCTGGAAGATCGAGCGATCCACCGACGACCAGCGCGGTTGCGCCGGCAATAAAGTGCCGCAAAGCGTGCGGTCAATCGAGCCGCCCAACTCCAACTGACGTGCGACCAGATGTACCCGAACTTCCTGGCAGGCGAACAGATCCAGCTGCTCGTCGGGCTCGATCAGTTGGTAGTTGAACAGGGACCAGGCAGGGCGCGACATCGGGGGCTCCAGATCGGGGGGGCGCCACCTTAGCCGAAAGCCTGCCGGTAGAAAAGCGTCATAACAGCGGTTTTAGCGTCGGCCAGACATTTTCCAGCAACTTGCCTTGCGCGCCGACCGCCGGGTGCAATTGATCGGCCTGCATCAGTTCCGGGTGACCGCCAACGCCTTCAAGGAAAAACCCTACCAGCGGCACACTTTTCTCCTTGGCCAAAGCGCCATACACCTCGGCAAACGCCGTGGTGTATTTGGGGCCATAGTTGGGCGGCAACTGCATGCCCAACAGCAACACCTTGGCCCCCGCAGCTTTGGACTGGTCAATCATCGATGCAAGATTTTGTTTCAATTGAGCTGGCGGCTGCCCGCGCAACCCGTCATTACCGCCCAACTCGAGAATAACCAGCTCAGGCTTATGCTCTGCAAGCGCCGCAGGCAGCCGCGCAAGGCCTCCGGCGCTGGTGTCGCCACTGACAGACGCATTAACCACTTTATCGTCGAAACCTTCTTGCTTGAGCCGTTGCTCCAGCAACGCGACCCACCCTTTGCGGGTATCCAGGCCGAAACCGGCACTGATACTATCGCCAACGATCAGGACTGTACCCGCCGCTGCGTTCTGGGCCATGCACATCAAGGCCAGGCCAGCACTCAAAAACCACATTCGCATCGGATTCTCCATGGGCGCAAGCATTCTCACCGCGCGGAACCTTAGCAAAGTGGTTCCCAGCGCGGAAGGTGAACTGACTATCCTGCACGAACTGAGCCTGGAACTGAACAAGGGCGATAGCCTGGCTATCGTCGGCAGCTCCGGTTCCGGCAAATCCACCCTCCTCGGCCTGCTCGCCGGCCTCGACCTGCCCAGCAGCGGCGAAGTCACCCTGGCAGGTCAGGCCTTGAGTACGCTCGACGAAGACCAGCGTGCGCGCATACGCGCCGAGCACGTGGGTTTCGTCTTCCAGTCATTCCAACTGCTCGACAGCCTTAACGCCCTGGAAAACGTCATGCTGCCGCTGGAACTGGACGGTCGCAAAGACGCCCGCGAGCGTGCCCGGTACTTGCTGGAGCGTGTGGGCCTGGGCCAGCGCCTTACGCATTCGCCGCGTCAGCTTTCCGGTGGCGAGCAGCAACGGGTAGCCATTGCCCGCGCCTTCGCCGCCGAGCCGGACGTGCTGTTTGCCGATGAACCCACCGGCAACCTCGACAGCCACACCGGCGAGCGCATCAGCGACCTGCTGTTCGAACTCAACAAAGAAAGCGGCACGACCCTGGTGCTGGTCACCCACGACGAGCGCCTGGCCCACCGTTGCCGACGCCTGATCCGCCTTGAAGCGGGCCTTATGGTCGCGCCCCTGGAGCCTTGATGGCACGTTTGCCGCTGTTGCGCCTGTTCAGCCTTGCCATGCGTCAATTGCTGCGCGATGCCCGCGCGGGCGAATTGCGCGTGTTGTTTTTCGCCCTGGTGGTGGCGGTTGCCGCCAGCACTGCCATCGGTTACTTCGGCGCGCGCCTCAACGGCGCCATGCTGTTGCGGGCCACCGAGTTTCTGGGCGCCGACCTGGTACTCGAAGGCAGCTCACCGGCACGCCCCGAGCAAATCAAATCCGGCACCGAGCTGGGCCTCGATCACGCGCGCATCGTCGAGTTCTCCAGCGTTATCGCCACCGATAACGGCATTCAGCTCTCCAGCATCAAGGCGGTCAACGAGCAGTACCCACTGCGCGGTCAGCTGAAAAGTGCTGCCGAAGCGTTCGGGGCAGAAACGCCCGGAGGCGGCCCCAAACCCGGCGAAGCCTGGGTAGAAGCACGGCTGTTAACCGCGCTGAGCCTGAACGTCGGCGATAGCATCGACGTGGGCATGAAGCCCCTGCGCCTGGCGCGCATATTGACCTATGAGCCTGACCGCGCCGGTAACTTCTACAGCCTCACGCCACGGGTGATGATCAACCTGGCAGACCTCGACGCTACCGGCGTGGTGCAGCCCGGCAGCCGCGTGAGCTACCGCGAACTGTGGCGCGCGCCCCAAGGCAGCACGGCGCTGCAAACCTATCGTGACTTGGTCAAACCGGGGCTCGCCGCCAACCAGCGCTTGCAGGATTCGCGCGACGGTAACCAGCAAATCGGTGGCGCCTTGGGCAAGGCCGAGCGTTACTTGAATATGGCCAGCCTGGTGGCGGTACTGCTGGCGGGCGTAGCGGTAGCACTCTCGGCCAACCGTTTTGCCAGCCGACGTTTCGACGCCAGTGCACTGCTGCGCTGCCTTGGCTTGTCACGGCGCGAAGCGATGTTGTTGTTTAGCCTGCAACTGAGCGTACTCGGTGTGTTGGCGAGCCTGGCCGGCGCCTTGCTCGGGTGGCTGGCGCAGTTTGGCCTGTTTTATTTCCTGCACGATTTGTTGCCTGCAGACGTGCCGCCCGGCGGGCTGCTACCGGCCGTTGCAGGCATTGGCACCGGCATGGTCGCGCTGGCAGGTTTCGCCCTGCCGCCGTTAGCGGCGCTCGGCCGCGTGCCGCCGTTGCGGGTTTTGCGTCGAGACCTGCTGCCCATCCCGTCGAGTACCTGGATGGTGTATGGCGCCGCGTTGTTCGCGCTCGGCCTGATCATGTGGCGCCTGAGCCTCGACCTGGTGCTGACCTTCGCGTTGCTGGGCGGCGGCGTGGTGGCGGCGCTGATCCTCGGCGGCCTGCTGTTGTTGTTGCTGCAAAGCCTGCGGCGGCTGTTGGCGCGTGCTTCACTGCCTTGGCGCCTGGGCCTGGGCCAGTTACTGCGCCACCCGTTGGCAGCGGCCGGGCAATCCCTGGCGTTTGGCTTGATCCTGCTGTCCATGGGTTTGATCGCACTGCTGCGCGGCGAGTTACTCGACACCTGGCAAAACCAGTTGCCCAAGGACGCGCCCAACTATTTTGCGCTGAACATTCTGCCGGCCGACAAAGATGCCTTCAGCGCCCGTCTGCTGGAGTTGCAAGCGCAATCGGCGCCGCTGTACCCGGTGGTGCCGGGCCGGTTGATCAGCATCAATGGCGAGCCGGTGCAGCAGGTCGTCAGCAAAGACTCCAGCGGTGACCGTGCGGTGCAGCGTGACTTGAGCCTGACGTGGGCTGCCGACCTGCCGCCGGGCAACGTGCTGACCGCAGGTACATGGTGGTCGCAACAACCGGGCGATGACATACCCGGGGTATCGGTGGAGGCCAAAGTCGCTGAAAGCTTGAAGCTCAAGCTGGATGATCATCTGGTGTTCACCATCGCCGGCGAGAATCGCGAAGCACGGGTTACCAGCTTGCGAACCATCAACTGGGATAACTTCCAGCCCAACTTCTTCATGATCTTCCAACCGGGCACCTTGAAAGACTTGCCCGCGACCTACTTGACCAGCTTCTACCTGGCGCCAGGGCATGACCAGCAGATCGTCGACCTGTCCCGCGCGTTCCCGGCAGTCACCGTTCTGCAGGTCGAGGCTTTGCTTGAGCAGTTACGCAGCATCCTCGCGCAAGTGACCCTGGCGGTGGAATACGTGTTGCTGTTTGTGCTGGCAGCGGGCATGGCCGTGCTGTTCTCCGGCCTGCAGGCCACTCTGGATGAGCGGATTCGCCAGGGTGCGCTGTTGCGCGCACTGGGGGCCGAACGCAAGCTGTTGGTAAAGGCGCGGCGCATCGAGTTTGGCTTGCTGGGCGCGGTCAGCGGCCTGCTCGCTGCGCTCGGCACAGAACTGGTGACATGGGTGCTGTACCGCTACGCGTTCGACTTGGCCTGGCACCCTCACGCGTGGCTGTTACTGCTGCCGGTAATCGGTGCCGTGCTGATCGGCGGTGCCGGGGTATTCGGTACGCGTCGCGCGCTGAATGCCAGCCCGCTGACAGTACTGCGCGAAGGCTGACGCAACCGAGGGTCGGCACGCGCCAGCCCTGGCGTGCCGACCCTCGCCTACTTCACATACTCGATACCGGTAATCCACCAACACACTTCGCCGGTCGGGGTCTGCACCATGGCCTCGTCGTCAACTTGTTTACGCAGCAACGCACGGGCCATCGGTGAGTCGATGGAGATGTAGTCCATACGCTCATAAATTTCGTCATAACCAACAATGCGAAAACGCTTGGTCTCGCCCTGCTCATTTTCGATATCGACCCAGGCACCGAAAAATACCCGGCCTTCTTGCTCGGGCATGTATTCCACTACCCGCATGTCTTCCAGGCGCTTGCGCAAATAGCGCACGCGCCGGTCAATCTCACGCAGCAGTTTCTTGTTGTATTGATAATCCGCGTTCTCGCTGCGATCCCCCAGCGAAGCTGCCCAAGTCACCTTGCGTGTGGTGTCCGGACGCTTTTCCCGCCACAGGTAATCCAGCTCTTTTTTCAGCGCTTCATGACCTTCTTTGGTTATCAGCTTGGTACTCAAACGCTTGCATCCCCAGGCAATGTCCAATAATGCCGATACGCCGGGCCTCATGCCTTGGCGTCGACTGGCAGGGGTTGATCATAAATGAACCCTGAAAAGTAGCCATACCCGCGAACAGATCCGCTCAGCCCTAACCTTCCAGGGCCTGATCCAGCTCCACCAGCGCGCCGTGCAAGCGCTGCCGCATAGCCGAAAGGTGCGTCATCGCCAGCGTCATCTTTTCGGTCTTATGGGCAACCTCCGCTGCTTGGTTTTGCAGTTGCGTACCGCGCTGCGCCAACTCACGGCTTTTTTCCTCGATCTCGCCCTGCGCCTGCTCCAGTCGGGCTTGCCATTGCTCGAGCATTTCCTCGCGCTCAACGACCGCACGTTTTTGTTGCGTCAGGTCTTGAGCGATTTTCGCAAGGCTGGTCAGTGTGCTGTCCACCTCATGCAGCGAAGCGTGTTCCGCCGGCGCCGGCAGTTTCAACGGCGCAGGCGGCCTCGGTGGCGCTGGTGGGGCCTCATTGAACTCGACCTGTTCGACTGCCTGCGCAATCGCAATGGGAGCTTCCAACGGCTCTGCCATAACAAACTCATGCACTGGCTGCTCGGCGGGCTTGGGCTGCCGGGTGATTTTGGGCGGCGAGACCATTTGCGACGAAAAGCGAATGGACGGCACGATCAGCGCAGCACTTTCGATCGCCGGCAACACAGGCGCCGACATGCCCAAGGTAATCACCTTCATCACCAACGCCTTCTTGATGATCATTGAATGATGATCCTCGGGCCGCGCAGGCGGCAACTTACACCCTTTTAAATCGATAAAATGAAAATCGATCGAGGCCTCGATCACCGCGCCGGTCTTGGTGCCGGATGCTGCCGCCGTCATCAGAATTTGCTTAAAGACTTGCATGGCCACTTGCAAGTCTTCCGTGGACTCAACACCGCCTAAAAAATACCGGTCAAGTTTTTTACGCAACGCAGCGATATAAACCCTGGAATTACCGGGCTCAACCTCTTCATCCAGGCTGTAGACCAGAAAGTTGGAATCACTTTGCGCGACAGCGAAACCGCAGAGCAATGCACCGTTAACCGGAGCGTCCTCACCGCTGCGTTCAAGAACAAGCGTACGTAGTAGCATCATGATAATCAGGTCTCATTAAACAAGAGCAAACCTTATATAAATGCCAGATAAATATCCGAGCATTAATAAGCCTTGAAACAACATAATTGTTTCAGCAAGTTATCCCGCTCGACGTAGGACTTTTCTTATAAATGCCCTGCCGCGTTCCCAACCACCCCTATTGAACGTAATCTTTTTAGCGCTCAAACGTTCGTTACGAACTTATTTTTCATATGCTCTGCAGAGATATTCGGGAAAAAAATGCTCGAGATAAGCAGCCTGACCAAGCACTCGGGCAAAAAAACCGTGATTACCGACCTGTCGTTTTGCGCACAACGCAAAGAATGCATAGGTGTGTTCGGCGAGGATGGCGCGGGTAAAACCACCTTGTTGAATTTGATTTCCGGCTTAGTCAAACCCTCCTCCGGGCGCATCACGGTTGAGGGGTTCGATACACAGACGCATGCACTTCAAGCACGAAAAGCCATTGGCTATCAGCTCCAGGGCGGCCTCAACCATCACACGATGTCGGTCAGCGGCGTGCTTAATTTCATCGCCGCCATTCGCGGCTTCAGCGGCGCCGAAAAACGCAAACGGGTGAATCGGGCAGCGGCACGTCTGGAGTTACTGCCGGTGCTGAATTACCCGGTCGACACACTGTCCGTTGGCTTGAAGCGCAAGCTCGCCATCGCCCAAGCCATTCTGCATTCACCCAGGCTGCTCTTGCTCGATGAACCCGCCGAAGGCTTGGCGCCCGGTCAACTGCTCAAGTTCAGAACACTTATCCAGTCCTTGAGCGACGAGATGACGGTAATTATCGCCTCCCGGCATTGCGACGCGCTGTCCAGTCTCTGCACGCGTGCTCTGGTGATTGCCCGAGGCCAACTGATGGCCGACACCCAACTGTCCGATTTGCAACGCAACTCCCGCCATTACCGAGCCGTAACGCTGGCCGCAGAGTCGCCGCTGGATTTACTCGCACTGGCGGTATTACCCGGCGTTGCAGGTATCGAAGAAGACCGGCATACACCCGGCACGGTGACGGTTCTTGCTATGCCGGGGCACGCGATTTATCCGCACATAAACGCCCTGATCGCCAGCCGCAAATGGAACATAACTTCACTCAACCTGGAGCCCGGACGCTTGAACGAAGTGGTTCAACGTCTGGGCCAAGAGGTATCCCCTTGAAGCTGCTGCCGGTGATTTTCAAGCGTCAACTCGCCAGTTATGCCTGCACGCCAAGCACCTACATGAGTGTTGCCGCTTTTCTGCTGCTGTGTGCAACCCTGGGCGTGTATACAGGCGAGTGGCTGGAACGCGAGAGCCTCGACTTACAGGTGTTTTTTCAGTGGCACCCCTGGCTCTATTTGCTGCTGATACCCACGTTATCAACACAACTGTGGTCGGACGAACACAACCCGAGCCTGCGCGATGTGATGAAGACACTGCCGATCACGACGGTAGAACGTGTTATCGGAAAATTTCTGGCGGCCTGGACCGTGTGTGCGGTCGCCTTGATGCTGACGTTTCCGATAGCGGTCGCCGCCAACTACCTCGACACGGTGGACAATCAGGTGATCGCCTCACAGTTTCTGGCCAGTTGGTTACTGGCGGGAAGTTACCTGTCGGTGGGTTGTTTTATTTGCACACTGACACGCCAACGCGTCGTGGTCTTTTTGTTGACCCTGGGTTTGTTATTGGCCGCCAGCGGGCTTTCCTCGGTGCTGGACGCACTGGAACATCAGGCACCCGTTTGGGTGGTCGACAGTGTGGTCGCGCTGAACCCACTCTCGCGTTTTGGCACGATCAACAACGGCAAATTGTCACTCCGTGACAGCTTGTACTTCATCAGCATGATCCTTGCCTTCCTCTCGGCATCGACGGTCACGCTCAACTATAAAAATAGTTAAGCAGGAAAGCACACTATGCGATCCGTTCTTCTTGCGGGCATGACACTTATGGTCATCCTGTTGCTCTTTCTGGCGTTTAATCTGGCGTGGGTAAACAATCTTCCGGATATACGCTGGGACGTTTCACAAAAAAAAATTCACACTTTATCGCCACCGGCACGCCAACTGCTCGCGACACTTGAACATCCACTGGACATTTATTACTTCAACTCAAGCAATCATCCGAACAGAAGCCAAGCGCTGGACCGCTATGGCGAGCGCGTTGAAGACCTGCTCAAAGAGTACGAAAAAGCCGCCAAGGGCATGCTTAACCTGCATGTTATTGACCCGGCACCTTATTCTGAGGATGCCTACAAAGCCGGCCTGTTCGGCCTTGACGACACACAAGGCTTTCTTGGCCTGATTGGTACACGAGCAGGCCAGGCTGCCCAGCGTATGGACGTCATCAGCCTGGATGGCGAGCCATTGCTTGAGTATGAAATCAGCCACCTGATCTACACGCTGATGCACCCGGCGCCCCCGACTGTCGGCGTGCTGACCGGGCTTTCGCTGAACCAGTCCGCCACGCAACTGCTGGGGCAAATGCACCAGCACTTCAAACTTGTCGGCCTGGCATCGACCACTGACCAGGTGCCAGAGTCGATCGAAACGCTCATGGTCGTGCACCCTCGCGCACTGCCAGACCAAGCCCTCTACGCAATTGAACAGTTCGTATTGAGGGGCGGCAAACTGATGATCTTTATCGACCCGCTGAGTGAAGTGGATGCGGGCACTGCATCACCAAACCCCAGGCTTGAAGCACTGCTGGCGGCTTGGGGCATACAGATGCCGACGGACAAACTTGTGGTCGATACGCTTTACGCCTCCCCTGCCGCAGAGTCGACCGCACTGCAGATGACCCGGTTAACCCTGCCAAGGCACGCGATGACGGCGAATGATATTAGTAGTTGGAAACTCAACACACTACTGGTCTCCAGCAGCGGCACGCTTTCGCGCGTAAGAAAGGGCCGTACGACACTGACGCCACTGCTGCAAAGCTCCGGGCAATCTGCGCTGCTCGACGTTCGGCGCGCAGCCTCTGAGCCTCTTGACGAGACGCCTGCACGTGGGCAACGCCAGGTGATAGCTGGTCGAATCGACGGGCCGGCCTATTCCGTGTTTCCCGACGGCATTCGGGGGCAGGCGCCCGGACTGCAAAAAGCCAACAACATCCAGGTGGTGGTGGTCGCCGACACGGATTTACTCATGGACGCCGTCATCGGTTCTGCGCCCAACAGCAACGCGCTGTTTGTGTTGAACACATTGGATAACTTGGCCGCCGCCGATATTCTCGCAAGCATTCGACCACGCGCCACGGCTAGCCAGTCGACGAACCCGCTGGAGCAAATGCGCGAGGTGGCAGCACTCGCTTACACGCAAAACGCGCTGGAGCTTGAGCGACGACTTGCGCAAACGGAGCAGGAGTGGCAACGCTTGAACCCGCCGAGCACAGGCTTCGGCACCCAAGCGGTGGTTAGCAGTACCCAATTGCAGGCGCTCAATAAGGAACGCCTGCGACTGCCCATAGAGTTGCAGGCGCTTAAGGTCGAGGCCTACGCGCAGGTGCATCGAGCGGAGCGATACCTGAAGCTGCTGATGATTGTCGCGGTGCCACTGCTTTTATGCCTGATCGCCTGCGCAGTGTTGCTCTACCACCGCCGTCGTCGAGCACTGCAGGCGGCGTCGTTTAACTGATCCCTCAATAACCCACACTCAACGACGCGCAATCAGCCCTTGGCGAGCAATGCGTGTCAGGTGGCGAATCACTTCAGCGGCATCGTCGGCACTCGGCGCCTGGATAACCGCGAGGTCAAAGCTGTTGCTGGCAAAGCGCGTCAGGGAGTCGCCGTCTTCGACAAACTGGATCAGGAACGCCGAAGGCCGACCCGTACGACGCGGCCAACCATCGAGGTAACGCAACAGCGTCGGCTGGTGTTTGCCGCCGAGCAGGATTTTAGGATTGCGTTGAGTCAGGTCCGCAGTGATCGGGGCCAGGCGTATGAGGGGGCGTGGTGAATTCAGGGGTGCATTCATCGTGTCGTGTCTCTGCCTCAAAAGTCTGCGGGCAGGTGAGAGGCAACACCGAACCAGCGCTTTAGCGGAATTTCGAAACCTGACTCGCGATGAGTGCATGCTTCTGTCGGGCTGCATTGAGTCCCGGTGGCGCCCCGCAATTAGCTGTTTAAATCGGCGCATGAGCAGCATCCTAGAGAAGCGCATAGGGCGCTGTCAAGAATCCCGGGCAAGGAAAAGCCCCGCGCATGGCGGGGCTCTCCAAGGTATTACTGCAAGACCGTGGCAGGTCTCAGCGGGCGATCGCACGGTCGGCAGACAGTTTGCCGGCGCCTTCGAACAACACCGCCAACGAGCCGCCGAGCAAGGCCAGTGCGAACTCATAACCATTGTTGGCCATGAACAAGCCGTTATGAATATGCACCGTGAAGATCGCCACCAGCGACAGGAAGGTCAGGCCCAACGCCGCCGGGCGCGCCAGCAAACCGATGATCAACGCCAAGCCTGCAAAGAACTCCGTACCACCCGACAACACCGCCATCAGGGTTCCGGGCGCCAGGCCGATGCTCTCCATCCACTGCGCAGTGCCCGCCAGGCCGTAGCCGCCAAACCAGCCGAAGAGTTTCTGCGAACCGTGCGCAGCGAAAATAATCCCGACAAAAATTCGCAGGACGGTCAGGCCATAACCGGCACGGGTAGACAGGATGCGTTTGATCAATGGGCTCATGCTGCTAATCCTTTTTCAAAGTAGGGGTGGTTGGCCGCTATATTAATCGGATTAAACAATGATAAAAGCCGAAAAAATGCCTAATACTTATCGATAAAACCGATTATTTTCGCGAGGCCACTTTCGGCGCATTCGGCTCCAAAGACCCGCGCTCCCGATCAAATGCCAAGTAGTACTTGTTGACACTATTAACATAGCTGACGCCGCCCATGCCCACTTGCTCCATGGCAATACGCTCAACCTGGAAGAACCACTGATTGGGGTTCAAACCCCGCCGGCGGGCTTCTGCGCGCATGCCCTGGACGCGCTCCGGCCCCATGTTGTAAGCCGCCAGCACAAACGCCATGCGTTCACGCTCGTTGAGTTTGGGGCTGGCGAAGAATTTACGGCGGATCATCGCCAGGTAACGCGCGCCCGCCTGCACATTGCTGTCGAGATTCTCGATGTTATTTACGCCCACCCGTTGCGCCGCCGACGGCGTGATCTGCATCAGCCCGGTCGGGCCGCCGCTGTTGCGCGCGCCGGGGTCCAGTGCCGATTCCTTGAACGCCAGCGCTGCCAGGTTCAACCAGTCCATGCCCTGTTCACGCGCGTGTTTTTGCAACACCGGGCGCAGTTTTTCGAGGCGCTGGCGGTCGGCGCGGGCCAGTGGGTTACGCACCTGGTAGAGGCGTCGGTAGATTCGCTGGAACGCCACGTCCTGGTCGGAGGGGGTTCGATAGGTCTTGAGAAAACGATCAATACTGGCGCGCAGCATCGAGGCGTCCTGGCGCACGAACCAATATTCATCGCCCGGTGCGTTGATGACTACCTGCCGGTCAAAGCGCAGTTTGGGCAGGATTTTCGACCAGCGTTCGGCAATCGGCTTTTCGACAATGGTGAGGTGGAAGATCCCGGCCTGGACCATCTCCAACACATCTTCCACGGCCAACGTCGGGTCAACCCACTCCACCTTTATCGGCGGCTGCTTGTGCAGCGCCAGTTTCTGGTTGGCCTGGCTGATCGCATCCGCCGCCGCACTGCCGGTGGTCAACGCGAGCGTGCGCCCTGACAGTTGCTCCAGCCTGGTAAAGCGCCGCTCACCTTTCACGCCCACCAGCCATAACGGCACATCGCTGGCAATCGGGTCGCTGCTGCTGATTTTGTGCGCGGCCTTCACATCGAGCAATTCACCCGGCGCTACCAAGTCGCCTTCACCCCGGGCCAGCGCGCCGAGCAGTTGGTCTTTGGCCTTGGGAATAATTTTGAGGGTGATCGCTTCACCCTCACGGGCATGCCCATTCAGGTAGTGCTCGAAGGCGCGCAGGCGATGGTATTCAACACCGATGGCCTGGCCTTCGACTTCACCGGAACTGTTACGGCTCTGGTTGACCAGCACACGCAGGGTGCGACTGGAGCGAATCTGCGCCAGGTCACGCACTTTGCCGGGCTTGGTCACTTCCAGCGGCCCGTCCAAACGTGCGACCGCCGCCGTGGGCAGCAGTAACGTCAGGCACACTAAAAGCAACGCCGAGGGTCGGATCATCCGCTCTCCGGAAAGAATACTGGCCAGCGCCTTCGCGCAAGACGAAGTGCTGGAGGTCATAAACAGAGCGCTTTATGCGCAGGCTTTGTGAGCAGCGGCGGCATCGCGGCTGGCAACCGGCCAGCCACAATGTCACTTGCGACGTTCAAAGACAGCTACAACTCTTTGTAGTTCTTGGTTTTTCTTATAAATCTACAGCTCTGATATGCTTTCCGGCCGCAGGCGGAGATAGCACCATGCAACTCATTGATATTGGCGTCAACCTGACCCACTCCAGTTTCGACGAGAGGCACCAGGCCGTTCTCGACCGCGCCTATGCTGCCGGCGTGCAGCAATTGGTGCTCACCGGCACCGATGTCGACGGCAGCGAACAGGCCCTGGAGCTGTGTGTAAAACTCGATGAAAGCGGCCAACGCCTGTTCAGCACTGCCGGCATCCACCCCCATTCCGCCAGCGACTGGAACGGCGACAGCGCACGGCGCTTGCGCAGTTTGCTCAGCGAAAGCCGGGTGCGGGCGGTAGGCGAATGCGGGCTGGACTTCAACCGCGATTTTTCGCCGCGCCCGCAGCAAGAAAAGGTCCTCGAAGAACACCTGGCGCTGGCGGTCGAGCTGAAACTGCCAGTGTTTCTGCACGAACGCGACGCCAACCAGCGCTTGCTGGAAATTCTCAAGGACTACCGCGACCACCTGACCGCCGCCGTGGTGCATTGCTTCACGGGCGAGCAACAGGCGCTGTTCAGCTACCTCGACCTCGACCTGCATATTGGCATCACCGGTTGGATCTGCGATGAGCGGCGTGGCACGCACCTGCACCCGCTGGTCAGGGAAATTCCGCGCGGCCGTCTGATGCTGGAAAGCGATGCGCCCTACCTGTTGCCGCGCACCTTGCGCCCCAAGCCCAAAAATGGCCGCAACGAACCGGCCTACCTGCCCGACGTGCTGCGCGAAGTGGCGCTGCACCGTAACGAAACCGAAGAAGACTTGGCCGAGCACAGCAGCGCCTGCGCCCGCGCATTTTTTGCGCTGCCGATGGTTGATTGATGCGGCGCATTGACCCATGTCAAAACGGCAATCCTGAGTAGCGGCACAATAATGGCACCTTGCCAATGCTGTTCCGCTATCAGAGAAAACCTTCCATGGGTGCCTGGCTTAGCAATATCTCGCTGAAATACAAATTCTGGGCGGTCAATGCGGTCGCCTTCATCACCACCCTGCTGCTGGTGCTCTACGCGGTGCAGCTCGAACAACAGGCCCGCAGCGATGCGTCACAAGCCTCGGCGCAGGCGCAAGCACGCTTGCTCGGTGACTGGCCGGCCAACAGCGCCCTGCCCAAGGGCGAGCATTGGCTTACCTTTACACGCGGCCAAGTCCCACAATTGGCCGGCCAGGATCTGTCAGCCCTGAGCACAGCCACGGGTTGGGTCGAACTTAATCATAGGCCCTTGTTCGGCGAAAACCCGCTGACAGGTGCGCACGTGGTAGCCCGCGCCGACGGTCAACAGGTCGCGGTGCTGGCCTACAGCCCTAGCCTCAGCCAAGTGTTCGGCGAACGTTTCGCCAACTATGCGGTGGCGGTGCTGATCCTCATGCTGGCGATGCTCGGCGCGTCGCAGTTGCTGATCCGCTTCCTGCTCAGCCAACTCAACACCCTCAAGGACGTGATGCTGCACGTGGAGAAAACCGGCGACCTCTCGGCCCGCGTGCCACTCGCCTGCGAGGACGAAGTCGGCCAGATGGCCAGTGCCTTTAATGCCATGCAGGCCGGCTATCAACGGGTGGTCAACACCGTGGCCCATACCGCACAGCAGCTGGACGAAGGCGCCGCCCGCCTGGCCAGCAGCATGAACAAGGTGCAACACGGCATGCTCGGCCAGCAAAGCGAAACCGACCAAGCGGCCACCGCGATTAATCAAATGACCGCCACTGTCTACCACATTGCCCAGCATGCCGGTGCTACGCGCGACCTCTCCCAAACTGCCGACAGCCTCGCAGGCAGCGGCCGCGAAGTGGTCAGCCGGGTGCAGCGCTCAATTGCCGGGCTGTCCACCGGTGTGCAACAAACCGCGCAGATGATCCAGAAACTCGCCGAAGACAGCCACAAAATCAACGGCGTGGTGAGCGTGATTCACAGCATTGCCGAACAGACCAACCTGCTCGCCCTCAACGCCGCCATCGAAGCCGCCCGCGCTGGCGAAATGGGCCGCGGCTTTGCGGTGGTCGCCGACGAAGTACGCAACCTGGCCAAGCGCGTGCAAAACTCCACCGACGAAATCACCCACATGGTCTCGGCGCTGCAAGCCGGCACCCGCGACGCGGTGGACTTCATGCAAGAAAGCTCGTTCAAGGCCGACGACTGCGTGCAACAAGCCCAGGACGCCGGTGCCGCACTCGCCGAAATCACCGGCGCCGTGGCCCAAATGCGTGAGAGCAACACCCAGATCGCCGTGGCCGCCGAACAGCAAAGCCACGTCGCCGAAGAGATGAACCGCGCGGTCGTGAGCATTCGCGACGTGACCGACACCACGGTGCAGCAGACCGTCGATTCGGCCACCACCAGCAACCAACTGGCAAGCCTGGCCGGGGAGTTGAGCAAGGCGATTGGGCAGTTGAAGCTGTAGGATTCTTCAATCCGTAATCTGACTCCTACACTCACACCTCCACTTACCTGATGTTTTGACGAAACGTCCTGCACATCCTGGCGAATAGCGCCGACTTCTTTATCTGACGAACCTCTGCAAAGTCTCTCGCCTGATCATCCAGTGCGAGGGACCGCCAATGTATTTCTCCATTAATGCCACACCCGCAGGGGCTGCCGCTTGAACCCGGCCATTGCCTCGCTGGCCCTGACCCCACTGGATGCAAAGACGGTCGATGTGGAAGCCGTCTTGCGTGAGTTCCGCGAGTGCTTGAATACCTTTGACGAATGGGCCGAAAGCTTTTTCAGCTTCTCCGCGCTGGATGTCGAGCAGGTATTCAAGGTAGGCGATGAAGTGGCGCTGGTTGCGCCGATCAACCGCTCGCTGTTTCCCAGCAGCACCGTCGCCACCTGCCAGGCCAGCGGCACGTTAACCCTCGTGCACATGTTCCAGAGCACACGCTTTGTGCCCATCGGCAACACGCCGGTGGTACTGCAACGTATCGACCCGAACGGTGGCCCACTGGGCGAGCCGATCCACAAGACCATCGGCCCCAGCGGCATTCTCGAAATCACTGAATGTGATCGCAATCAACAGTACCGAATCAACTTCTATCCCAACGTTTCCAAGGATCACGTCAAGGCGCTGTATGCGTCCTATCAGTCAGTTATCTCGGGGCTGGAAGTGCGTCTGCGCGAAGAGTGGAACCGCACGTTCAAAACGCAATGGAACGACTATACAAACGCCAGCCCACTTGACCGGCGCAGGCTGCTGGAATCGGCATTTCTCGGTGGCATGGTGCAGGCGCTTTACAGTCTGTGGGACAACTTAACGCAACTGTTTGACCTGTTGGCGGACATCAAGCCCAACAGCCAAAAGTTACTGCAATACGTCTCACAAGCCGAACTTGATGAACTCTTGACGCTGGGCAACGAGGCGATCGCCAACGGCCTGCTGGTACTCAGCGATGAACCGCTGTTGTTTATCTATGTGTCGGCGATGGTCAGCTGGATGCGCATGCTGCCACCGCAAGAAATGAATGAGCTGATGGGGGAAATCACCGGCGATGTGTTGATTAACCTGCTGCTGATCAGGGTGGCGGGTGTGATGGGTGTGGGTCTGCGCCTGGGCGCTCAGGTGTTGAGCCCTATCAAATCTGCACGCGCGCGGGGTTGGTTGGCGTTGCTCGCCGAGCAGCTCTTAGTGGGTAAGTTGGATGCACATACTGCGGCGGTTAAGCCGTTGTTGCTGGGCAGCGCGGCGCTACCGATCAAGGCGGTGCCGGTTGCACCGTTGAAGGCTGGGCAGCACCTGGTGGCGAACCCGGTGCCTGCGGTTCGCGGCAAGACGCAGAAGACCACATTGGTGCGCCAAGAGCACGTCGACGATGTGCCCGCTGCAAGCAAGAACCCGAACGGTGATGCCGCGGCCAGCGCCGATAAAACCGTCACCCACGGTTGCCCGGTGTCGATGGTCACCGGGGAAGAATTGCTGACCCTCACCGACGGCGCACTGGACGGGCTTTTGCCGTTTGAGTGGACGCGGGTGTACCGCACCAGTGCGGTGGACGTGGATGGCGGGCTGGGCTTTGGCTGGAGTCATTCGCTGGCGCAACGGCTGGTGGTGGACGGTGATTCGGTGGTGTGGACGGACCATGAGAATCGGTCGACCGAGTTTCCGTTACCCAGCGTTTCTCGACCGGCGATTACCAACAGCTTGGCCGAAGCGGCGATTTATTGGGGTGATTTGCCCGGTGAATTAGTGCTGGCTCAGGCTTCGCGTTTTTATCACTTCTGCGACGGTGTGCTGACTGCGATCAGCGATGCTTACGACAACCGGCTGCGAATCTCCCGTGACTTTTCGGGGCGCATTGAGCGGCTGGACAATGGTGTAGGCCGGTCGCTGTTTTTACGCTACGCGTCTGGCCACATCGTGGCGGTGGACTATCAGGTTCAGCGCGCCCAAGGCCATGAACCTTTCGAATGGATTACTGAACAGCAAGTTGTTTTCTACACCTACGACGACGCTGGACGACTGCTTTCAGCGACCAATGCCGTAGGCGAAACCGAGTTTTATCGGTACGACGAGCAGCACGTCATTCTTGAGCGGCAGTTGGCCGGTGGCGCGCGTTTCTTTTGGGCGTGGGAGCGATCAGGCAAGGCGGCGCGGTGTGTTCGGCATTGGGCCAGCTTTTCACAGATGGACACGCGTTATGCCTGGGATGACAACGGCAGGGTCACGGTTCACAACGCCGATGGCAGCCAGGAAGTTTACGTGCATGACCAGCGCGCACGGCTGGTGCAGCGGATTGATCCCGATGGCGCTGAGCATTTCAAATCCTATGACGACCAGGGCCGGCTGACGGTCGAGCAAGACCCGCTGGGGGCGGTGACGGCGTATCAGTACGATGAAGCCGGACGCTTGGTCGCGCTGTTTCCGGGGGACGATGAGCCGACTTCCTACGAGCATGACAACGGCTTCGTACGTGTCGTGCGCCGTGGCGGGGCAGTTTGGAAGTATGAGCGTAACGACCAAAGCGACGTCACGCGCAAGACTGATCCCGACGGCAACGTTACGGACTACAGCTACAACAAACATGGGCAACTGACTGGCGTTTGGCATCCCGATAGCAGTTGTCATCGGCTGGTCTGGAATGACCATGGGCAACTGCTTGAGGCGTTATTTCCGAACGGCAGTAGCCAGCGCTACCGCTACGACGATCTCGGACGCCAGGTTGCGCGCGAGGATGAACATGGCGCACTGACCCAGTATCAGTGGGACGGCGTGGGTCGGTTGAATCGCGTGGTGTTACCCGGCGGCGCAACGCGGGAATACAGCTACAACGCCTACGGAAAAATCACCTCCGAGCGTGATGAGCTGGGCCACGTTACCCGCTACGAATACGGCGACGGCCTGCACCTGATCAGCCGCCGCATTAACGCCGACGGCACCCAAGTCAAATACCGCTACGACAACGTGCGGTTGTTGCTGACAGACATTGAAAACGAAGTTGGTGAAGTTTATGGGTTGCAATACCACCCTAACGGGCTGATCCAACAGGAAACCGGCTTTGACGGCCAGCGCACGGCTTACGTCTACGACCTCAACGGCAACCTGCTGGAAAAGACCGAGCATGGCGACGATGACAGCCAGCTAATCACCTGTTACGAACGCGATCACGCCGGGCGCCTTGTACGAAAAACCCTGCCCGACAGTACGACTGTTGATTACGCCTACGACCGCCAAGGTAATCTCCTCAGCGTCGACGACAACCACTGGGCGCTGGCCTACGAATACGACACGCAAAACCGCCTCACCGCCGAGCACCAAGGCTGGGGCACTCTGCGCTATGGCTACGATGCGTGCGGTCAGTTGCAACACTTGCGTCTGCCAGACAACAACCGCCTGGTGTTCAATCACGACAAAGGCGGTCAACTCGCCACCGTCGAATTAAACGGCGCGTTGCTGACCTCGCACCTGTTCAGTGCTGGCCGCGAGCGCCAACGCCAGCAAGGCCAACTGCTCAGCCACTACCACTACGACGAGCAAAACCGCCTGCACGCCCACGCGGTCAGCCAACAGGAACACCCCCTCTACCAGCGCCAATACGACTACGACAACAGCGGCAACCTCAGCCGAATTCTAGACACCCGCAAGGGCCAACACGACTACCACTACGACCCCCTCGCCCGCCTGACCCACGCCGACCACTCACAAGACGTAAAAGAACGTTTCGGTCACGACCCGGCCGGCAACCTGCTGATGCAAGACCGCCCCGGCCCCGACATCGTTGCCGGCAACCGCCTGATGATCCAGGGCGACCACCATTACGACTACGACGCCTTCGGCAACCTGATCCGCGAAAGGCGCGGTAAAGGCCATCAACTCGTCACCGAATATCGCTACGACTGCCAGCACCGGCTGACTGGCATTACCCAACCCAACGGGCAAACCGCTCGCTATCGCTACGACCCGTTTGGGCGGCGCATCAGCAAAACCGTGGACGAAAAGACCACAGAGTTTTTTTGGCAAGGCGACAAGCTGATTGCCGAACATCACGCTGATCGGCATCGCAGTTATATCTACGAGCCGGACAGCTTTCGGCCGTTGGCGCTGCTGGAAGGGTTTGGTCCGAGTGAAACCAAAGCTTTCCACTATCAACTCGACCACCTTGGCACACCGCAAGAACTCACCGCGCCTGACGGCGAAATTGTCTGGTCCGCGCATTACCGCGCCTACGGCCAGGTCGCTCGCCTGGACATGGAAAAAATCGACAACCCGCTGCGTTTTCAGGGCCAATACTTCGATCAAGAAAGCGGGCTGCACTACAACCGCCATCGCTACTACAATCCAGACAGTGGCCGCTACCTGACGCCGGACCCGGTGAAGCTGGCGGGCGGGATCAACGCGTATCAGTATGTGCCCAACCCTACGGAATGGGTTGATCCGCTGGGGTTGAACACATGTCCGGGTGGGGACGGTTGTAAACCCGCTAACAGGGCCGAGAACCCAATTGGAAAGGCTAGGGTCGAGGAGCGACAGCCCGCAGTACCTCAGACGTCGCGAGAACAGCGACGTGAACGAATAGAGGATCTAACTGAGGCAAACGCCAAACGGCGCGTAATGGAACTGGAGGATAAATACGACATGCATACTGTCGCCAAACATGGCAAGGAGATACCAAGTACGGCCATGCAAAAACGATCAATAGATGGGACTAACCCCGCAAATGGCAAAAGAGGGAAAGTAAGCTCAAGCTCTCAGTTTAAAAGCTGGAAAATACACCTTCACGCCCTAAATAAAGCCATACCAAAAATGCAAGGAAAACCCCCCTCACATACAGGCTACGATGCGTTCGGCAACCCTGTGGTAAAAATGGAAATGCCTGACTCGGGGCATGGCTACAAACCTAACAAGAAGAACAAAAACAATCCAAAATATGTAGAGCAAATGAATCACGTAGAAGTTAGATTTGATAAAAATGACATCAGCCGTCCATTCACTGCTTTTCCATATTGAGTTTAAAATGCTGAAATCACCATTTGGCGACACACCCTTCACCCCAACGATTTCTTATATTTTGGCAGCACTGTCAATATACGATCTCGAAGAAACCAAAGGTGAAGCACTGTGGCAATACGACCCTAATAAAAATGAAGATCGGGAGACGATTATTAAGTGCTTCATACTCAAAGAACTCATGTATCTCCCTTATAAACATCGATTCGTACTAATTTCAATGTTGCAAGATGCATTAACTGACCCAAATTTTGACTTTGCCAAAGAATTCGAAAGCGACCACGACCGATACACGACGATGGCTTGGGATGAAACTGAAATAGCAGACCCGCGTGGTTTCTTTGCCGACATTTACCGGCTCGCCAGCGAGGTCTGGAAAGAAGACCTCCAAAAAGCAAGCCTTGAAGACCCCTCTACATGGTAAAAAACACTTGTCTCACCGGCCACTCCTTATCCGGTGGGGAGCGGGCTTGCTCATTGGGGCCACACGCTCGGTCAGATAAATCGGCGGTCTGAGTTTTGGGGCCGCTGCGCAGCCCAAAGCGAGCAAGCCCGCTAGCCACAACACTCCGCTTGCCATAGGGAGCGCGTCAGTCATAAAGGTGTGTTCACCCAACGTTAACCGGTGAGCAGTGTATCAGCGCTTGGCCGGTTGCATAAATATCCGGTTAGGCAGGTATATAGGCGGCCACACGCTTCCCAACTCGGCATATTTTTCGGGGGGTGTGATCCGGGGCGCGGCGCAGAAGACTCGACGTCGCTACAACCGCCATCGCTACTACAATCCAGACAGCGGCCGCTACCTGACGCCGGACCCGGTGAAGCGGGCGGGCGGGATCAACGCGTATCAGTATGTGCCCAACCCTACGGGGTGGGTTGATCCGCTGGGCTTGAGTGGTTGTCCAGGTGGAGATAAGTGCAAGCCAAATATAGAAGTTGAAGACCCAAGAGCCAAGGCAAAGGCCAATGAAGGCGAGCCACTCAGCCCTACGACCTCAAATGCCCCTTCTGAAATGGGATATAACAGAGAAACTTATGCTAAGAGACCAGTTAAACCCGAACACACCATCCAAAAGTGGGATGAGTTTCTAGGGCCAAGCCCTCATACAAATACCAACCCACGGACAGGTAAGGCCGATCAAGACAGAATCGTTTCCAGCGACGCCAAAAGAAGTATCCGGTATGGTTCTCATGAAATGAACAGCAAGCCAAGCAAGCATCACTACCATGAGGAGACATGGACGCTTGAGCTTAGAACCAACATTATGAACGTGGATAATACCGTAGTAAGAGTCCCACTACCGAAGAAATGAAATGAAAATACGAATTACCGAAGCCCTTTTTACTGACGACACTTTACTTGTGGGTTTTCGTTCGTCTGCTGGAAATGGTAAAGCTTTATGGATTGGCACTCAGCCTAAAATCGGCGATGAGGTGGATGTAGAGCTAGACCTTGATGAAGTTTTTTCCTGGGGGGAAAACTTAATATCTTCGCTTCGCAACACTCCACACATCACAGTTATAAACGAAGTTACCCGAATAACTGCCGAGATTATCCACGGCGCAGACGAGGAATGTGCAGCGTTAAAATTCGGCGACTCAATTATCCTTATTGAACTTGACGAGCCGATTCCTCAAAAATCAGGTTTTGTTGAGATAAGAGCAAAAAAAATCCACCTATACCCAACTAATTTTTAGGCATCACCCCAGTGCCACGCCGAATACAACGACGAATGAGAATATCTCTCCAATCTCGTCACCTCTACCCTAAACCAATGTACTTTCGATCGTCCGTTAATGGATGATTTCCATACCCAATGACCTAGCCGCGCTACAGTACTTACCTACTCAGACGCCCTGAAGATCAAGGGCCTCATGCACCAAAGCATCATGGGCATGCACGTTCACATAAAACTTAAACCAAATAGTTTGAACAGGAGGCAGGCTGAAAAATGCCTTTAATGAAAGCAAACCAGAAACCCATGAACACGGACACGGAACCGTTTTTTACCAGACGAAAAGCATGCCGGAATTTAACGTGACAAAATTTCCGATCTCCGATGGAAAAATTGAAAAATTAATTTGCACCAGGAACACACTGGTAGTGAAATTCACAGACTGGCAAGAAAAATCATGGGAGATCACGTTTGATGGCTTGATTGCTTTTCATGGCATAGGTGCTGTCGGAGCAGAAATATGTGATATGTACGAAGAAAAATCTTCCAGTCTTTCGCAAGAGGCTGAAAGACAAGGGCTTAGCGAAACTGGAACGAGCTACAGTTTCACATCAAGCAATGGTAGAGAAGTTATTTTTATCGTGATTGCAGCCAGCTACAGCGCTAGAAAAATTAACTAATGGTTTTTTTCTCGCGCCGCGCTTGATCAGGTAATTCGCGTTTTGGTTTTTGCGGCTGCTACGCAGCCCAACGCTAGCAAGCTCGCTCGCCACACCAAATTTGGCGCACAAAACCGGCTCACCGCAGAGCCCAATGGCTGGATACTCCAAGATCATTCTGCCGGTCATAAATTCGGAGTAAAAACAGAATAGGTGATCAAGGAGCCCACTTTAATTTACGCCCTCTTGAGGCACCGCGCACCGGCAACGTCCCTGGAACGAAAGATCACTACTCCTTCAAGGATAAAAAATGAAACATTGGAATGATCTTGACGGAACCATTTTCTTTAACAAAATTTTCAGCCAACCCATAGAAATCGGTGAAATCCTTATACGCACATTACGTCTAGAAAATGATCAACCGCTCTTCGGTATTGGCTTTGACATACCCGAATTCCCTGATCGTTTGCCCGAAAAATGGAAAGACGAAGGTTACAACACGTGCAGAATTGGGCTGACCTGCTTCGAAGTAAGCAACCTACAAATAGTAAACCTCCCTTGCAAAGAACTTTTCAGCGTAAAAATAGAAGAGGAGGACGGCTACTTTTTTTTCACTGCAAAATCGAAATCAGCATCCGTTGAACTCAAGAGTAAGTGGTTAACACTGTCTGGCCCATCCGCCTATATGAACGGCCCTGAACCAGAGGATTAAAACCGGTCGGACGAGGTTCCGTAAAAATGAGATAGGGTCCACAGAACGATACCTATGAGCCCCATAGCCAACGCCAATTCGCCGCCCCGCTCACCCGCCGCCTAAACTCTGCCCAACGAGTTGTTTTACCGGACAGAGGATTCACCATCATGGGCAAACGTCATCCTAATCTCCCCGCCTGGCAATGGCGTACCTACCCGCAAAGTCACCAGCACCCGACTAATCTGGCGCTGCAACTGATTGCCGTGCCGCTGATTATCATCGGGTTTCTGTTGATTGTGTCTGCGGCATTCAGCCCAAGCCTGGCGAGTTTTGCCGTCGGCGTTGTCGGCCTGCTGGCGGGTCTGGCGTTGCAGCGTCAGGGCCATCGTCTGGAATCAACCAACGACCGTTTGGCGGTTTAGCCATTAGGGTCAGGCGAACACCACCACGGCCTGGCGGCTGATCGCGATCAGTTCGCCGGTCGGGCTCCACAGTGCGGCGGCGGCATGGCCATAGCCGTCGCGGGCGTGTTCGATGTTGACGTGGTACTGGCACCAGTCGAGGGTGGTCAGGTTTGGCTGCGGCTGGATGAATTCGACGGTCCAGGTCAGTGTGCTGCCTGGCGCCGGTTGGGTCAGGTGAGGCAGCAAGGCCGGGGGCCAGGCGTCTACCAGTGCAAGAATATGCGACACGCTCAGCGGTTCTTCCTTAACATCCCCACGCAGGCGCACCCAACCGCCCATCTCGCGTGATTTGTTGCCGGTAAACGGTAGCCCGCCGACACTCCAGCGCATTGCCAGGTGCCGCATGAACTCCGGCGTGACGCCCTTGATATAGGGCAATTCCTGGCATTCGTCCCAATGTTTGAAGGTCGGCGGTGCCTCGCCGGCAACCACGATCTGCGACTCACGCGCCGAGCCAAAGCTGGCCTGTACCAGCGTCGCCACTTCGCCGCTCTGCACCACGCGGCCGAGCAACTGGCTGACGGCCTTGCCTTCGCGCAGCACTTCAACCTGGTAACTGGCTGGCACCTGCGGCGCAACGGGGCCTACAAAGGTCACGGCCATCGAGCGCAAAGGGCGCTCTGCCGGCACTTGGGCGCGCAAGGCTTCGTATTGCAACGCGGCAACCAGGCCACCAAAGGTCGCGCGGCCCTGCGCCCAGTCGGCGGGGATGGTCACGTCCAACGGGTTGCGACGGGCGGCGTCGAGTAAATCACTAAAGCGCATGGCGACCTCACAGAAGAATACCGATGCGAGGATCTTAACCATCAGGTCAATCCGGTACAGCGCCTATTCCGGCCAAAAACCGGACCGGGCTAGAAAAAATCCGCGCTGAGTTTGTCGAGCACCCGATCCGCTCGGCCTTCAGCCTTGGCCATGGTGCGATGCCATACCGCAACGCACGGCTGCAAGTCTGGCTGGTGCTCGGCCTGCGCCAACCACTGCCAGCAATCGTGCCAATCGCCCAACACACCTTGGGCTTTTTTCAGTTGCGACGTCGCGTCAGCAGGCAGCTTGTCCAGTTCCGGGTAGGCCTCGGCGGCGTAGCGCACGCGCTTGATCAGCAGCCGCAGGCGGTGGCGATCATGGCCTTCTTCCTGCAAGGCTTCAGCGAGTTTTTGCGCTTGTTTAGTCAGACGCTTCTTGATGCGAGTGCGTAAGCCCTTGAGCAATTTCTGGTGTTCCGAGGCGCGAATAAAGCGTGGGAATGCATCGAGAATCAACAACAGATGCGCCAGTTCCGCGCTTTGCGCAACGTGGCGATAGGCATCGGGTTGCAAGCGCTGGCGCCGGTCGGCGGCAGCGTGATGGCCCTGCGCGTGCAAATACGCCGCCAGCACCTCACGGTCGCGCAGCGGCGTGGTCAATTGGCCGACCGCGCGCGCCGAGACTTCAAGCTGTTCGACACCGGGCAAGCCACGCAAAGGGCGTAACAGGCTACGCAAGCGGCGCACGGTGGTGCGCAGATCATGCAGGGCTTCATCGTCGGTGACGGCGCCGAGCCGAGCCTGGCAGCTCAGTAACCCTACTTCCAGGCCAATGACCTGAGCGACTAACTGATCAACCAACGCTGACATTGCGGTTCCTCCGACGATGAAATTTAGCGCCCGGCGCGCGACTCACGAATATAGAAGCGGGCTTTCTCGGCCTTGTTGGAGCAGCCTTCAAAGGCTTCGAATTGCTGCTGGGTCTTGGCGCCGGTCAACAGCGACAGGGCCTTGGAGTAGCTCACGGTACCGGCGAAACCTTCGGCCTTGGCCAAGTCCAGTTCATGCCACGCCGCGTCCAATTGCGTGCCACAGCTGTCACGGTATGCGGTTTTCCCGGCACAACCCGCCAGGGCCAACATGATCACAGGCACACACATCCAGGCTTTCATCGATGACACCTCAAATTAACAAAAATTGTCGTAGCGTGTAGACGTTGCCTACACCGAAAAGTGCCTTGTACACAGCCTCAAATCAAAAGCGCTTATAGCCAAAGCATACCCGAGCACCGGCGTAATCCTGGAAAAATATTGCAGTCGCCGACGAAGATTGAAGCGGCCCCCTTAAAGGGTGCATTGTGGGCGTCTGCCTTGCGAAGGACTGGACCATGAAGAAACGTGTTGCCTTGGTGCTGGGCTCCGGTGGTGCCCGGGGCTATGCCCATATCGGCGTGATCGAAGAGCTCGAACGACGCGGCTACGACATCGCCTGTATTGCCGGTTGCTCGATGGGCGCCGTGGTGGGCGGGATCTACGCCGCCGGCAAACTCGACGAGTATCGAAACTGGATCGAAAGCCTCGATTACCTGGATGTGCTGCGCCTGGTCGACGTGAGTTTTCGGCTGGGCGCGATTCGCGGCGAAAAAGTCTTCGGGCAGATCCGCAAGATCGTCGGCGAGATCAACATCGAAGCGCTGCGCATTCCCTACACCGCCGTGGCCACGGACCTGACCAACCAGCAGGAAATCTGGTTTCAGGAAGGCTGCCTGCACCAGGCCATGCGGGCTTCGGCGGCAATTCCCAGCTTGTTCACGCCGGTGATGCAAGGCAACCGCATGCTGGTGGACGGCGGCCTGCTCAACCCGTTGCCGATCGTGCCGGTGGTGTCGAGCCATTGCGACTTGATCATCGCGGTCAACCTCAACGCCACCCATCAAAAGCATTACCAACTGCCGGTGATCCAACGCCCGCCAGCGTTCAAGAGTCGCTTTAACAGCCTGGCGAAATCATTGGGTTCACACCTGCCGTTTCGCCGTAAACAAGCCGAGCAATTGATGAAGCTCGAACAAGAGGCATTGCACGCTCAGGCCGCCGAGTTCAACCCGTGGCTGGACTCGGCCGAGCCACAAATCCAGCAGCCCGCCGCCGCGCCGGAAAAGCCCGGGGCGCCGAAGTCGGCCACCGGTTCGTTCATCATCGATAACGTCGGCCCGGCGTCGTTGCTGGACCTGATCAACCAGAGTTTTGAGGTGATGCAGACCTCGCTGGCGCAGTACAAAATTGCCGGTTACCCGCCGGATGTGCTGATCAATGTGCCGAAGCGGGTGTGCCGGTTTTTCGAGTTTTACAAGGCGCCGGAGTTGATCGCGCTGGGGCGCGAAATTGCCAGTGATACGCTGGATCGGTATGAGCGTGAGCAGGGCTGAGTTTGCGGGTGGGGCTGATGGCCTCGTCGCGAGCAAGCCTGCTCCCACATTCGAGCGCATCCCATAGTTGGAACTCAGTCAACTGTGGGAGCGGGCTTGCTCGCGATGAGGCCAGCCCAGGCGCCGACGCATTCAGGCATTCAACAACCGATAGCCAACCCCAGGCTCGGTCACGATAAACCGTGGTTGTGTGGGATCATCCGCGAGCTTTTGGCGCAGGTGGCCCACGACGATGCGCAGGTAATGGCTGTCTTCGGTGTGGGTCGGCCCCCAGATGTCCTTGAGCAATTGCTGCTGGGTAATCACTCGGCCGGGGTGTCGCGCCAGTTGCGCCAGCACGGCGTATTCCTTGCGAGTCAGCGCCACTTCGGCGCCGTCGAGCAGCACCCGGCGATAGGCCAGGTCGACCGTCAATGGGCCAAAACTCAACGCCGCTTCCTGGGCCTCGCCCGTCGGCGCCTGGCGCAGCAACGCGCGAACACGCGCGAGAAACTCCTGGATGCCGAAGGGTTTGGTCACGTAGTCATTGGCGCCGCCGTCCAGCGCTTCCACTTTCTGCCCTTCACTGGCGCGCACCGACAGCACCAATACCGGCACCGTCGACCACTCGCGAAATTCGCGCAGCACTTGCTGGCCGTCCATGTCGGGCAGGCCAAGGTCGAGCACCAGCAAATCCGGTTTGCTCAAGGCGGCCTGGGCCAGGCCCTCGTTGCCGGTGCCGGCTTCGATGACTTTGTAGCCTTGGGAGGCCAGGCTGATGCGCAAGAATTTGCGAATTTGCGGCTCGTCGTCGATGACTAAAATCGTCGCAGTCTGGCTCATGGTGCCCCATCAAAATGCGTGTAGAAAACAGGGTAGCTCAAGGCTCGCGCTCCAGGCCAGGCTGGGTTGGCAAGGGCAGGAATAAGCTGATGCAGGTGCCCCGCCCTTCAATGCCCTCGGCGACGCTGATATGCCCACCGTGCGCGCCGACCATGCCCTGGCAAATCGCCAGGCCGAGGCCGGTGCCCTGCCCGCCCCGATCACCGCGCGCGGCGGTGTAGAACATATCGAAAATTTTTGCGCGCTCGTCCTCGGGAATCCCTGGCCCCTCATCGGCCACCGCGAAAAATACCTGGTCATCGGCCACCCCGGCACTCACCTGCAAACGCCCTTGGGGCGGCGAAAACCGCGCGGCGTTTTCCAGCACATTAACCAAGGCTTGCTCGATCAACGCGGCGTGCACGTACAGCAACGGCAATTGCGCAGGCACTTGCGTCGCCACCTGCAACGGCGCCAGCACCGCGCGCAAACGGCCAAGCGCACTGCCGACAATATCGCCCGGCGAGACCCAGTCGCGCGCCAGCTTGAGCGCGCCGTGGCCGAGTCGCGTCATGTCGAGCAGGTTCTGGATATAACGGTCGAGGCGTTCGGCTTCATCGCGGGTGCCTTCGAGCAATTCGCGGCGGTCCTCCAGCGGGATCGCTTCGCCAAGCGCCAACAAGCTGTCGATGCTGCCGCGCATCGAGGTCAACGGTGTGCGCAAATCATGCGACACCGAGGCCAGCAAGGCGCTGCGCAGTTGCTCGGTTTCGCCGTGCAGGCGCGCCGACTCCAGCTCCTGCGCCAGTTGCGCGCGAGCCAAGGCCTGCGCCAGCGGCTGGCTTAAGGCGGTGAGCAAACGCCGGCGCTGGCCGGTCAATTCCAGGCCGGGTTTGGGGCTGACGCCGAGCAAACCCAGCGGCCCCTCTTCGCCCGACAACGGCCACCACCACCAACGCCCGAACGGCAAGGTGCCGGTGCCCATGCCGGCCGGTTGATCGTGTTGCCAGGCCCACTCGGCGGCGGCGCTTTCGGCTTCGGTGAGGTTCAGCGCCGCGCCGGTCTCGACCTTCCAGCCGCCCTGGCCGTCACGATTGACCAGGCACAGATCGAGGTCGCTCCAGCCTTGCAGATGATGCGCCGCCGCGCTGATCACCGCCTGCCGGTCAGTAGCGGCCGTGAGTTTGCGCGACAGGTCGAGCAGTTCGCTGGTTTCCTCCTGAGTATCGCGCAACGCTTGCAACTGCCGACGCTGGCGCGCGGCCAGGTTACCGGTCAGCGCCGCCATCAGCAGGAAAAACAACAGCGTCAACACGTCTTCTTCGCGCTGGATGGCGAAGGAAAAATTCGGCGGAATAAACAGAAAGTCATACGCCAAAAACGACAGCGCGGCGCACACCAGCGACGGCCCGAGGCTACTGCGCACGGCCACCAGCAAGACCGCCGCGAGAAACACCAGCGAGATATTCGGCAACGGCAATACGCTGGCCACCGCCCACGCCACCGCCGCCGCTACCACGGTTGCCACCACCGCCAGGCCGTAATCGAACCACACCAGGCCGCGCACATCCGGCATACGCGGCGGTGCGGGCATGTCGTCGCTGTCGAGGACGTTGATTTCCAGGCCGCGTGCATTGCGCAGCAAGCGCGCCGCCAACCCGCCGCCGAACAAACGGCGGCGCCAGCGCATGCGCGACTGCCCAACCAACAGCAGGCTGGCGCGGCGTTCAGCGGCGTGCTGGATCAGCGTCTTCGCCACCTCGCCCGCGCGCAACAACACCACTTCGCCGCCGAGCCGTTCGGCCAGTTGCTGGGCATTTTGCAGGCGCAGGCGCGATTGCTCATCGCGCGCGCTGCCGTTATCGATATGCACCAGGCTCCACGGCAAATGCCGACGCTGGGCCACGCGGCTGGCGTGCCGCACCAGCCGTTCGGCTTGCGCATCGCCGTCCACACCGACCAGCAAGCGGCCGCGCACCGCGGGTGCGGCCTGGCCGAGTTGGCGATAGCCTTGGGCCAAATCGTCGTCGACGTGGGCGGCGGCGGTTTGCATCGCCAGCTCACGCAGGGCCATCAGGTTGGTCTGGGTGAAAAACGCGTCGATGGCGGCGCGTGCCTGTTCCGGCACATAGACCTTGCCGTCGCGCAGGCGCTCCAGCAGTTCACGCGACGGCAAATCGATCAGCAGCAGTTCATCGGCTTCTTGCAGCACCCAGTCCGGCAGGGTTTCACGCACCTGCACGCCAGTGATACCGCGCACTTGATCATTCAGGCTTTCGAGGTGCTGCACATTGACCGTGGTAAACACGTTGATGCCGGCGGCGAGCAGTTCCTGGATGTCTTGCCAACGCTTTTCATGCCGGCTACCCGGCGCGTTGCTGTGCGCCAACTCGTCGACCAACACCAACTTGGGTTTGGCCGCGAGCAGGCCGTCGAGGTCCATTTCTTCAAGCATCACACCGCGGTATTCGCTGCGCAATAACGGTTGCTGCGGCAAGCCGCTGAGCAAGGCTTCGGTCTCGGCGCGGCCGTGGGTTTCGACCACCCCTGCGATCAGCCGCACGCCCTGGCGCAGTTGCGTGTGGGCGGCCTGGAGCATCGCGTAGGTCTTGCCCACACCCGGCGCAGCGCCGAGGAACACTTTGAGCCGGCCACGGCCATCGCGTGGCAGGTCGGCTAACAGGGCATCGGCGCGGCCGGAGTCGCTCATGCGTTGGGCATCCTTCAGGTGTTTATGTCGAGTCTCCCACCGGTGAAATGCATTCCACCGGCGGGAGCGGGCTTGCTCGCGATGGCGACATCACGGCCTATAACTTTTCCAGCGCCATGTTCAACGCCAGCACGTTGACGACTGGCGGCCCCACCAGCGGGCTCTCGGTGTGTTCATCGAGCAGGCGCTGCAATGTAGCCACCGGCACATTGCGCGCTGCCGCCACCCGCGCCAGTTGATAGGCAATCGCCGGTGGTGGCAAGTGTGGATCAAGACCGCTGCCGGAGGTAGTCAGCAAGGCCAAAGGCACCGGCCCCTGGCCTGGCACGAATTGCTTGTTGGCATCTTCGATAATACGCGTCGCCAGGGCCGGGTTGCTTGGGCTCAAGTTGCTCGCACTGCTGGAAACCGTCGCAAACGCGCCGGCCGAGGGGCGCGGGTGAAACCAGTTGTCACCGGTAAAATCCTGGGCGATCAAACGCGAGCCGCGCACCTTGCCCTCGGCGTCGTGCACCAAGCTGCCGTTGGCCTGGTCCGGGAAAGCGACTTGGGCGACGCCGGTGACCACCAATGGGTACGCGACGCCGGTAATCAGGCTCATGAGAACCAGCAGGCTCAGGGCCGGGCGGATCATGTTGGACATTTCAGGTTCCTCAATTCGGTCATTGCAACCTGTGGGCACCGGCCTGGCGCCCACAGGATTCGGGTCACACCAGGTGCAGCGCAGTCAGCAACATGTCGATGGCCTTGATGCCCACGAACGGCACCAGAAGCCCGCCCAAGCCATAGATCAGCAGGTTGCGCCGCAGCAACGCCGCCGCGCTCGCGGCCTGCACGCGCACACCGCGCAGCGCCAGCGGAATCAGCACCACGATGATCAGCGCGTTAAACACGATGGCCGACAGAATCGCGCTTTGCGGGCTCTGCAAGTGCATCACGTTGAGCACACCCAATTGCGGGTAGATCGAGGCGAACAGCGCCGGCAGAATCGCAAAGTATTTGGCCACGTCGTTGGCGATCGAAAACGTTGTCAGCGCGCCACGCGTGACCAGCAATTCCTTACCGATTTGCACCACGTCCAGCAGTTTGGTCGGGTCGCTGTCGAGGTCGACCATGTTGGCGGCTTCGCGCGCCGCTTGCGTGCCGTCGTTCATCGCCATGCCGACGTCGGCCTGGGCCAGTGCCGGGGCGTCGTTGGCGCCGTCGCCGCACATCGCAACCAGGCGGCCGTCGTTCTGCTCGTGGCGAATGCGCGCGAGTTTTTTCTCCGGCGTGGCTTCGGCCAACACGTCATCCACACCGGCTTCGGCAGCAATTGCGGCCGCGGTCAGCGGGTTGTCGCCGGTGACCATCACCGTGCGAATCCCGAGTTTGCGCAGCTCGGCGAAGCGCTCACGAATGCCCGGCTTGACCACGTCTTTCAAGTGGATCGCACCGAGCAACTTGCCATCGGCGCACACCAGCAATGGGGTGCCGCCGCTCTGCGCGATTTTGTCGATTTCGCGTGAGAGCGCCGGCAGCAGGTCGCGGCGCTGTTGGCCGATAAACGCCAGCAGCGAATCGACCGCGCCTTTGCGGAACACCCGGCCCTGGTAGTCGACGCCGGACAGGCGCGTTTCGGCACTGAACGGCACCGAGGTCAGTTGCTCCACGGCAGGCTCGGCCTGCGGGTGTTGGCTGCGCAGGTATTCGACAATGGATTTACCTTCCGCCGTGTCGTCCGCCAGCGAGGCCAACAGCGCGCCTTCGGCCAACTCGCGGCCACTCACGCCCGGCGCTGCAATCACCGCTGTGCAGCGACGGTTACCGAAGGTGATGGTGCCGGTTTTGTCGAGCAGCAACACATGCACGTCGCCCGCCGCTTCCACCGCACGGCCCGACTTGGCGATCACATTGAGGCGCACCAGGCGGTCCATACCGGCAATACCGATGGCCGACAACAAGCCGCCAATGGTGGTCGGAATCAGTGTCACCAGCAGCGCGACCAGAAACACCAGCGGCAAGCTGCCATTGGCGAAGTGGGCGAACGGCTGCAGGGTGACAACCACCAACAGGAAGATCAGGGTCAAGCCGATCAGCAGAATATCAAGCGCGACTTCGTTGGGGGTTTTCTGGCGTTTGGCGCCTTCTACCAGGGCGATCATACGGTCCAGTGTCGACTCGCCGGGGTTGGCGGTGATGCGGATCAACAACCAGTCCGAGACCAGGCGCGTGTTGCCGGTGACGGCCGAACGGTCGCCGCCGGACTCGCGGATCACCGGTGCCGATTCGCCGGTAATCGCGGCCTCGTTGACGGCCGCGATGCCTTCGACGACCTCGCCGTCACCGGGGATCATTTCCCCGACGACCACGCGCACTACGTCACCTTTACGCAGGCTGGTGGCGGGCACGACTTTGAAGCTGCCATCGGCCTCTTTGCGGCGTGCACTGAGGCCTTCGCTGCCAGCCTTGAGGCTGTCGGCGCGGGCCTTGCCGCGACCTTCAGCCAAGGCTTCGGCAAAGTTGGCGAACAACACGGTAAACCACAGCCACACGGCAATTTGCACCGCCACAAAGGTCGGTACAGCAGTGTCGGGCACAAAGCACAGCACGGTGGTGAGGATGGCGGTCAGTTCGACCACCAGCATCACCGGCGAGCGTTGCAGTTGGCGCGGGTCCAGCTTGACGAACGCCTGGCCCAGCGCCGGGCGCCACAGGGCGGAAATCGAGGTTTTTTGCGGGTCCTGGGTTTTCACCGGGGCAGCATTTTTTGCAGGCATATTCATTTTCATATCCCCCTTCAGAAGCCCATGCTCAAGTGTTCAGCGATGGGGCCCAGCGCCAGCGTTGGCAGGAAAGTCAGGCCGCCCACCAGCAAAATGGTCACGGTCAACAGAGTCACGAACAGCGGGCCATGGGTCGGGAAGCTGTTCTGGCCGATCGGTGCGGTCTTCTTCATCGCCAGGCTGCCGGCCAGGGCCAGCACCGGGAGGATGTAGCCAAAACGGCCAAGCAACATCGACAGGCTCAACATCAGGTTGTGGAACGCGGTGTTGGCACTGAAACCGCCGAACGCCGAGCCGTTGTTGGCACTGGCCGAGGTGTAGGCATAGAGCAACTGGCTGAAGCCGTGCGGGCCAGGGTTGCTGATCGCACCCGCCGGGCCAGGCAGGCTGGCGGCAATAGCGCCGAGCACCAGCGTGCCCACCGGCATCACCAGCAACGTCACCACGAGCAATTGCACTTCCTTGGCCTGTAGCTTTTTGCCGAGGTATTCCGGGGTGCGGCCGATCATCAAACCGGCGAGGAACACTGCGATCAACACGTTAAGCAACATGCCGTACATGCCGGCGCCGACGCCGCCGAAGATCACTTCGCCGACCATCATGTTGACCAATGCCACCATCCCGCTCAGGGGGTTGAGGCTGTCGTGCATGCCGTTGACCGAGCCGTTCGATGCTGCGGTGGTGGTCACCGACCAGAGCACTGTGGCGGTGGTACCGAAGCGCGCCTCTTTACCTTCCAGCGGTGCGGTCTGCTCTACGGCCGGGTTGTTCAGGGTCGGGTTGGGCTGGTATTCGGCCCACAGCGAGGTGGCGCCGCCGATCAGGAACAGTGCCAGCATGCAACCGAGGATAGCCCGACTCTGGCGCAGGTCTTTCACGTAGTGGCCAAAGGTAAACACCAGCGCCACCGGGATCAGAATGATCGCGCCCAGCTCAAACAGGTTGGCCCACGCAGTCGGGTTTTCGAACGGATGCGCCGAGTTGACGCCGAAGAAGCCGCCGCCGTTGGTGCCCAGTTGCTTGATTGCTATCTGGCTGGCCGCAGGACCGAGCGGGATCACCTGATCAACACCTTGCAGGGTCACCGCATTCACATAATGCGCGAAGGTTTGTGGCACGCCCTGCCACACCAGGAACAAGGCCAACACCAGGCACAACGGCAGCAGGCCGTAGAGGGTGGCGCGGGTCATGTCGACCCAGAAGTTGCCCAAGGTCTGGGTCGACTTGCGACCGATGCCACGGCACAAGGCGACCAGTACGGCGAGGCCCGTGGCCGCGCTGACGAAGTTCTGCACGGTCAGGCCGACCATCTGGCTGAGGTAGCTCAGGGACGCCTCACCGCTGTAGGACTGCCAGTTGGTGTTGGTCATGAAACTGATCGCGGTATTGAAGGCCAGCGTCCATTCCTGGCCGGGCAATTTCTGCGGGTTCAGTGGCAGATAGTCCTGGAACAACAGGATCGCGAACAACAGCACAAACCCTGCGAGGTTGAACACCAGCAACGCCAGCGCGTATTTCTGCCAGCTCTGTTCCTGATGTTCATCCACGCCCGACAGGCGATAACACGCGCGCTCGACGGGGCCGAACACCGGCGTAAGCCAGGTGCGCTGACCTTCCATCACGTTGTAGTAGAACCGCCCCAGAAACGGCGCCGGCACCAGCACCACGGCAAAGAAGGCGATGATCAGCCAATAGTCATAACTGTGCATAGCCTGCTCCTAGTTTCGATCCGCGCGTAACAGCGCAACCAGCAGATAAATGAACAGCGCCACGGCCAATAGCAGTGACACCCCGTCCAGAACGCTCATGGAAGTTTCCCCGTTTTGCGGCGGTTGCCGCGTGTGGGTCAATTGTCGGCAGGAGTGGTGTAAAGGAACGAGAGCGAGGGTGTGGGTGGGGCGTAAAGACGGCGTAAAGAGTGGGTTTATGCGGGGTTTACAGGGGGATTTGTGGTGGCTGGGTGGGCCTCATCGGGAGCAAGCCCCCTCCCACATGTGACCGGGTTGGGATGCCACGCACGGATCATCATGTGGGAGGGGGCTTGCTCCCGATGGCGCCAGTCAAGGCACCCTCGCACTTATCTGGTGCGCCTTCAGCGACGTTCAAACGCCAAACCATTCCCCAAACGACACCCGTGCGGCTTTACGACAATGATTCTCAGGCTGGCATGGCCGCTGCAACACCTTGAATCATTCCGAACCGTTCAGGGAGAGCAACACAATGAACACACAACTCAAACCTACCTTGGGCACCCTGCATTTGTGGGGCATTGCTGTAGGGCTGGTGATTTCCGGCGAGTACTTTGGCTGGAGCTACGGCTGGGGCGTCGCCGGTACGCTGGGCTTTTTGGTGACCTCGTTGATGGTCGCCGCGATGTACACCTGCTTTATATTCAGTTTCACCGAACTGACAACTGCGATTCCCCACGCCGGCGGCCCCTTTGCCTACAGCCGCCGAGCCTTTGGCGAGAAAGGCGGCTTGATCGCCGGGCTGGCCACCTTGATCGAATTTGTATTCGCGCCGCCGGCGATCGCCTTGGCCATCGGCGCTTACCTCAACGTGCAGTTTCCGGCACTCGACCCGAAACACGCGGCCGTCGGTGCCTACATCGTGTTTATGGGCCTGAATATTCTTGGGGTAAAACTCGCGGCCACTTTCGAACTGGTGGTGTGCGTGCTCGCCGTCGCCGAACTGCTGGTGTTTATGGGCGTGGTCGCGCCAGCGTTCAGCTTCAGCAACTTTGCCATGAATGGCTGGGCCGGTTCCGACACCTTCGGCGCGCCGGCGATTGCCGGGATGTTCGCCGCGATTCCGTTTGCCATCTGGTTCTTCCTCGCCATTGAAGGCGCCGCCATGGCCGCCGAAGAAGCCAAAGACCCCAAGCGCACCATTCCAAAAGCCTACATCAGCGGCATCCTGACCCTGGTAGTGCTGGCCATGGGCGTAATGTTCTTCGCCGGCGGCGTGGGCGACTGGCGCACCCTGTCGAACATCAACGACCCATTGCCGCAAGCGATGAAAACCGTCGTGGGTGACAGCTCCGGCTGGCTGCACATGTTGGTGTGGATCGGCCTGTTCGGGCTGGTGGCGAGCTTCCACGGGATCATCCTGGGCTACTCGCGCCAGTTCTTCGCCCTCGCGCGCGCCGGTTACCTGCCGGCTTTCCTGGCCAAACTGTCGCGTTTTCAAACACCGCACCGGGCAATCATCGCCGGCGGCGTGGTCGGCATCGCGGCCATCTACAGCGACGGCCTGATCAACCTGGGCGGTATGACGTTGACCGCTGCGATGATCACCATGGCGGTGTTCGGCGCCATCGTGATGTACATCATGAGCATGCTCAGCCTGTTTAAACTGCGCAAGACCGAACCGCTGCTGGAACGTACCTTTCGTGCGCCGGGCTACCCGATCGTGCCAGGCATCGCGCTGGTGTTGGCGGTGGTGTGCCTGGTGGCCATGGCCTGGTTCAACGCGCTGATCGGGCTGATCTTCCTGGGCTTTATGGCAGTGGGGTTCATCTACTTCCAGTTGACCGCGCAAGACCGCGCCGACGCACCGGCGGATGCGATGTTGACCGGGCAATGAGCGTATCGGGGCAGAACGGAGCTACACTGAACTACTCATAAAGCCCGTTGCTCAAAGCAGCAATGACCGTGGGAAATTCTCCCACGGTTTGCTGCTCCAAGGAGAGCCCTATGCCGTGGTATGCCTGGTTGATTTTAGTGGTCGCGATCGGTTCGATTGTCGGTGGTCTGTTAATGCTGCGCGACAGCGCCAACAAGGTTGAACTGACCGATGAGCAGCGCAAGCGTGTGGCCGAGCGCAATGCTCAGGCCGACGCCAACGACGCGCAAAACCGCTAGTTACGCTGACTCCCACGCCGCTTTGGCAATCTGCAAGCCGTGCTGCCCGTTGTAGGCAGCACGCTCAGGCGAGCTCCAGCCCTGTAGCAACTCACCCTCCAACCGATAAATTTCGACACCGAGCGGACGACACACCGTCAGCGGGTCTTGCGCGTCCGGCCCCCACATCGGCAGCGATAAGTCCCCACCCGGGCACGTCGACAGCGCGCAGAGCAGATCAATCTCGGCAAAAAACTCCAGGTAGTCGCCCTTTTGCGCCGGGCAAGCTTTCATGAAGTACATGTCGTCATGATTCAGGCCGGTGCATTGGAAGATGTTCAGCACGTCATGCACATCGAATTCGGTCAGGCCATGCGGCAGCACCGCCCGAGTCAAGTTTGAATGGCAATGGTGATGAAAGTCTTCGCCGGTCAGCATGCGGTTCACATACGGATCGCAGCGCGTGCCGAGCAAATCGTGCAAGCGCCCGCCGTGCTCATCGATACCGTACCCCGCCAGGCTGTCATCGGTAATCGTCACCATAGGCCGCAAAAACGGCAGGTTCGACCACAACCGGTCATGCGTGCTGACATGCGCGCCTTGCAACTGCCGCGTGCGCGCCGCCCATAGCCGCTCGCGCGGGTCATTCGCGTTCCACACGTTGAAGTCACCCACCTGCGGGCCCACCGGGGTAGTGACGCGGAACACATGCCCGGCCGGCACCTTCCACGCCCTGCCCGTGCGAATCGGCACTTCAAACTGTTCGATCAACGTGCGTTTATCGGCGTGGTCACGAATGCGCTCATAGAACGCCGTGTCTACCTGCAGCGCTGAACCTTTGCTGACCTGGTAAGCGGCCGGATAGTCTTTATACATGGTGCGAATCCTCGATCAGGGTTAGGTAAACAGCGCCAAGGACAGGCGCTCCGAATCATTCAGGTACAGGCTCATGGCTGCGTGATTGTTGAATCAATTTTCACTGAAAACCGTAATCAGTTTTCGTGCCAACGTCTCGGGTTTCAGAAAAACAAAAGGCCGGTCAACGACCGGCCTTCTGGGCTAACTTCACATCCTCAATTAATAATCAGCCTGTCGCGATTTTTCTCCAGCAACGCTTTGCCGATGCCCTTTACTTCCAACAACTCATCCACCGCCGTGAACGGGCCATTGCTCTCCCGGTAGGCGATGATCGCCTTGGCTTTTGCGGCGCCGATACCGAAGAGGTCACGGCGCAAGACGTCGGCGTCGGCGGCGTTGAGGTTGACCTTGGTAAACTGCTCGACCTTGTTCATTTGAGCAGTGATAGGTGTTGGCGCTTCCGGCTTGATGGCCGGGGCTGCGTTAGCGGCGACGGAGAGCGTGGTGAGCAAGGCGAACATTAGCGAGGACAAGTAAGTGTTTTGCATTGGTGACGCTCCATGACATCGTTAAAAGAAAGCAGCTTTCCGAAGCTGCCTCTCAAATCTAGGCAATTTCATGGATTAGTCAAAAACAGCTAAGTTACAAAACATGAGTTCAATACTTTAAACACTTAATCATAAACACTTCACACGCTGTCATCTTATCCGCCATGAACAATGCGTTCATTAAGCGGACAAGACGCGTGGCTGATTACTGTGGCGCTACATCAATGCCTTTGGCTTTAAGCTGGCGGGTTAAATAGATCACTGCGGCTTTAAGTTGATAAAGCTCTTCGCGGTCAGACACCGAGAGGTAGCCATCAGGATTGACCGCCACGGCATCCGGGTTAGTCTTTTGAATATCCTGGGCCAAGTTACCTGTTTCGTTACTGGCAATCTTCTGCCGTTTCTCTGTGACTACACCTTTTGCGTCGGTTTCTTTCCACACGATATAACGGTCAGACACATAGATCTTGTTGGCCAGGACACGCTGCATGCTTTTGGCGTAATCCACTTCACCGTGTACCTCTTGCAGCTTGCTATCGGTTGGGGTCATGACGCGGCCAGCCTGCACATCGCCCACAAAATAACCGGAGTAGTTGCTCTTGCCGCCGACTGCGTTGGCATAAACACCATAGTTGGCGTCGTTTCGACCGTCGACCATCGCACGGTAGCCCGTCGCTTGTTTGCCATCCGTTGCAAGCACCGTCGAACTGGCACCGCGCACATCATCGGAGCCAGTCACTGCGTTACTCACTCGCGCATCGATAGCCGTTACCCGCGCGGCGCCTGTTGAAGCCGCGTTCGGCTCAATGCGTGACTCACTGACTACCAGCGGCGCGGTGCGCGACCCCCCCCCCGAGACGAAGTAAGACGTGACGACGCCCATTGCCCCATTGGCGCGCTCGAAGGTGTTTGACACAGGCGAGTTATTTGTCGCGTCAGTCAGCGAGTCCACGGCTTTGGCTGCGTTGGCTGCCGAGAACGCCCTCAGTGCCGAGTCGCGCCCTCTGGAGTCGGCGAGGATCGAATAGCCCCAATCGCCGGACTTTTTCAGGCCGGCAACCGACGCATTATCAATGCCCACCGCGCCTTTCGCATAACCCAGCACGCCATAGCCGGGTCCGGCACCGTTCAAACGCTCACCATAAACGCCGGAGCCGTCAGTTGACTCGTTTTTGCCATAAACACCATGGCCGTCGCCCGTCAGGATTTTGTAACCGGTGACGCCACTGCCGGTGCCTGTACCGCGCATCAGGCCATAAACGCCCGACCCGTCACCATTTTCCCAACGAGTCCCAATCACGCCGTTACCGGGGCCGGTAGCACGTCGGTTGCCGACGATCGCATCCGCCGTAGTCGTCCTGGTCGTTGCACCGCCTATCGCGCCACCACCTGCCCCACCGTCACCTTCGTCCAACGCGTGAAAACCGTAGCCGGACGCTAGCGGGCCAATCGCATTGTGGTACGCAAACACCGCATCAGATACGCCGTGCGTATCCTTGACCACGCGCAAGGAACTTGGCTTGTCCACAGCGTCATCGGTGACGATATTTACATGGTGGTCGGTAACTTCGGGGATAGCGTCGGCAACTACCACGGAAGGAACGGCACCCAACAACAACGCAACGGCCCAATTTTTCATCAATGATTTCCTTCAAAGTCGATTGTTCAATCATACCCGAACACGATTTGGCGAAGCTTTTACGGCCGGTATTTTTACAAAATTCGATTCAACAGCGCGTTTTGCGTCAAAAAAAAAGGCCGATCAATGTCGGCCTTTTTTTTCACATCAACGTTCTAATAGACGTTGATGAGTACAGACGCATTCAGGGTTCCAGGCGACGTTGCTGGTAAATCCAGTCGACGATTTCGCCATCAGGTGCGTAGCCACTCACGGTGTCACGCAGCAGTTGGCGAACAAGCGTGTAATCATCCTGATCCACCGCGGCGAGTAACTCTGTCAACTTGGCTTTAAGCACATCCCACGGCAGGTAGTCTTCGTTGGCGCTCATGATCATCGGGTGTTGCGTCGCCACCACGTTGTCACCGATCAACAATTCTTCGTAAAGCTTTTCACCCGGGCGCAAGCCGGAGAACTCGATGGAAATATCGCCATGCGGGTTCTTTTCAGAGCGCACACTAAAACCGGAAAGGTGAATCATCTTCTCGGCCAGTTCGACGATCTTTACCGGTTCGCCCATGTCCAGCACGAACACATCACCGCCCCTGCCCATGGAACCCGCCTGAATCACCAACTGGGCCGCCTCGGGAATGGTCATGAAGTAACGCGTTATCTTCGGGTGGGTCACCGTCAGCGGCCCACCGGACTTGATCTGCTTGTGAAAAAGCGGAATCACAGAACCGGAAGAACCCAGCACATTGCCAAAACGCACCATCGTGAAACGGGTCTTGTTAACGTGCGAAACGTTGGAATTTTCGCCGAATAACACCGGAGCGAGTTCGCGACTGAGCGACTGAAGCGTCAGCTCGGCCAAGCGTTTGGTACTGCCCATCACGTTGGTCGGGCGAACGGCTTTGTCGGTTGAAATCAATACAAAGTTTGCGACACCCACTTGAAGCGCAGCCTGGGCTGTATTCAGCGTGCCGATCACATTGTTCAAGATGCCTTCGGCAATGTTGTGCTCGACCATCGGTACGTGCTTATAGGCCGCCGCATGATAAACGGTATCAACATGCCAGGTTTTCATCACGTCCAGGAGCTTGGCCTTGTTGCGCACAGAGCCCAGGATCGGCAACACCTTCACAGGCAACGACTCTCGTACCACGAACTGCTCGAGTTCAGACAGAATACTGTAGAGATTGAACTCACTGTGTTCGAACAATAACAGCGTGGTCGGGCGCAGCGACAGGATCTGCCGGCAAAGCTCGGAACCAATGGAACCGCCAGCGCCGGTCACGAGGACGCTCTGGCCCTTGATGCAATGCTCTAGCAGTTCGTGCTGCGCCGGTACGGCGTCGCGGCCCAAGAGGTCGGCAATGTCGACTTCCTGAATATCGTCAACCTTTACACGCCCGCTGGCCAAGTCCATGAAGCCGGGAACGCTTCTGACGTGCAGCGGGAAAACCTCCAGAAAGCCGAGAATTTCGCGACGACGCGCCCGGTTTGAAGAGGGCAATGCCAACAGAATCTCTTGGGCACCGGTTATGTCGATCATGCGCTGGATGTGCTTGGGTTTGTACACCTGCAAACCGGAGATCACACGGTCGGAAATACTCGTGTCATCGTCAATGAAGGCTACCGGGCGCATCACGCGACCCATGCGCAGCGCGGCAACCAGTTGGTTACCCGCCGCACCGGCGCCATAGATGGCGACACGTGGCAGGCCGTCTTCACGGCTGGTGAAGGGCACATGCTGAACCGCCGCAAACCAGTCACGGAGGAAATACTGACGCATCGCCAGGCGCAGGCCGCCGACCATGATCAGGCTGAGCCACCAGTAGTTGAAAATAATCGAGCGCGGAACAACCGTCTGGTGATTGCTGTACCAATACACCAGTACACCCAAGATCAGAGACGACAGGCTGACGGCTTTGATAATCGCAATTAAAGCGTCGTTGCCGAAATAGCGCATGACCGCCCTGTACATTCCGAAACGAATGAACAACGGAATCGCAACTATAGGTGCGGCAAGGAACAGCCACAAATGGTCACGCAGCGGATCGACCATGTCATCGATGCCAAGCCTTACGACAAATGCCAGCCACAACGCCGCCCACACGACAAATACGTCAGTGGATACCTGAATAAGGCGTTTCTGACGCCGCGGCAGACCCACAAGCATCGCCCGTAATTTCTCCATAACCCCTTCGTCCACCCAGACTGCTCCTGCTAATTAAGCGCCAGCCCTCATTGTACGGTTCTCGGCGGTTTTTGACTGAAAATATCACCGTGCTGCTAATCAGCGTTCTCAAGCTTACCCGCATGAAACTTCACCGCCAACGCTACCAACGGCAGGTAGGCCAGCAACAGGCACACAAGGCCGTCCACCCGATAGACCGCCGCAGCGATCGCCCAAGGCAGCAACCAAGCCACGTTGATTACCACCACCGCCACTGTGACCGGGCGATGGCGCCCAAAACGCCGCGAAGCGTATTGATAGGCATGACTGCGATGAGCCTCGTAAACCTTGTCACCGCGCATCAGGCGACGGATCAACGTGTAGGTCGCATCGACTACAAACACCCCGAGCAGGATCAACCAGGACCAAAATAGCTGTGAAGACGTCCACGCCGCCTGAATCGAAATAACGCCCAGTACAAGACCTAGAAACCCGCTGCCGGCGTCGCCCATGAAAATTCGTGCGGGCGGGAAGTTCCAAAACAGAAAACCTGTCACCGCCATGGCCAGTAAAAACGGCAGCCAGATCAGCTGGGGCAGGCCGACAAGCCAGTAGACTAAACAAGCCCCAAGACAGGCACAAATAGCTTCGACGCTGGCGATACCATCAATGCCGTCCATAAAGTTATAGAGGTTAAGCATCCAGACCAGATAGAACGCCGCCAGGATGTGCCCAATCCAGCCAAAATCAATGCTGACGCCCATTAGCTGAAGCGGCGGAAGCCCACCCAACCAAAAAAGCGCCCACGCCGCCGCACAGAAGTGACCGAGCAAGCGCCAACGTGCCGCGATATGACCGTGATCATCCATAAACCCGATAATCGCGATCAATGCGGCCGCGCAACCCAGGCCAATCAGTACCTGCAGTGGAACCAGGTTGGCGTAACCGAGTACCGGCAAACACAAAAGAAACGCCAGTACGATCGCAACGCCTCCTCCGCGCGGGGTCGCAACCGAATGCGAGCTCCTGGCGTTGGGGATGTCCATAATGCTTCTCGACAAAGCGTAACGTCTTAACGCGCCTGTCAGCACGAGCGACAGCAGAACAACGACGATAGCCAGAGACCAGTAGATCATTGATTTTTACGTTCCAAATAATGTAAAGCCGTTGTTCTAAGCGCCGCGTCAACCGACACCGGCGGCTGCCACTGCAGAACCGCCTTGGTCTTGGCGATATCGACCTGCAACGAACCCAATAGTCGCTGCGACAGGTCTTTTTTTCCGACAGCCGCAGCAGCAACTTTCAACATAAAACCCGGCACGGGAAGAAGATAAGCCCGTTTATTCAACGCTTCGGCCATTTTAGTCAGCAGGCCTGTGGTGGATAAATCCTGCCCGTCACTGGCTAAAAAGGTCTGATTCGCCGCCGCCGGGTGTGTAATACACGTCACGATCAAATCAACCAGGTTATCAATGGCGACCAGGCTGCGGCTGTTACCAATAGCGCCAAACGGTAAAGGAACGCCCTTATCCAACCAACGCATCATACTGAGGAAATTAGCCTTAACGCCGGGGCCGTATACCAGCACCGGACGAATAATGACGACCTCCATGCCGGTCTTTTCAGCCAGGGCACGCAGCCCGTCTTCGGCCTCCCTCTTCGACACGCCATAGGGGTCGGTGGGGCCAGGCACATCGTCAGCCGTGTAAGGACTGCCCGGCTGAGTGCCGTCGCCATTGACTTTGATCGAACTGACAAACACGAACCGCTTCACGCCTGCCGCCGCAGCTTGTGCCGCGAGGTGCAGGGTGCCGCCAACGTTGACTTTACGGAACTCGGCAAGCGGGTCGGCCACGGTATCGTTCATTACATGCACGCGCGCCGCGCAATGAACCACAACGGCTTGGCCAACCAGCGCCGTCGACCAGTCAAACGACTCGTCCAGCGAGTCAAAATTGACCGTTTTAACAGACGCAGGAATTGAATCAACGTGTCGTCGTACCGCCGCCACGCAGGGAATGTTGTCGGCGACTAACCGCTCGACTAATGCCCGGCCAACAAAACCCGACGCACCCGTTACAAATACGCTGTTCATCAGCGTAGCCCTCGCACTAATAAATTCCGAAAATGATCACGATCGCTAAAAGAAAACGATCACGAAGTCGACGCCGTGTGCAATTGAAGTTTTTCACCAGGAAAGTTAATGGAACTTTCCCGGAAGTCTTTAACTCGGCAGGCAGTGTCGGCAAGTCTGCCGACAACAGCTGGGTAATTTTGGCTATTTCAGCTCTGTACCAACCAGAACGCATCAAGGAGAGGCGAGCCATAAGCGCTTTTACGCCCTCATTGGCGCCTACCTGATTATTAGCATGTTGACGATACAGTATCTTCGGGCAAGGGTCGATGTACCACGCCAAGCCCTGGGCGCGAAACCAGGCGTACATCAACCAATCATGCAGAGAAACATTATTCGCTGCGGACCAGTTATCCACCAAAAACTGTTTGAAAGCACTCGCCTCTGCCACCTTCAACACATAACTACAGCCTGGGCCTGCGGCCTCAAAAATGAAGTCATACTTTTGTTGGGCTTGTGCCTTATTCAGGATGACCTGGCGGCCGTCAGGCCAAAACGCTGTAACGTTACCCGAGTAAGCTGAAAAGCGGGTATTGGAAAGTGTTTGATGCGCTGATACGAGTTTGTCGGCGACCCAAATATCGTCTTGATCGGCGAAGGAAATATAATCATAACCACTGAAATCAACATCACGAATCAAGCGAAAGAAGTTTTTCGCCGCCCCGCCAAACTTAAGGCCATACGGCAGCGGAACAACGCGTGCGTCAGCCTCACTGAGTGCAGTCACCCATTGCTCGGTGTTATCTGACGATATATCCACACTCACAAACAACGTAACGTCGACACCTTGCTGACCAAGAATCGAGTCGACCTGCTCTTGCAGCCATTGAGTACCGTTGTAGGCCGCCATTAACACTGCCACGCGCGGCTTGCTTGGTGCAGTGCTCACTGCGCTCATACCGCCACCCACGATGAACTGGCAACGTCATAGGTTTTTATCACTTTAGCCGGCGACCCCACCGCAATGCACATTGGCGGAATGTTGCGCGTCACCACCGACATCGCACCGATAATGCTGCCCCGCCCGATGGTCACACCCGGCAGCACACACACGAACTCACCGAGCCACACATCCTCCTCAATCACGATAGGTGCCGACACAAGCTTGCGCTCGATGGGGCTCTCAAACGGCGAGGAATGGGCTTCGCTGCCTTTATAGACACCGTGGTTATGGTCACTGATAAAAACCTTGCTCGCGATCAACACCCTGTCGCCGATCTTGATCGACTCAACACTGCCCAGGTGCACGTAATCATTGATCTGTACATCGTTACCAATGTGGATGCACGTGCCGGCCTGTTCGGGGAACGCGTCAATTCTGCAGCCTACGCCCGTGGTAAAACCCTTACCGATGGCCACATGCCGCGCACCGCGCATATAAAACGGACGTCGCACAATACGCGCGCCCGGATAAAACAGCCTGCTGTACAACACGTCACAGAGCAGCTTCAAGAGCCCTCTAAAACCATACACTTTCAGCACAGTATTTAACCTATAAATCAGTAAGGAGAATAGTTGACAAGCTTTAAGGTGTTTGCCATTAAACGCAGCATTCGTGGAGACTTGGCAAGTCTCAACACCACCTTGTGTTTAACCCCAAGCAATGCCTGCACGTCCTGGCTATTGGCTGACTTCATCTCGGGCAGCCCCATTAGCCTGACCACCACGTGTTCGTACTCCGTATACACCGGCATACGGAAAGCGGCGAGCACTAACGCATGGGCAATTTGCTTGGACACATGAGCAAGGAATAAGTGATGGTATTTTTGCGCCACGCCATTGTGTTCGAGAAACACAGACTCCAATCGGATGACCTCTATCAGCGCATTAAAAAACACGCCACTGATAGACCGGCTGGTGCTGTTATTTCTAATTAAGGCGTGGTAATAAACTTTGGAAATAAACGCTGTCTTCGATGAGAAAAAAGACACTGCTCTGGAAAAATACATGTCTTCACAGGCGCGGACGGCTGGAAACTCGATAGCGTGTTCCTGCAAAAATGAACGACGGTACATCTTGTTGACGGGGCTGGATAACACCGCGTCATCTAACATCGCGGCCTTGAAGATGGCATCTCCCGACAAGGTTTCAAAGCGGAAACGGCTGATGTCATGAACAACTTTTTCGTCTTGCGTGACAAAATCAAGACCAAAATTAATGAAATCCAACAGCCCCTCGTTCATGCGCGAGACTAAGTCTGAGCACAGGTCTTTATCAATCCAGTCGTCTGCGTCAACAAAAACAATGTACTCCCCCGAGGCGACGCTCACACCCAAATTGCGCGCCACGCCTTGCCCGCTGTTGACCTGTTCTAAAAACTTGACGTTTTGGTCGTGCGCAAAAAATTCTTTGCAGAACGTCATCGAGCCGTCGGTGGAACCGTCGTCAACGATGATTATCTCGATATTTTTATACGTCTGCGCTTTCAAACTCAGCAAACACCGCTGCAAAAATTCGCGCACATTGAACACAGGGACAATGATTGAGCACATCGCCTCAGGCATAAGATTCACTCCCAAAAAAACAGGTAAGGCACAAAGGGCGATGGACCTTCATTAAGGCTGTCCGCGAAATTCTTCATTTTTAGAATGAATGCAATAACCGCTATCCCCAACAACGCTGCGGTGGACACGTTGGAAAGCGTGACGCGATTGCTCGACATCGAAATGATGAAGTAGAGAAACGTCGCGAAGCTGACTAACTGCAAAAATCTCAAGCCTGCGTATGAAAATTGCGCAACGCCGAACATCAAGCATGCGACACCGAGCAAAATACAACAGGCCGAGAAAGTGTTTTTTCGGGTGCCGGGGTCAAGCATCCAGATGAAAAGCGCCGCCACGGTGACGATTAAAGTCGACAGCCCAGAAAAAATAGACGCCGTATAAATCTCGGAGTAATTCTGAAGCTTAGCCATGAAATACGGGTAGGCGCCGACAAACCCCACCGCGAACAGAATCGAGCAACCAATCAACACCCTCCAGCGCCGACTGTGCAGGACATACAACATAAGGCCGAGCAGCCCGCCCGAACTTTGAATCAGGCTGGCCACCACCACCCAGGCGATGAACCGTTTCTCTTTGCCGTCCCTTAAGTAAATCAACGCCCAAAAAACGATCGCAAACGACAGTCCATAGCGGACCCCATTCATGACCATGTCAAAATAATAAACGGGAATAATAAAGGCGCAAAAGAACAGCAGCGATTGGTTTTTCTGCGTCGCACCCATTACTAAAAAAGCCGTCGTGAGTGCGCCTAACGCGGCCAATACAGCTCTTGGAGAGTCCAGGAAGCTGGAAAAGAACAGAATCAGCCCTTCAAACAGAGGCTCAAACGTACGCGTGTACTCGCCGGCCTCCGCGATGCGTTGTATTTCTTGCAAATAGACAGCCGTGTCAATACCGACATTGCCTCTCAGCAACGCGATCAAGATCATCGGGAGCAGGCCTATGAAAAAAAATGTACGCGGCCACCTTGTGTAGCTACCAAACAAACTCGCTATCACAAAAAACAAGGTACTCGAAACATAAAATTCCATTAAAAACCTATTCACCTAACCGCGTTAACTATTGAGATACATCTTTAAAAATTTAACGCTAAACCACACGCCTCTTGCTGTTCTTTTACGGTGAACGGCGTCAGTCTTATTAAAAAATCAACACTAACGCCTTACACTTTGCACGCTCCCGTCATGCGGGGAGCTTAAGTTTTGCAGGGCAATCAGTTAAAAACTGTTGCAAGCCCTGACTGGCGCTGTACGTCGTTCCAAGCCCTTTCAAGACTGAGCTATCAGTTGTTGCTTTGGACTTAAACAGCTTTGTAGAAACACGTGACAACACCCACATAAACTCCGCCCACACAGCGCCAACCACTTGAGTGATGAGCTTTGCGTAACCATAGCGTGCTGCAGTGTGCCGAAAAGAACTAAACGTTTCTTTATAGGAGCGCGGAAAATACACGAAACACTTTACCAGCACGCGGCCAAAATTTGGCTGTATGTCGAGGCCGTCAGACGCTTCTACTTTTTCAACAGCTTTCAACAGCGAATAGGACCACACGGTCGGCACCGAATAAAATTCCGGGATACGTTCATCCCATATCAAATTTTTAAACGGGGCAATATGAGCGTTGTCCCTGAGCTTTCCGTAATGCCCGCCTGAACTGCTTTGCCCAGAGGTACTCATGCCTGACGCGCCCGGTATAATAACCGGATAATCTACCAGTACGCAGGCATTCGATTCATTGGCAATAAGAAAAGAGCTGTATATGTCAGGGCTTACACCGCCAAATACGTGACCGTACTTCAGTTTGATCCGGCGTGCCAAATCTGCAGAGATCATACCGGCATAGGCCCGGGGCATATCAAAAACCCCACCACCAAAGTTATCCAGCGCGTGGCGCATGGATGCTTTCAAGTCGTGAGGCGTTACGGAGCCGTTAAAGGGCGTGATGTGCAGGGTCGCGGAATAAGCATCGCCTTGAGTGGAGTGCTTAAAGTCATCCCAGTAATACAAGGCCGGAAAATTGAATTTCACAGAATCAATTTTTTTGCCTCGCGCCCACTCAGCGACCTGCACAACCTCTTTACCAACGAAGTCGTCATCCCCGATGAACACCAGGTACTCGCCCTCCGCCGCCTCGAGCCCGAGATTAAAGTTATCGACCACGCTGATGCCCTGGCCCGACCTGATTAACTGTAAACGCGCGGATGAGTAACTGTCCACGAAGTGGCCAGAGATCTCATCAACCGGGCTGGAGTCGCACACCACCACTTGAATATCAGGCGACAGTTCTAAAATCGACCTGATGGACTGCACCGCGTACTTGGCGCGGTTGTGAGTGGGTATAATCACGCTTAACAAGGTCATGCTGATTAACCGATATTCTGTTGAATATAGGTCAGCGTCAGCAGCAGCTGCTTGATCTGCTCGACCGTCAACAGCTCGGTATTGTGAGAGGTGTAATCGTCAATCGCGTTTGCTTCAGGCTGCCCTTCAATGATGAACTTGTCGTAGTTCAAATCACGGTTATCTGCAGGAATACGGTAGTACCGGCCCATGTCCTTGGCCTTCGCCATTTCTTCGCGAGACACCAGCGACTCGTACAGTTTTTCACCGTGGCGCGTACCAATGATATTGACCACTGCTTCACTGGCGAACAACTCTTTCAATGCGACAGTCAGGTCACCGATGGTGCTGGCCGGTGCTTTCTGCACGAAGATATCGCCCTGTTCGCCATGCTCGAAAGCATGCAGTACCAAGTCGACCGAGTCTTCCAGGCTCATCAAAAAGCGGGTCATGTTCGGATCAGTAACGGTCAGTGGAACACCGGCTTTGATTTTATCGACGAACAGCGGAATGACCGAGCCACGCGAAGCCATCACGTTGCCGTAGCGGGTCGCGCAAAAGACCGGGCCGCCTTCGCGAACGGTACGCGACTTGGCGATCAGAATCTTCTCGCCCATGGCCTTTGAAATACCCATGGCGTTGATCGGGTACACGGCTTTATCGGTACTCAGGAGCACCACACGCTTTACGTTATTATCAATCGCGGCGTTCAGTACGTTTTCGGTGCCGGTGACGTTTGTCAGAACCGCTTCCATTGGGTAAAACTCGCAGGACGGTACTTGCTTCAGTGCCGCCGCGTGAAAAACATAGTCGACACCGGCCATGGCGCGATTAATACTTTCATAATTTCTGACATCACCGATATGAAACTTGACTTTGGGATTGTTTAACGCAATCCGCATATCTTCCTGTTTTTTTTCATCACGGCTGAAGACGATGATTTCTTTAACATCGGTGTTCAAAAATCTGTTCAGTACGGTGTTACCAAAAGAACCGGTACCGCCCGTAATCATCAAAACTTTATTATCAAACATTGTTGAATCCACCTATTAAATAAATATATATAGCGCGACGCCAAACACCGAGACAGATGCGACAATCAACACCGACATCAGTAGCGCCGCGCTTTTTGCGTAGGCACCGACCTCCGGGAGCCTTGACGCCCTTATCCACGAAACCACGGTCGAAGCAATGTGGTAGGCCGAGTAGGCGTAACAGACGGCTTCGATATTCTTCTCAACGGCAGCGACCGTCGCCAACACCAGGGTCACTGCTGTCAGGCAGGCAGACATCGCTGCTTGAAAACGATAATCCTTGGAAAAAATCAGCAAACTATAAGGGATAAAACCGAACGCGCCAATGGCCAGTCCAGGCAGCAATATCGCGATATAGCTTGCGATCAAGCGGTTACTTTCACTGGGTCCAACCCACAGCTCGATAATGGGTGCGCGGAACCACCACAGTATGAAGGTGGGCAACGCCGTGACGAAAAAAACCGACAGCACAAAGCGCTTCACTGTCTTCTGTGCTTGACCCAGTATCCCCTGCGCCGCCTCGCGCAAGAGTATCGGCTGAAAATACTGACTGACGGGCCCTGCCAGAATAGAAATTGGCGTCATGCATAACAGGCTTGCCAAATAGTACGGCGTTACACTGCTGGCGGAGGCGAATATGGATATGATGGGCTTATCCAACTGCGTCACCGCAGCGCCTGCAGCGGAGAATAAAACCAGCGCCCCACCCGTCTTGGTCAGTGCTATTGCATCTTTAAGTGTCGGCCGCTTTTCTTCGACTGCCGGCGTGTTGTGGGCAGAAATCTTCCGCATTACAGCAAACCGTGAGCACCACCAGTGCACAGCGGTGACCAGCAACTGAGTGATGATGAACACTTCCAGCGTCGCGGCTATATACATAAGCGCAGCGGCTGTTACACCCGCACGAACGGCCACGCCGACTATCTGGATACCACTGCCCAAGGTGTATTTTCGCCACGCGATCAAACTGCAGTAGTAGAGGTTTTGCATGACCAGCAGCCAAAACAATACGACCGCGCCGATCACCACTAGCCAGGAGGCTGAATCACCAAAGTAGGCGAGCTTCAGCACGACTGCCACGCCTAATAGAATCGCGTAAAAGCCCGAAAGGCTTAGTTCGGCTGTTTGCAGCAAGGTGCGCAGAGAACGACTGTCGTCGGACGCAACGGAAACCTCCCTCCCGGTCAGGGTCGACATACCCAAATCCATCATGACCAGCAGTGCTTGAAGCGACAGAATAACTGCCACGACGCCGAACTGTGCGCTGCCCAGTAATCGGCTGTACCACGGTAAAAAAAGGAAAGCCACCAGCAAGCTGGAAGACCTCCCCGCGTACAGCATTAACATTCGCCCAATCGCAGGCACGCGCCAGTTCATGCGCCGCTGTCGACGTGATTAATGACTGTAACGCCGACGGCTTCTTTCAACGCGCTTGCGACCTGTATCACATCATCCTCTTCCAGCCACCAACCGCACGGCACGCCGATCACATTGGCCTGCAAATAATCGGTATGGGGCAACGCACAGGCCTGCGCACTGAAGCCGCTGTAGATGTCATTGCGCTGGTGCACGATAGAGGCCATTACACCCTTGCGCTTTAACTCACTGAGTACGTGCTCTCGGTTATCGACAAACAACAAGAACACCCAGTACGCAGGCTTACTGAACTGCGACACCACAACGGGTGTTATACCGTCTACGCCGGACAACAGCGAACGCAGGGTTTGCACATTCCTGACCGTACGTGCTTGCCTGGCATGCAGGGTCGGAATTTGCGCGCAGCCCAGCGCTGAACACAAGTTATTCAGGGTCATACCCCAACCAATCTCGGGTATGTCCGAGGCCGGGCTGATTTCACCGCTCTTGCTTCTGAAGGTGGTGAAGTCAATACCAAAACGCCTTAACTGACGCGCTTTGATAGCCATTGACTCACTGCGGCAAGCCAATGCACCGCCTTCAGTAGTATTGATTTGCCGGTTCGGATAAAACGAGTAAATCGCAAAATCCCCATGCGAACCCACCGGCACGCCATCGTGCTCGGCCAGCAGTGCGTTGTCACAGTCTTCAATCAACGCAATGTTGTGCTTTTTGCACAACTCGCTAATCTCTTTCGCCGGTCCGGGATAGCCGGCAACGTGATACACGATCACCGCTTTGGTTTTTTCAGTGATCTTCGACTCCAGGTCGGCGAGGTCCATAGACACGGTGCCAGGGCTCACATCCACCCAAACGGGCAGCGCCTTGTGTTGTGCAATGGCGGAGTTGGTTGAGAGGCATGCAAAGGCCGTGGTCAGCACCTCATCACCTTCCTCAACCCCCGACAGATGCAAAGCCAGAAACAACGCACTGGTCATATCGACGGTTGATACAACATGCGGCAGGCCGGTGAGTTGTTTCAGGCTTTCCTCAAACTTCGGTACCCACTCGCCTCCAGCGATCCTCCCGGAACGCAGTATGTCCAGCGCTACAGCTTCCATTTCAGGCAGGCTGACGACGCCATACAGCGGGATGACTTCAGACATCAGATGCGCTCCGCTCAACCACGTTTGAGGACATGGACGATCCGCTCGCGATCTTCATCAGACACCCACCAGCCACATGGGATATGCACCAGGCGCTTGTAGAAATCGTCCAGGCCGGGCATCGCGCCTGCAAACGGTTTAAACACCGAGTGAAAATGGTTTGGGCGGTGGAGTTTCGATGCCATCACGCCATTAGCGGCTAACAGTTTCTCAATGTCGTCCGAGTCATCTGCCAACAGCGTGTACAGCCAGTAGGCCGGTTTGGCTTGCGCCTCGACAGTCGCCGGCGCAATACCTGCTATTCCGGTTAATGCCTGATCAAAATAACGCCCGTTATCGTGATGCTTTTTCAACAACGGCGAAATGCCTTCGAGTTGCTTTAACCCAATCACGGCAGCGACGTTATGCATGTTGTATTTGTAGCCTACCGTCGTAATATCGACTTCGGTACGCGGCACGCCTTTCGCCAGGCCAAACCAACGCAGCTTGCGCGCCTCTGCCATTTGCGCAGGGTCTTTCATTACCAGCATCCCACCATCTACAGTGGTCATATGCTTAATGGCTTGAAATGAATAAATCGCGTAGTCGGCCATCGAGCCAACAGGCTCGCCGCCATACTCAGCACCCAAGGCGTGGGCGCAATCTTCAATCAGCGAGATATTGTGTCGATCCGCAATAGCTCTGAGTTCTTTGAGACGCGCAGGGTAACCGGCGTAATGCACAACGCAGATGGCCTTGGTTTTTTTGGTGACTGCAGCTTCTACAGCGTCAGGGCAAAGGTTACCGGTCGTGCGCTCAACATCTGCAAATACTGGCGTCGCGCCCATTTGCAAAATAGTCGTATTGGTCGGCTCTGCCGTCATGGAGGTGGTGATGACTTCATCACCTGCACCTACGCCCGCCAACAGCATCGACAAATGAAGGGCCGCAGTGCCGCTGCTGGTTGCCAATACATTTTTCAGTTTGAAGGTTTCAGCAAATACGTCTTCAAAACGATAGACATGTTCCCCTTCAGAAATCATGCCGCTGTAGAGTACCGACTCCAACGCAGGGAGCAGAATATCGCGGGGCGGCATTGCGACTTTCACGAGAGGTAGCGGTGACGTTGTAGTTGACATTTTTCAGACCCGATCAAGAAATTTGATGTTCGGAAGCTTAACCGCCGTGCGGCCACTTAAATATTTAACCATTCTGACGGCGGCTGGCTGCAAGTTGAGCGCCAATCCACTTTTTTCCAATTCAGCTATCAAAGGGTCATCTTGAGCACTATTAAGAGACCACCGAGCCGGCAGGCACGCCATCATCAGTTCGACGACATCTTTGCTGTCCCCGTCCCACTCTGCGACGGTGAGGCCGTTGTGTGACGCCAGCACAACAAGTCGCGCCTTTTCACTCGATATGACTTGCCCACTCACCGCAAACGGCGGCAGACCGCGGGTCGAACGACTGGCTGAATCAGGCCAATCGTGGGTCGTGTACGCAAGTTTGACAGGCTGATCGAGCGCGCATTCGACAGAACCGAAGCGATCTTCCTGGTCGGTGACGAATCCTTGGTTAACGTAAACCTCCGGTTTTTGCGTCCAGAGCACCAAGGCGGCCAAATTTTCGCTCTCGGCAAACTCGACAGCGCGGGCCATTAAACGTGAAGCCAAGCCTTTTCCACGCCACTGCTCGGCGACACACACGAGCCCTACCAGCCCGATAGCGTTGCCTGAACCATTATCCAGAGACCTTACGACCAGGGCGGCAAGTGTTTCGTTCTCGGCTTCAGGGTTGATGAATTCAATGCAGAACACACTTTCGTCGCACGCCAGCCACGGAAAATGGGTAGCCAGGTCGATGCCTCGCCCTCGGGAAGCAAAAAAAACCTCCCAAAATAGCGCACGTGCAGATTCAGGGACCCCTGAAGAGATAATTGGCTTCAACGTAAGACCCATCCGACACAACTCCATTTCTCAACTCATCACGACGCAACGGGCAGAATTCACTGCTCCCGTCGGGGCACCGTATCAAAACCCTCAACCCTGGCAAACCGCCAAAAAAACCTGACGATCAATAAAGCAAAACTTGAGCAAACCACCCGACGATTGGAGCTTCTCAGCCATTCACAGTTCCTGGCGCCTGAAGCAGTATCAGCGCCGGAATATGTTGATCTCGCTTGAAAGAGATTACCTGATTAGCCATCTGATAATTCGCTCACGCTACGAAAAGTGAGCGAGGGTGGAAAATGCTCAAAGCGACCTAAGGCTTGTTTGCCAGCGCCGGCGTGGCTTTATCCTTCGCGAGCGCAGGCTCAGAGGTAAAAAAGACCGGCCGGCGCCGCAGCAAACTGCGGGCGACCGCCACTGCACCACCTAGCGCAAGACCTGCGATCAAACCGATCAAAAGGATCAGCAATTTTTTCGGTTTGACTGGACGCAGTGGCTGTAGAGCCTGCTGATCGACAACGGCGAGCTTGAGCTCATCCATATTTGTGTTGAAAAACTTCAACCGTACGACTTCAGCACGCAGCGGCTCTACACCCGCGAGAAAAATATCTTCATTTTTACGCTGGCCCAGCACTTCGACTTCACGGTTGGCCTTGAGCAACTGCAGCTCTTTGGCAATTTGAGCGATACGCCCTTCAGTAAAGTCATCTGACTTGCGCGCCAACAACGCAGCGCGCTCGGCTTGAAGCGCTTCAACCCCCATAAAGTAGAGCGGGATTTGCTGATTGTTTATCTCTGTTCGCATGATGCTACCGCTTTCACGGCGCGACTCGCCCAACGATGTCGGCGAGGAAGGTTTTTCTATGCCCAACGATTTGGCGATGCCTATCGCCTCATTTAATTGAGCGATGCGGTCAGCCCGCTGGATTTTCAGCTGCTCACGAAGCGCTTTCAGTTCGTCCGTCAATTGAGCACGCCGAAGGCTGTCTACTTCTTGCAAAGAAGCGATCTTGGCTTCCTTGGTATTGAGATAATTGGCCCGTGCGGCGTCGAGCTTTCCGGATATTTCATTGAGCCTATTTTGTATGATGACAGTCAAGTCAGCCGCAATTTGCTTACGCTCAGACGCGATGGCATAGCCCACGAAATTGTTAAGAATTGCAACGCCATCAACGCCTTGCGGATAATTCATCTCTAGCCTGATGAAAGCGCTGATAGAGTTAGACGTCTTTGCGTCGGGCATTACGAGTTTGATCGAGTTTTGATTAAACGCTTCGAAACTTTGCTCAAGGCTGCGCCCTGGACGAACAAAGCTCTTGAACAATTGTTGATTCTCGCGAAAAAACCCCAAGCGCGTCTCGTACGACTCCAGCGCCGCGCCCACTTTTAAAAGCGCCTCACCGGAAGACAGCTTATAAAGCTCGGACCGATTCAACGCATCCAGCTCATTGATAGCGGCAGGACGCAAAACACTGCTTACCTGATATTCCGGGGTCACCGAAAACGCGTAAATGCCGGCCACCAGCACAGCGCCAGCGGCGAATAGTGCGATGAGCTTTTTTTGCTGCAGGACGGATTGAAAAAGCGCGACGAGGTCGATTTCGTCGGACGGGGGCACCGATGGCGCGCGGAAATTACTACTCACAACAAAAACCTGCCTTCAAGGAGAAACTGCGGGCTCGTTATGCAGACGATTTGCGGTCTTTATTTATAATTATGTGAATACCGCTCACAACCCGGCGTCTCTGCTAGGTCAGGAACACACAAAAATGCCTGTTATCGAGAATGCCGAGCATTTTGCCATCTATCGCCTACATTACAAGTCTTGACAAGTATGTAGGGTATTTCCTTACGCCTATAAGGAGATTTCCGATACGCGCAAATATGACATGCAGCCAGCGTTTTGAGAGGAGTCTTCGATCAAATTGATCGTCAGTACGCCAAGTTGCCCGACGAACGGATGAGCGGGCACCTTACGATACGGGCCAATCGAAATGGCCGGATGCTAAGCCCTGTGCTTCAGGCGCCGACTACTTTTTAGGCCGCTCAGCAACACAAGCGCAGGCCCCACCAGCAGACCAATGATCAGCGCCAACACCACAAACAGCGAAACAGGCAAGGACGGTGTAGCCCACCCAATAAACGACAAAGCTGTGTGTTGCTGGTTTTCCAGCACGAACGCCAAAACCGCGAACGCGATAACCAGCACAATCAACACTGCAAAAACGCGCTTAACCCCACGCATAATCATCTCTCCCTCAAAACCAGTCACTCTCAGACGTTTTCTTCCTCGTCTTCGTTCACTCGATCACGCAACTCTTTGCCCGGCTTGAAGTGGGGTACAAATTTACCGTCGAGGCTGACGGACTGACCCGTTTTTGGGTTACGGCCAACACGCGGCGCACGATAATGCAGCGAAAAACTACCAAACCCGCGAATCTCGATACGATCACCGGTAGCCAGGCACTGCGACATCTGTTCAAGCATGGTCTTGATGGCCAACTCAACATCTTTCGATGAGAGCAGCCCTTGATGGGTGACAATTCGTTCGATCAACTCCGACTTCGTCATATTTTCCCTTCTTTTTCAAGCAGCTAGGAAAAGCGCTTCCGAGGTTTTAGCATGGTCGGAGGATTTTGAACAGCCCGAGTATTGACTTATATTCAAAGCGTTAGGACGCAGCTCCGAGAACCACGGCTGGGCGTGCACCTGCGCCTTGCTCGCATGTAAGGCCGCAGGACAGCCAAAAGAGAGAATACCGCCAGATAGAGCCCATAACCACGCACACGTGACCAGCGCAGCCATAGCGCGCCAGAGCAGATCGTTACGCCTTATTGATAACCCGCACCAAATTTCAGGCACAAAAAAGGGCGACCGAAGTCGCCCTTTTTCTATGGTCTGACAGAACTTAGTTCTGTTTTTCCATTTGTGCACGCAGCAGGTCGCCCAGAGTGGTCGGACCCGAAGCGATGTCAGAGGTAGCTGGCTTGTCGCGCAGGCTCTGAATAGCTTCTTTCTCTTCGATCTCGTCTTTCGACTTGATGGAGAGTTGGATCACGCGGCTCTTGCGGTCAACGCTGATGATCTTGGCTTCTACTTCCTGGCCTTCTTTCAGAACGTTGCGCGCGTCTTCAACGCGGTCACGGCTGATTTCGGAGGCTTTCAGAGTCGCTTCGATATCGTCGGCCAGAACGATGATGGCGCCTTTGGCGTCAACTTCTTTCACAGTGCCTTTAACGATTGCGCCTTTGTCGTTCTCTTGAACGTACTCGGAGAACGGATCGCTTTCCAGTTGCTTGATACCCAGGGAGATGCGCTCGCGCTCTGGGTCAACCGACAGGATAACGGTGTCCAGCTCGTCGCCCTTCTTGAAACGACGAACAGCTTCTTCGCCAACTTCGTTCCAGGAGATGTCGGACAGGTGAACCAGGCCGTCGATGCCGCCGTCCAGACCAATGAAGATACCGAAATCGGTGATCGACTTGATGGTGCCGGAGATTTTATCGCCCTTGTTGAACTGGCCAGAGAAATCTTCCCATGGGTTAGATTTGCACTGCTTGATGCCGAGGGAGATACGACGACGCTCTTCGTCGATGTCCAGAACCATAACTTCCACTTCGTCGCCGACTTGTACGACTTTCGAAGGGTGGATGTTCTTGTTGGTCCAGTCCATTTCGGAAACGTGTACCAGGCCTTCCACGCCTTCTTCCAGCTCAGCGAAGCAGCCGTAGTCGGTCAGGTTGGTAACACGCGCGGTAACGCGAGTGCTTTCTGGGTAACGCGCTTTGATAGCAACCCATGGATCTTCGCCCAGCTGCTTCAAGCCCAGGGAAACGCGGTTACGCTCACGATCGTACTTCAGAACCTTTACATCGATCTCGTCGCCAACGTTGACGATTTCGGAAGGATGCTTGATACGCTTCCAAGCCATGTCGGTAATGTGCAGCAGGCCATCGACGCCACCCAGATCGACGAATGCGCCGTAATCGGTGAGGTTCTTGACGATACCTTTGACTTGTTGGCCTTCCTGCAGGGATTCCAGCAGAGCTTCACGCTCGGCGGAGTTCTCTGCTTCCAGGACGCTGCGACGGGAAACGACAACGTTGTTGCGTTTCTGATCGAGCTTGATGACCTTGAATTCGAGTTCTTTGCCTTCCAGGTGCGTGGTGTCGCGCACAGGACGAACGTCGACCAAAGAACCTGGCAGGAACGCACGGATGCCGTTAACGTCGACAGTGAAGCCGCCTTTAACCTTACCGTTGATAACGCCCTTGACCACTTCTTCAGCTGCGAAGGCTGCTTCGAGAACAATCCAGCATTCAGCGCGCTTGGCTTTTTCACGGGACAGCTTGGTTTCACCGAAACCGTCTTCAACCGAGTCCAGAGCAACGTGAACTTCGTCACCGACATTGATAGTCAGGTCGCCAGCATCGTTGTAGAACTGTTCCAGCGGGATCAGAGCTTCAGACTTCAGACCAGCGTGAACGGTTACCCAGCGAGCTTGGTAATCGATATCAACGATAACACCGGTGATGATGGAGCCTGCCTGAAGGTTCAGGGTTTTTAGGCTTTCTTCAAAGAGTTCCGCAAAGCTTTCGCTCATTTTAATTCCTGTTGATAAGGGCGAAGAATACGCCCATCTCCACACCCCAGACGGTGTGGGTTAGTTTCAATTAGAAGAAGCACCGCAGGACTATGACTGGTCCCCTGCAGCCTTCTTGGTCACCCGGCAATATCGCGAATGGCGATTTCACTCAAGATGCGTTCCAGCACCTGCTCGATGGACAACTCCGTGGAATCCAGCTGAATAGCGTCAGCCGCCGGCTTAAGCGGGGCTACCGCGCGCTGGGTATCACGCTCATCGCGTGCACGGATCTCATCTAGCAGACTCGACAGACTAACACCATCGACTTTGCCCTTCAACTGCAAGTAACGGCGACGCGCACGCTCCTCGGCACTGGCAGTCAGGAAAATCTTCAGCGGCGCTTCGGGAAATACCACAGTGCCCATATCGCGGCCATCGGCCACCAGGCCCGGCGGCTCCTGAAACGCCCGCTGGCGCTGCAGCAAGGCGTCGCGCACGGCCGGGAGCGCGGCCACCTGGGAAGCCCAGGAGCCGACTTGCTCGTTGCGCAGATCATCGGTCACATCGTCGCCTTCGAGGATGATGCGTTGCGGATGACCTTCCGTCGCGCCGACAAACTGCACATCCAGGTGCGCTGCCAGCAGCTTCAGGGATTCTTCGTTGGTCAGGTCGACGCCGTGGTTGCGTGCGGCAAACGCCAACAAGCGATACAGCGCGCCGGAATCCAGCAGACACCAGCCGAGGCGCTTGGCCAGGATGCCGGCGATCGTGCCTTTGCCCGAGCCGCTTGGCCCGTCGATGGTAATCACCGGTGCTTTGATATTCACAATTGAGCCTCTTGGGCAACACGGATGCCGACGTCGGCACACAGTGTAAGAAAATTCGGAAAAGATGTAGCGACATTGGCGCAGTCACGAATACGAACAGGCGCCGCCGCCCGCAGGGAAGCCACGCTGAACGCCATGGCAACCCGGTGATCGCCATGAGCGTGCACGTCGCCGCCGCTGATCGGGCCACCGTCAATGATAATCCCATCGGGCGTCGGTTCACACTTCACGCCCAGCGCCAGCAGACCGTCGGCCATAACCTGGATGCGGTCAGACTCTTTGACCCGCAGCTCTGCGGCACCGCGCAACACCGTGCGCCCTTCAGCACACGCCGCCGCAATAAACAGCACCGGAAATTCATCAATCGCCAACGGCACCAAGGCCTCGGGAATCTCGATGCCTCGCAGCGCAGCGGCGCGCACACGCAGATCAGCAACCGGCTCACCGCCGACTTCGCGCGGGTTTTGCAGAGTGATGTCGGCACCCATCAACCGCAGAATATCGATTACTCCGGTGCGCGTCGGGTTAATACCGACATGTTCCAGCACCAGCTCGGAACCCTCGGCAATCGACGCCGCCACGAGGAAGAAGGCCGATGAAGAAATATCCCCCGGCACCTCGATACGCGTTGCGCTCAACACATGGCCTGACGCCACTGATGCCGTAGCGCCCCGTACCTGCACCGGATAGCCGAAGCCGCGGAGCATTCGCTCGGTGTGGTCACGGGTCGGCGCAGGTTCGGTGACCGCGGTTGTACCCTCGGCGTACAGCCCCGCCAGCAACAGACAGGATTTGACCTGAGCGCTGGCCATCGGCAGCGCATAGGTCAGGCCTTTCAGCGCCTGACCACCGCGAATGGTCAGCGGCGGACGCCCGTGCGGCGCGGTGTCGATGACTGCACCCATTTCCCGCAATGGCTCGGCCACGCGGCTCATCGGGCGCCTGGACAGCGATGCATCACCGGTCAGCACACTGTCGAAGCGTTGCGCCGCCAGCACGCCGCAGAGCAGGCGCATCGACGTACCGGAATTGCCCAAATAGATCGGCCCCGGTGCTGGCTTCAAGCCATGCAGGCCCACGCCATGAATAGTTACGCGCCCATGGTGCGGGCCTTCAATCACCACGCCCATGTCGCGGAACGCCTGCAGGGTTGCCAGCGCATCTTCGCCTTCGAGGAAACCGTCGATCTCGGTCACGCCATCAGCCAGCGAGCCGAGCATGATCGAGCGATGAGAGATCGACTTGTCACCCGGCACCCGAATACGCCCGCTCAAGCGGCCACCCGGGTTGGCAATAAAGGTCAGCTCATCGGTGTTCACTGCAGTTTCCACATAGGCCCGGCGCGCCAGGATCTTGCTGAAATGCTCGCGCGCCACCCGCGCACGGGTGAACACGCCCAATAATTGATGGCCATCACCCGCATCAACCGCGTCGCGCAAGGCGTCGAGGTCACTGCGGAAGGTGTCCAGGGTGCGCAATACCGCCTCGCGATTGGCGAGGAAGATGTCGTGCCACATCACCGGGTCGCTGCCGGCAATGCGCGTGAAATCGCGGAAGCCACCGGCGGCGTAGCGGAAAATATCGAGGTTCTCGTTGCGCTTGGCCAAAGAGTCCACCAGACCAAAGGCCAACAGATGCGGCAAATGGCTGGTCGCCGCCAACACTTCGTCGTGGCGCTCGACCTGCATATGCTCGACATCCGCGCCCAACTCGCGCCACAGACGATCCACCACGGCCAAGGCTGCAGGGTCGGTTTGTGCAAGCGGGGTCAAAATCACCTTATGCCGACGGAACAACTGCGCGTTGGACGCCTCTACCCCGCTCTGCTCGGAGCCGGCAATCGGATGGCCCGGCACAAAACGCGCGGGCATACCCCCAAACGCCTGTTGCGCCGCGCGCACTACATTGCCCTTGGCACTGCCGACGTCCGTCAGAATCGCCTGCCCCAAGTCCATACCGGCGAGCAGCGCGAGCAACTTCTCCATCGCCAGAATCGGCACGGCGAGCTGGATCACATCCGCACCCTGGCACGCGAGCGCGAGGTCTGCTTCACAGCGATCGACCACCCCCAACTCCACCGCCAGCCTGCGCGATTGCGGGTCCAGGTCGACACCCACCACTTCGCCACACAGCCCGCTTTCACGCAGGCCTTTGGCGAAGGAGCCGCCGATCAACCCCAGACCGACCACCACCAGGCGACCGATCATAGGCACAGCAGGTTGCAATGCAGTGACATCAACCACGAGCCAGAACCTTGGCCAGTGCCTCCAGGAAGCGTGCATTCTCGGCCGGCAAGCCGATGGTGATACGCAGATGGTTGGGCATGCCGTAATTGGCCACCGGGCGCACGATCACGCCTTCGCGCAGCAAACCCTGAAACACCGGCGCAGCCACTTGACCGAGATCGGCGCAAATAAAGTTGCCCTTGGAAGGAATCCAGCCCAGGCCCAACTCACGCAAGCCTTGCTGCAGTTGCAGCATGCCGCTTTGGTTGATGCGACGGCTTTCTGCCAGGTAGTCGGTATCCTGCACCGCCGCACAGGCCGCCGCCAGGGCGAGGCTGTTGACGTTGAACGGTTGGCGCACGCGGTTCAGCACGTCGGCAACCACCGCCGTCGACAAGCCGTAGCCGACCCGCAGCGACGCCAGGCCGTACGCCTTGGAGAACGTGCGCGAGACCAGCAGGTTTGGGTACGCCGCCAGAAAATCCAGGCCATCCGGCAGGTCGCCACCTTCGGCGTACTCGATGTAGGCCTCGTCCAGCACCACCAGCACGTGCTCCGGCACGTCTTGCAGGAAGTCGTTGAGTGCTTGCGCATCAAACCAGGTGCCGGTCGGGTTGTTCGGGTTGGCGATAAACACCACGCGGGTCTGGGCGTCAATCGCCGCCAGCATGGCTGGCAGGTCATGCCCCCACGCTTTGGCTGGAATAACCCGTGCATCGGCGCCGACGGCCTGGGTCACGATCGGATACACCGCAAATGCGTGGTCGCTGAACACGGCATTCAAGCCGGGTGCCAGGTAAGCACGCCCAACCAACTCGAGAATGTCGTTGGAACCGTTACCCAGCGTTACCTGGTTCAGCTCGACGCGGCACTTTTCGGCCAGCAAAGACTTGAGGGCAAAACCATTGCCATCCGGATAACGCGTCAGCTCGGCAAGCGCATCACGAATCGCCGCCAATACCTTGGGGCTTGGGCCCAGCGGGTTTTCGTTACTGGCCAGTTTTACAATGCTGGCCGGGTCGAGATTCAACTCACGCGCCAGCTCATCCACAGGCTTGCCTGGAACGTAAGGCGAGAGTTGTTGCACGCCCGGCTGCGCAAGGGCGAGGAAGTTGCCACTCATGTTAAAGCCTCACAAAACCGCTTTCGGGTAAGAGCCAAGCACCTTGAGTGCGACGGCTTCCTGACTGATTTTCTCCAGCACACCCTTGACCAGCGGGTCACGGTGGTGGCCGATGAAGTCGATAAAGAACACATAGGTCCATTTACCGCTGCGCGAAGGGCGCGTTTCGATTCGCGTCAGGTCAATCCCGTTGTCGTGGAACGGCACCAGCAGCTCATGCAGCGCGCCGGGCTTGTTGCTCATCGAGACGATGATCGAAGTCTTGTCGTCGCCGGTTGGCGGCACTTCCTGGCTACCGATCATCAAAAAGCGCGTGGAATTGTCCGGGCGGTCTTCGATTTTTTCAGCCAGGCGCGTCAGGCCATACAAGCCCGCTGCCATATCGCCGGCAATCGCCGCCGAGTTCCACTCACCCTTGACCCGCTTGGCCGCTTCGGCGTTGCTGGACACCGCCACGCGCTCGACATTCGGGTAATGCGCGTCCAGCCACTTGCGGCACTGGGCCAACGACTGCGCGTGGGAATAAATACGGCTGATACTGTCGGTTTTGGTGCTCTCGCCCACCAGCAGGTGGTGGTGGATGCGCAGCTCGACTTCGCCGCAGATCACCATGTCGTGCTCAAGAAAGCTGTCCAGCGTGTGGTTGACCGCACCTTCGGTGGAGTTTTCCACCGGCACCACGCCAAAGTTCACCGCGCCGGCCGCCACTTCACGGAACACTTCGTCGATTGCCGCCATGGGCTTGCTGATCACCGCATGGCCGAAGTGCTTCATCGCAGCGGCTTGGGTGAAAGTGCCTTCAGGGCCGAGATACGCCACTTTCAATGGCTGCTCCAGGGCCAGGCACGACGACATGATTTCACGGAACAAGCGCGCCATTTCTTCATTGCCCAACGGGCCTTGATTACGCTCCATCACGCGCTTGAGCACCTGCGCTTCACGCTCAGGCCGGTAGAACACCGGCACTTCGCCTTCCGCCAACGATGCCATTTTTACCCGTGCAACTTCCTGAGCGCAGCGCGCACGCTCACTGATCATCTGCTGGATTTTTTCATCCAGGCTGTCAATGCGAACACGCAGAGCCTTGAGTTCTTGATCAGACATTAGCCATGTTCCTTTTCGAACTCCGCCATGTAGGCAACCAGCGCGTTGATCGCGTGGATGTCGACAGCGTTGTAGATGGAGGCACGCATGCCACCTACCGAACGGTGGCCCTTGAGGTTCAGCAGGCCGCGCGCGTCGGCGCCGGCCAGGAAAGGTTTGTCCAGGCGGTCATCAGCCAGGCGGAACGGCACGTTCATCCACGAGCGGTCGGGCACGTTGATAGGGTTGCTGTACAAGCCGCTGGCGTCGATGAAGTCGTACAGGGTGCGCTTTTTCACCTCGTTAAGCTTGCCCATGGCGGCAACACCGCCCTGCTCTTTCAGCCACTCGAAGACCAGGCCGGAGAGGTACCAGGCGAACGCCGGCGGGGTGTTGTACATCGAGCCGTTGTCGGCCGCGACCTTGTAATTGAGCATGGTCGGGCACAGCGAACGCGCACGGCCCAGCAGGTCTTCACGAACGATGTTGACCAAAATGCCGCTCGGGCCGATGTTCTTCTGGGCACCGGCGTAGATCATGCCGTATTTGGACACATCGATCGGGCGCGAAAGGATGTCCGAAGACATGTCGCACACCAACGGTACGTCACCGACTTGCGGTACCCAGTCAAACTCCAGGCCGCCAATGGTCTCGTTCGCTACGTAATGCACGTAGGCCGCATCCGCAGACAGCTTCCACTCGTTCTGACCGGGAATGGCGAAGTAGTCGTAAGGCTTGGCGGTGCCCGCCACATTGACGTTGCCGTAACGCGAGGCCTCTTCAATGGCCTTCTGGCCCCAGATACCGGTGTCGATATAGTCGGCGGTGCCGCCTTCCGGCAGCAGGTTCAGCGGGATCTGGGCGAACTGCTGGCTCGCGCCGCCTTGCAGGAACAGCACTTTGTAGTGGGAGGGGATGCCGAGCAAGTCGCGCAGATCCTGCTCGGCTTTGGTGGCAATGGACACGAACTCATCGCTGCGATGGCTCATTTCCATCACAGAGAGGCCTTTTCCATGCCAGTCGAGGAGTTCACCCTGCGCACGCTGCAGGACTGCTTCAGGAAGCGCCGCGGGACCGGCACAGAAGTTATAGGCTCTCTTGCTCACATCCAATCTCACTTTGATCTGGTGGTGGTCACGCAAACATATTCGGTCGACATTTCCGTGCGGACAAACAACAAGGGGGCGAATCTTCATCCGCCCCCTGTGTGTCCGCTTATTCCTGCGGTTCTTCTTCGTCTGCGGCAGCATCGAGGGTTGGCTCGTCGACGTTTTCATCGCCGGTTGCGATGACCTCGCCATCAAGCGCTTCATCGTCTTCCAGCTCTTCGCCTTCAACTTCCGACGGTTCCTGCACACGCTCCAGGCCGACCAGTTTTTCGTCTTTGGCCAGCTTGATCAGCGTCACACCCTGAGTATTACGGCCCAGGCTCGACACTTCAGCGACACGGGTACGTACGAGCGTGCCCTGGTCGGAAATCAGCATGATTTCTTCGCCATCAAGCACCTGCACCGCGCCGACCAGACGGCCGTTGCGGTCGTTGCTGACCATGGCGATCACGCCTTGGCCGCCACGCTTGTACTCCGGGAACTCGCTGATAGCGGTACGTTTGCCATAACCACGCGCCGAAGCGGTGAGGATCTGGCTGCCTTCTTCCGGGATCAGCATCGAAATCAGCTTCTGCCCTTCCGGCAGGCGCATGCCGCGCACACCGCGGGCGGTACGGCCCATGGCGCGAACGTCGGATTCCTTGAAGCGTGTCACTTTACCGCCATCGGAGAACAGCATGACTTCACGCTCGCCGTCGGTGATGGCGGCCGAAATCAACACGTCGCCTTCGTCCAGCTCGAGGGCGATCAGGCCCACGCTGCGCTGACGGCTGAAGGATTCCAGCGGGGTCTTCTTCACGGTGCCTTTGGCGGTCGCCATGAAGATGAAGTGACCTTCGGTGTATTCGTCGACCGGCAACATGGTGGTGATGTATTCATCACTGTCCAGCGGCAACAGGTTGACCAATGGGCGGCCACGGGCTGCGCGCGAGGCTTCCGGAATTTCGTAGGTTTTCAGCCAATACACTTTGCCTTTGCTGGAGAACAGCAGCAGCGTGGTGTGGCTGTTGGCTACCAGCAGGTGAGCAATGTAGTCCTCATCTTTTACGCCGGTCGCCGATTTGCCTTTACCGCCACGACGCTGGGCCTGGTACGCAGCCAACGGCTGGGTCTTGGCATAACCGCCGTGAGAGATGGTCACTACGCGCTCTTCTTCCGGGATCATGTCACCCAGCGTCAGGTCGAGGCGTGCATCGAGGATTTCGGTGCGGCGCACGTCGCCGTATTCGGCGCGGATCACTTCGAGTTCTTCGCGGATCACTTCCATCAGGCGCACGGCGCTGTTGAGGATGCGGATCAACTCGCCGATCTGGTTAAGGATCTCCTGGTACTCGGCCAGCAGCTTCTCGTGCTCAAGACCGGTCAAACGGTGCAGACGCAGTTCCAGAATGGCCTGAGCCTGTTCCGGCGACAGGAAGTACTTGCCTTCGCGCAGACCGTATTGCGGGTCGAGGGTCTCCGGGCGGCAAGAGTCGGCGCCGGCGCGCTCAACCATCGCCACTACGGCGCTGGATTCCCACGGCATCTTGATCAGCGCCTCTTTGGCTTCCGACGGGGTCGGCGAGGCTTTGATCAGGGCAATAACCGGGTCTATGTTCGACAGTGCAACGGCCTGGCCTTCAAGGATATGCCCGCGCTCACGCGCCTTGCGCAGTTCGAACACGGTACGCCGGGTGACCACTTCGCGGCGGTGACGCACGAAGGCTTCCAGCAGGTCCTTGAGGTTCAGGATGCGCGGGCGGCCGTCGATCAGCGCAACCACGTTGATACCAAACACGCTTTGCAGCTGGGTCTGGGCGTAGAGGTTGTTGAGGATCACCTCGGGCACTTCGCCACGACGCAGCTCGATCACCACGCGCATACCGTCTTTGTCGGACTCGTCGCGCAGCTCGGTGATGCCTTCCAGCTTCTTCTCTTTAACCAGTTCGGCGATCTTCTCGATCAGACGCGCCTTGTTCAACTGGTAAGGCAGTTCGGTAATGACGATCTGCTGACGGCCACCGACCTTGTCGATGTCTTCGATCATCGAGCGGGCACGCATGTAAATGCGCCCGCGACCGGTGCGGTAGGCTTCGATGATACCGGCGCGACCGTTGATGATCGCAGCGGTCGGGAAGTCCGGACCGGGAATGTATTGCATCAGCTCATCGATGGTCAGCTCAGGATTGTCGATGAGGGCCAGGCAACCGTCGATGACTTCACCGAGGTTGTGTGGCGGGATGTTGGTGGCCATGCCCACGGCGATGCCGCTGGAACCGTTGACCAGCAGGTTGGGAATACGCGTTGGCATGACCGCCGGGATCATTTCGGTGCCGTCGTAGTTCGGCACCCAGTCCACGGTTTCTTTATGCAGGTCGGCCAGCAGTTCGTGCGCCAGCTTGGTCATACGCACTTCGGTGTATCGCATGGCCGCGGCGTTGTCGCCGTCGACCGAACCGAAGTTGCCCTGGCCGTCTACCAGCAGGTAGCGCAGGGAAAATGGCTGCGCCATCCGAACAATGGTGTCGTACACCGCAGTGTCGCCGTGAGGGTGATACTTACCGATCACGTCACCGACAACACGGGCAGATTTCTTGTACGGCTTGTTCCAGTCGTTACCCAGCTCGCTCATCGCGAACAGCACACGCCGGTGCACGGGCTTCAAGCCATCGCGCGCATCAGGCAGTGCCCGCCCGACAATTACGCTCATCGCGTAGTCGAGGTAGGACTGTTTCAGCTCGTCTTCGATATTGACCGGGAGGATTTCTTTGGCCAGTTCGCCCATGAGAAGCCTGATTCCTTTTTCGGGTGAAACCTCGTCACATCCTATGGGACAAACGAAGCTCGCCGCTGCCGGCAGAGTGCCTGACAACGACTTACGACAAATCAACGAGTTATGACACGGATCTGCACGTTACAGGCAACCCCTCGGGGCAGCCCTGGAAACCGCCGGATGTTATCACAATCGCCGCCACGCACCTATCCCCCTGATGCGCATGGAGCATAGTAAGTTGGCAGATAATACGCTTGAGGGCGACGAGAGGGGCTCAGAGGTGGGGTCGTGCGTTTTTTTGGGGGCAGATCCGAAAGGTTTATTGGCCTTAACGGCCTATCGCGAGCAAGCCCGCTCCCACATGTTGAATGTGTTCACACATCAGTGTGGGAGCGGGCTTGCTCGCGATAGCGATTCAACAGGCGCCGCAGCGATCAATGCAAGCGCTTGCGGGACATCAACTTAGCCAATTTGGCCGCATCGGGCCGCTCGACGATGCCTTTTTCAGTCACGATCACATCAATCAGGTCGGCCGGGGTGACGTCGAACACCGGGTTATAAGCCGCCACATCCAGGCGCTGCCCCGGCACCTCCAGCAACTCACCGGCATCACGCTCTTCAAGGGCGACGTCATCGCCAGAGGCGATCAGCAGGTCGAGCGTTGAGCTCGGCGCCACCACCATAAAGCGCACGCCATGGTGCATGGCGCAGACAGCCAACTGATAGGTGCCGATCTTGCTGATCACATCACCATTGGCGGCGATGCAGTCGGCACCGACAATCACCCAGGTCACGCCTTTGGTCTTGAGAATATGCGCGCCGGCCGAGTCGGCATTCACCGTGACCGGGATGCCCTCGCCCGCCAGCTCCCAGGCGGTTAACCGCGAACCCTGCAACCACGGGCGGGTTTCATTGGCGTAGACCTGCTCGACCAACCCCTCCAGAAAGGCCGCGCGAATCACCCCGAGGGCCGTACCGACACCGCCCGTGGCCAGGGCACCGGCGTTGCCGTGTGTCAGGATCGCCTGCGGGTTACCCTGGTGCTTGCGAATTCGATCGAGCCCAAATTGAGCCATGACGACGTTGGCTTCGCGGTCGCTTTCATGAATAGCGATGGCTTGCGCCTCCAGCACCGCCAGCGGGTCGGCGTGTGGCTTGAGGCGGTCGAGGCGCTCACGCATGCGGTTCAGCGCCCAGAACAGGTTCGCTGCAGTCGGGCGGGCCTCGGCCAGCAGCGCGTAGTCTTCTTCCCACGCAGCCTGCCAGTCACCGCCCTCGGCGAATCGCGCGCGGGCGGCGAGCACCAAGCCATAGGCGGCGCTGATACCGATGGCCGCTGCGCCGCGCACCACCATCGAGCGAATGGCCGCCGCCACGGCCTCGACCGTGGTGCAGACCACCCAGTTTTCCCGGGACGGCAAGGCACGCTGATCCAGCAGGTGCAGTGCGCCATCACGCCACTCGATGGCCTTCACTTTCTCCGCAGCCAACAGTCGGTCGCGCATCCCTTACCCCGTACTCATGAACAAAAGCGGCCGATTATAGCGATCCGCCAGCCAAGGCGCTCGGGTATACTTCGCGCTTCTTTTATAGTTCCTCGGGAAGAAGCCTGCGATGACCCCCACTGCCGCCCCGCTCGACTTGTTGCTGCTGCCCACCTGGCTGGTACCTGTCGAACCCGCTGGCGTGGTACTCAAGGAGCATGGCCTGGGCATTCGCGATGGGTGCATTGCGTTCATCGGGCCGCGCGCCGCGGCCTTGAAGCTCGCCGCCAACGAGGTGCGCGAGCTGCCGGGCATGCTGCTCAGCCCCGGCCTGATCAACGCCCACGGGCATGCGGCGATGAGCCTGTTTCGCGGCCTGGCCGATGACCTGCCGCTGATGACCTGGCTCGAAAAGCACATATGGCCTGCCGAGGCCAAGTGGGTCGATGAAGCCTTCGTGCGCGACGGCACTGACCTGGCCATCGCCGAGCAGCTCAAAGGTGGCATCACCTGCTTCAGTGACATGTACTTCTACCCCAAGGTCGCCAGCGACTGCGTACACAATAGCGGCATGCGCGCGCAGATCGCGATCCCTATCCTCGACTTCCCGATTCCCGGCGCCAGCACGGCCGACGAGTCGATTCGCCAGGGCATCGAGCTGTTCGGCGACCTCAAGCACCACCCGCGCATCAAAATCACCTTCGGCCCCCACGCGCCGTACACCGTGTGCGATGACAACCTCGAAAAAATCCGTGTGATCGCCGAAGAACTCGACGCGGCGATTCACATGCATGTGCATGAAACCGCCTCTGAAGTGCAGCAAGCCGTGGAGCAAACCGGTGAGCGCCCGCTCGCGCGCCTGGGTCGCCTTGGCTTGCTGGGCCCGCGCTTCCAGGCCGTGCACATGACCCAAATCAGCGAGGACGACCTGGCGTTACTGGTAGAAAGCAACACCAGCGTTATTCATTGCCCGGAGTCCAACCTGAAACTCGCCAGCGGCTTCTGCCCGGTTGAGCGTTTGTGGCAGGCTGGGGTCAATGTGGCGATCGGCACCGATGGCGCGGCCAGCAACAATGACCTCGACCTGTTGGGCGAAACCCGTACCGCCGCGATGCTGGCCAAAGCCGTCGCCGGCTCGGCCACAGCCCTCGACGCCCACCGCGCGCTGCGCATGGCTACGCTCAATGGTGCGCGCGCCATGGGCCTGGAAAGCCAGATTGGCTCGCTGGAGGTCGGCAAGGCCGCCGATATGGTGGCGTTTGATTTGTCGGGGCTGGCGCAACAACCGATCTACGATCCGGTCTCACAACTTATATATGCCACCGGACGCGATTGCGTGAAACACCTTTGGGTCGCCGGCAAGCAGCTGCTCGACAACCGGCAATTGACCCGCATGGATGAACCCCAGTTGACCGCCACGGCCATTGCCTGGGGCCAACGCATCAGCGGGCACAGCGAATAACGCAGGTGTTGAAAACACGCTTCGACCCCTGCAAACCGATTTATCAGATTTAGAGGATTCACCATGAGCAACGTCGACCACGCCGAAATCGCCAAATTCGAAGCCTTGGCTCACCGCTGGTGGGACCGCGAAAGCGAGTTCAAACCGCTGCACGACATCAACCCGCTGCGGGTTAACTGGATTGACGAACGCGTCAACCTCGCCGGCAAGAAGGTACTCGACGTCGGCTGCGGCGGCGGCATCCTCAGCGAAGCCATGGCCCAGCGCGGCGCCAGCGTAATGGGCATCGACATGGGCGAAGCGCCACTGGCGGTGGCGCAGTTGCACCAGTTGGAATCCGGCGTGAACGTTGAGTATCGCCAGATCACCGCCGAAGACCTCGCCATCGAATTGCCGGAACAGTTCGACGTGGTCACGTGCCTCGAAATGCTCGAACACGTGCCAGACCCGTCGTCAGTCATCCGCGCGTGCTTTCGCATGGTCAAGCCCGGCGGCCAGGTGTTCTTTTCTACCATCAACCGCAACCCCAAGGCTTACCTGTTCGCGATCATCGGCGCTGAATACATCATGAAGTTGCTGCCGCGCGGCACGCATGACTTCAAAAAATTCATCCGCCCAAGCGAGCTGGGCGCCTGGAGCCGTCAGGCCGGGCTGACCGTCAAAGACATCATCGGCCTGACCTACAACCCGCTGACCAAGCATTACAAGCTGGCCAGTGACGTTGACGTCAACTACATGATCCAGACCCTGCGCGAGGAGTAAGCCTGTGAAGTTGCGAGCGGTTCTCTTCGATATGGACGGTACGTTACTCGACACCGCGCCGGACTTTATCGCGATCTGCCAGGCCATGCGCGCAGACCGTGGCCTGGCGCCGATCAACGACCAGCACATCCGCGATGAAATCTCCGGCGGCGCACGCGCAATGGTTGCCGTGACCTTCTCGATGGACCCGGAGTCACCCGGCTTTGAAGCGCTGCGCGAGGAGTTTCTGGAGCGTTACCTCAAAGGCTGCGCGATCCACAGCAAGCTGTTCGACGGCATGGCCGAGTTGCTCGAAGACATCGAGAAAGCCAACCTGGTCTGGGGCGTGGTCACCAACAAGCCGCTGCGTTTTGCCGAGCCGATCATGCAGCAGTTGGGCCTGGCCGAGCGCTCGGCGCTGTTGATTTGCCCTGATCACGTGAAGAACAGCAAGCCCGACCCGGAGCCGCTGATTCTGGCGTGCAAAATGCTCGGCCTCGACCCGGCCAGCGTGTTGTTCGTGGGCGATGACCTGCGCGACATCGAGTCCGGTCGCGACGCCGGCACCCGCACCGCAGCGGTGACTTTCGGCTACATCCACCCGGACGACAACCCGCGCCACTGGGGCGCCGATGTGGTGGTGGACCACCCGCTGGAACTGCGCAAGGTGCTGGATAACGCACTGTGCAGTTGCTGAGTGCTCACGCGGCTTAATGACAGATGAAGATCCCCCACAGGGGATTTGTAGTGTTTTCAAGTTCGTTGCTGGCAACCCACTGAGTTTTGTCGAGGTTATGTATGTTTGATTACTCCGCACGTCCAGAACTGCTCAAAGGCCGGGTGATTCTGGTGACCGGTGCCGGGCGCGGGATTGGCGCGGCGGCGGCGAAAACCTATGCCGCGCATGGCGCCACCGTGCTGTTGCTGGGCAAGACCGAGGCCAACCTGGCCCAGGTATATGACGAGATCGAAGCGGCCGGCCAGCCACAACCGGTAGTGATTCCGTTCAACCTGGAGACCGCCCTGCCGCATCAATACGATGAACTGGCAGCGATGATCGAAAAGGCCTTCGGCCGCCTCGACGGCCTGCTGCACAACGCCTCGATCATCGGCCCACGCACGCCGATCGAGCAGTTGTCCGGTGAGAATTTCATGCGGGTGATGCACGTCAACGTCAACGCGATGTTCATGCTGACCAACACCTTGCTGCCGCTGCTCAAGCTGTCTCAGGATGCGTCGGTGGTGTTCACCTCCAGCAGCGTCGGGCGCAAGGGCCGTGCGTATTGGGGCGCTTATGGCGTGTCGAAGTTTGCCACCGAAGGCCTGATGCAAACCCTGGCCGATGAGCTGGACGAGGTGGCGTCGGTTCGCGCCAACAGCATCAATCCAGGCGGCACACGCACCAGCATGCGCGCCCAGGCGTACCCCGGTGAAAACCCGATGGAAAGGCCAGCGCCGGAAGAGATCATGCCGGTGTACCTGTACCTGATGGGGCCGGACAGCACCGGCATCAATGGGCAGGCGTTTGATGCGCAATAAAAACTGACACAGCGCTCATCAAACGACAAATAAGCTATTACCTGTGGGAGCGGGCTTGCTCGCGAATACGCTGTGTCAGATAAGTATTTTTCAACTGAGACAGCGCAATCGCGAGCAAGCCCGCTCCCACAAAAAGCAGACCTGCTGAGTATGCAAAAGCCGCTTTTGATCTGATAAGCGCCGCGTTAAACCGGGATGGCCGTATTGCAGCGCTGTTGGGATCTTAGTTTTTGACCACGTCTTCCAGGGTGAAACGGCCCAATGGGTTCTGCAGGAAATTGCTCACATTCTTGCGAGAGATGTTGATATAGGGGCTGTAGTACAAGTCGATCCAGTTCACGTCCTGTTTCGCCATCTTCTGTAGCTCGACATACATCTGCTCACGCTTCACCGGGTCGGCCTCGATGCGTGCCGCCGTCACCAGCGCCTTGACCTTGTCGTTCTTGTAACGGGTCATGTAGTTCTGGTTGGTGTCGTGGCCCAACACGAAGGTGGTCTTCTGGTCCGGGTCGAGAATATCGTTGGTCCAGTACATCACCGAAATATCGTACTCACCGTCCACCAGCATCTGCCAGCTTTGGGTCGGGTCAACCTTCTGCAAGTTGGCGGTTACGCCGACCTTGGCCAACTGGTCCTTGATGATCACCGCAATCTGCTCGTCGGCTTCGTTGCCGGCGTTGACCACGTAGTTGAGCTTCAAGTCCTGCGCACCGGCAGCGGCCAGCAGCTTCTTGGCGGCCGCGGGGTCATACGGGCGTTGCAGGTTGTTGGCGTAGTGGTACAGCGAACCTTTGGGAATGTAGGAATAGGCCACGGTGCCCTGACCGTACGTGGCGGTCTTGACCAGCGATTGTTTGTCGATGGCCATGTCCAGCGCCTCACGCACTTCCTGTTTGGCCAACAGGCCATGGGCGTGGTTGATCAGCAAGTGGTCTTCACGGGTGGACGGGTCGGCGTGGATCACCACGTTCTGGTCTTTTTTCAGCTCCTCCACACGCGAGAACGGTACAAAGATCGCCGTGTCGAGTTCGTTGTTCTGCACCATACGCATGCGCGTATTGTCGTCGGTCACCGACACCCATTCCACGCCATCCAGGCTCACGTTCTTGGCCTGCCAGAAGTTCGGGTTCTTCTTGAGGATGACGCGGTCACCCTTGCGCCATTCCTCCACGGTAAACGCGCCGGAGGTCACCGGGTTTTCCGAGTAGGCGTCTTCGCCCATCTTGGTCATGGCTTTTTCCGACAGGATCGACACCGTCGGCGAGGCCAATTGCGAGAGGAACGCCACTGCCGGGGTTTTCAGGGTGACCACCAGGGTTTGCGGGTCGCTGGCCGTCGCGGTGTTGATCAGGCTGAACGGGTCGCTCCACAGCGAGGCCTTGTTGTCGCGGATGCGCAACAGGCTGAACGCGGCGTCTTCGGCGGTAATCGGCGAACCGTCGGAGAACTTCGCATCGCGCAGTTTGAAGGTGTAGGTCAGGCCGTCCGCAGAAATCTCCCAGCTTTGTGCCAGGCCCGGTTCCATCTTCGTGCCCAGGTTGTCCACGCGTACCAGCGTGTCGTAGACGTTGGCGAACACCCACGTGTCGCGGTTCTGCGCACTTTTGATCGGGTCAAAGGTGGTGCTGTCTTCACGGCAACCGATGGTCAACACGCCAGCGGCGTTCGCCAACCCGGCGGTGAGCGACCAGGCGGTCAATGTAGCGGCGGCGAGCAACTTCAAGTGACGGGATTGCATGTCATAACTCCTTGTCTATGAATGGCAGAAATGGGTCAAAGCAAAGGCTCTTCAAGCACGCAACTGTACCGATGCTCGTGCAGGAAATGGGTCGGCGGCAACACCACGGAACACATGCTCCGGGCGTGTCGGCAGCGCGGGTGAAAGGCGCAGCCTGTGGGCAAATTCAGCGGGCTCGGCGGCTCACCGGGCAATGGCTGCGCAGGCAAGCGCCGGTGTGGGTCGATCTCGGGAATCGCTTCGATCAACGCCGCCGTATACGGATGGCGCGGCGAGGTAAATACCGCCTCCACCGGCCCCTCTTCAACAATTTTGCCCAAGTACATCACCGCCACGCGGTCGCACAGGCGACGCACGATGGCCAAGTCATGCGCGATAAACAGGATGGCCAGGTTCATGCGCTGTTGCAGTTCCAGCAACAGGTTGATGATCTGGCCCTGGATCGACACGTCCAGCGCCGCCACGCATTCATCGGCAATGATCAAGCGCGGCTCCACCGCCAGCGCCCGCGCGATGCCGACGCGCTGGCACTGGCCGCCGCTCAGGGAGCCGGGTTTGCGGCTGGCCAACTCAGGGCGCAGGCCCACCAATTCGAGCAGCTCAACCACGCGGGCGGGGATTTGCTGCGGGGCGACTTTGCGCTGTACGCGTAATACTTCGGCGAGGGTTTCACCCAGGGTCTGGCGCGGGTTCAGCGCCGCGTACGGGTCCTGGAAAATCATCGCGGTTTCGTGGCGCAGGCGGGCGATGTCGATGCTGCTGCCGTGGGCCATGTCGACACCGTCAAACAACACCTGCCCGGCGCTGATCGGGTTAAGGTGCAAAATCGCCCGACCGAGGGTGCTTTTGCCGCTGCCGGACTCACCGACCAACCCCAGGGTTTGACCCGCCGCGAGGTTCAGCGACACACCGTTGACCGCCCTCACCCACTGCTTGTTGAGGCCGAACAGGCCGCTGCCGGACGCCGCAAAACGCACCTCAAGGTCCTTGATCTGCAACAGGCTCACGGGCGAACTCCCAAGGGATAGTGGCAGGCCACCCGCGCGCCTTCCGGCAGCAGCTCGGTGCACACAGCGCCGACGTGCGGGCAGCGCGGGCTGAAGCGGCAACCGGCGGGCAGCGCATCCAGCAACGGCGGCTGGCCGGCAATCGTGCGCAGCAAGGCGTGGCCGCTGCTGTGCGCGGGCTGGCAATCGATCAGGCCCGCGGTGTACGGGTGTTGCGGATGCGCCAGCAGCGCATACTTGCTGCCGTGTTCGCACAGGCGCCCGGCGTACATCACCGCGATGGAGTCGCAGGTTTGTGCGACCACGCCGAGGTCGTGGGTGATCATGATGATCGACAGGCCGCGCTGGTCGCGCAGGTCCAGCAACAGGCGCAGGATTTGCGCCTGCACCGTTACATCCAGCGCCGTGGTCGGCTCGTCGGCAATCAGCACTTTCGGGTTGCAGCCCAGCGCGACGGCGATCATCGCGCGTTGGCGCATGCCGCCGGAGAACTCGTGCGGGTAGTTGTCGACACGCGCCTTGGGGTCGGGTATGCCGACCTGGCGCAGCACTTCGATGGCTTGCAGGCGCGCGTCTTTTTTCGACACGCCCTGGTGCAGGCGAATGCCCTCGGCGATCTGTTCGCCGATGCGCATCAGCGGGTCGAGATGGCTGCTGGGGTTCTGGAAGATCATGCCCAATTGCCCGCCACGCACAGCGCGCATGCCGGCATCGCTGAGTGGCAGCAAATCCTGACCGGCCAGCCGCACCGCGCCGCCCTGCACGCGCAGATTGGGCGACGGCAGCAAGCGCATCAGCCCGCGACAGGCCATGGTTTTGCCCGAGCCGCTCTCGCCCACCAGGCCAAGGATTTCAGCTTCGGCGAGGTCGAAGGACACCCGGTCCACCAGGGTCACATCGCGCCCGCTGTTGTTGGCAATCACGCTCAGGTCGCGCACTTCAAGCAGACTCATGAGCGGTCCCCCAGCACTTGCGCCACACCGTCGGCAAGCAGGCTGAACCCCATGGCCAGGGTCACAATCGCCAGGCCGGGAAAGGTGCAGATCCACCACGCGGTGGTGATGAACGCCTGACCTTCGGCGACCATCGTGCCCCACTCGGCAGTCGGCGGTTGCACGCCCAGGCCAAGGTAGCTCACGGCGGCGCCATTGAGCAGCACCAGCACCGCGTCAGACATGGAAAACACAATCGAGCCGAACAGGGCATTCGGCAACAAATGCCGGAATAAAATGCGCCCATGGCCAAACCCCAGGCTCTTGGCGGCCAGCGCGAAGTCGCTTTCCTTGAGCACCAGGATCTGCGAGCGGATCAGCCGCGCATACGACACCCACCCGACCAACGCCATGGCGATATAAAAACTCTTCAAGCCCGGCCCGAGGATGGCCATGATCGCCAGCATCAACACCAGGAACGGGAAGGCCAGGATCACGTCGATCACGCGCATGCAAACGCTGTCGAAAAGCCCGCCGATGTAGCCCGAGACCGCACCGACAAAGGTGCCGATCATGAACGGGAAGATCACGCCAATGATGGCCAGTTGCAGGTCAACCCGCGCACCCCAGATCACCCTGGAAAGAATATCCCGGCCGTAGTTATCCGTGCCAAATGGGTGGGCGAGGCTGGGTGCCAATAAATTCAAATCGGTGTGTTGGGCAATCGGGTCATACGGCGCAAGCCACGGCGCGAACAGCGCCAGGACGAACCACGCCGACAAGATCAACACGCCCCACGCGGCGGTCAGGCGGCCGTTGCGAAACCCGAAGCGCAGGCGCAAACGCCACGGGGCAATCAGCGGTCGGCTGCTCATTGCATTTTCACCCGTGGGTCGAGCGCTACCGTCGCCACGTCGGCGACAAAGTTGACCACCACCGTCGCGCAGGCCAACACCATGGCCACGCCTTGCACCACCATGTAATCGCGGGTAAAGATGCCGCGCACCAGCAACTGGCCGATGCCGGGAATCGCGAACAGACTTTCAATCACCACGGTGCCGCTGATCAGCCACCCAATGTTCACCGCCAACAGGTTAACCGCCGGCACCAGCGAGTTGGGCAACACATGGCGACGGAACACGGCAGCCTCCGATAACCCGCGCGCGCGGGCGGCGGTGACGTGATCGGCCTGCAACTCCATCAACATGCTCGCGCGCAGGTTGCGCACCAGCACCGCCGACAGCGCGAGGGCGATGGTCAAACACGGCAGAACCATGTGGTGAGCCTTATCGACGAGGGTGCGCCCGTAGCCGGACACCGGGAACAGCCCCCACTGCACGCTCAGCAACAAAATCAACATCAGGCCCAGCCAGAACGCCGGCATGCCCAGCCCGACCGTGGTGAACAACCGAATCAGCGTATCCGCCCAGCGGCCTTTATTGCGCGCCGCCAGCGTTGCCAGCGGCACCGCGATCAACAGCGCCAGCAGCACACTGCCGAGCACCAGCACCAGGGTCGGCTCGATGCGCGTGACGATCAGCTTCAGCGCGTCAACCTTGTACAGCAACGATTGGCCGAGGTCGCCTTTAAGCAGGTTTTTGAGGAAGTAAAAATATTGCAGCCACAACGGCTGATCAAGGCCGTATTGGGCGCGAATTTTCAGCAACGCGTCTGGCGTGCTGCGCGAGCCCAACAGCGCACGCGCCGGATCGCCGGGGATGGAGCGCACCAGCACAAAGGTAATCAGGCTGATGCCAAACAGCACCGGCAGCAATTGCAGCGGCCGGTAAAGTACAAATCGGTAACGCGCCAGGTTCATCCGTCAGCCCCGGTGCCGAGCGAGAAAGTCCAGCAGCACGGGGAAGTACGCCTGGGGCTCCTCATAAAACGGCATGTGGCTGCTGTTCGGGAACACGTGTAACTCGGCGTGTTTGGCGGCAAGTTTCATGCGCAGGGCGCAAGCGGGCGTGAGTTCATCGTGCTGGCCGGTGGTGATCAGTATCGGCATGGTAAACGCGGCCATCTCGGCGAGGCGGTTCCAATCCTTCAGATTACCGATATAAAGGAACTCGTTCGGGCCTTGCATGGTTTCGTAAGGCCCCATGTTCCAGTCGCCGAGCGAGCGTTTGACCGGCTCGGGCCATTCGTCCAGGCGGCAAACGTGGCGGTAGTTGAGCAAGGTAATCGCGGCTTGATACTGCGGGTGATCGAGGGTGCCCATGGCTTCGTGGCGCTGCATCATGGCCACGGTTTCACTGCCGAGGGCGCCGCGCAAGCGTTGGAGTTCTTGAGACAGGTGCGGAATGTCGCCAACGGTGTTTTCGAGGATCAGGCTTTTCAGCGCGTCGGGGTAATGGATCGCGTATTCGATGCCCAGCCAACCGCCCCAGGAATGCCCCAGCAGGTGCACGCGGCCGAGGTTCAGGGCTTGGCGTACGCGCTCGACTTCTTCGACATAACGACTGATTTCCCACAGCGAAACGTCGGTCGGTCTGGCTGATGCGCCGGTGCCAAGCTGGTCAAATGCAACCACTCGCAGGTTATGCGCTTTGAGCCAGCCATGGGCGTCGCGCAAGTAGTCACACGGCAGGCCTGGGCCGCCATTGAGACACAAGAGCACCTCATCGCCTTCGCCGAAGCTGTAGACCACGAGGTTATGGCCGTCGACTTGCACGTTGTACTGCTGGTCGGGGTCAATTTCACGCCACATGCATACATTCCTTGTGTTGTATCGGCCTGGCAGGCAGCGGCCGTTTATCAGGCCAACATTACCGAGGATGCCGTGCGTCCATAACCTAGTATTTCTTATAGGTTTAGCCTGGCAGTCCTTCGCCGGGGCGTGGCATTCTACGTGCCGCACGTCGAGATTCAAATGAATTCGGGAGCAGAACGGATGCTGGCCAAACTAACTGCCTTCAATAACCCTCTGACACCGGGCAGGAGCCTGGATGAGCAGATGGACCATACGTTTATTCTGGCCCAGCAGCTTGGTTTTGATGCGCTGGTGTACGACTACACCCCGGTGCCCATCGACCAGGACGGCTCACTGATCACGCCCTCGGTGCTGGAACTGCGCAACACGCCGCCCGATTGGCACGCCTTATGGTGCAGCGAAGGTTTTTACCAGATCGACCCGGTGCAACACCTCGCGCTGAGCACGGTGTCGCCATTCGTGTGGTCCTACGACGCCAACGCCCAGACCGCGCTGCAAGACATCATTGATCCGTGCCATGCGCCGGTGTCTTCCTACCTGCATGAGCGCCACCTGACCTGCGGCGTCAGCGTGCCGATTCACCTGCCGCGCGGCGGCTTCGCTTCGCTGACCGGCCTGCGTACCGGCAAGGCGAGTACCGTATTGAAGGACGCCCGGCACACCTTGGTCGATTTCAGCCTGATTACGCACGCCCTGCAGGAAGCACTGTACCCGTTGTTCAGCAAGGAACTGCGCACTTACCCGCATATTCGTCTGACCAAGCGCGAGCGCGAGTGCCTGAAATGGGCCGCGGAAGGTTTAACCGCCGCCGAAATCGCCACGCAGTTGAGCCGCTCACTGGCAGTGGTCACCCTGCACCTGGCGTCGGCGATGCACAAACTGGGCGCTAAAAACCGCGTTCAAGCGGTAGTTCGCGCCACCCACTACCGCTTGCTTGAAGAGTGAGCTGTCGGAAAAACCTAGCTGTTTTGCTAGTTACTTAAACTTCGCATGCCGACTATCGTACTCATGATCCTTTTTTCAGAGCAGGGTACGAAATGGAATTCTTCGAGAAAGTCACCGAAGGCTATGCGGTGTTCGGCGCGTACCAGACCTGGTACCGCGTTACCGGCGACCTGACCAGCGGCCGTACACCGTTGGTGATCATCCACGGCGGCCCCGGCTGCACGCATGATTATGTTGACGCCTTCAAGGATGTCGCAGCCAGCGGCCACGCGGTTATTCACTACGACCAGTTGGGTAATGGCCGTTCCACGCACTTGCCGGGTAAGCCCGCGTCTTTCTGGACTATCGCGCTGTTCCTCGACGAATTGAACAACCTGCTCGACCATCTGCAAATCAGCGATAACTACGCGATCCTTGGCCAATCCTGGGGCGGCATGCTCGGCAGCGAGCACGCGATTCTCCAACCCAAGGGCCTGCGCGCGTTTATCCCGGCGAACTCGCCGACGTGCATGCGCACATGGGTCAGCGAAGCCAACCGCTTGCGCAAATTGCTGCCCGAAGGCGTGCATGAAACCTTGCTCAAGCATGAGGCCGCCGGCACCTATCAAGACCCGGAATACCTTGCCGCCTCGCGGGTTTTTTATGACCAGCACGTGTGTCGGGTCAACCCGTGGCCCGAAAGCGTAGCGCGCACGTTTGCCCAAGTGGATGCAGACCCGACGGTGTACCACGCGATGAGCGGCCCGACGGAGTTTCACGTCATTGGCAGTTTGAAAGACTGGAACGTGATTGGCCGGCTGTCGGCGATCAATGTGCCGACGCTGGTGATCTCTGGCCGCCACGACGAGGCCACGCCGTTGGTGGTCAAGCCGTTCCTGGATGAAATCGCAGAGGTGCGCTGGGCGTTGTTTGAGGACTCCAGCCACATGCCGCACGTGGAAGAACGCCAAGCGTGCATGGGCACGGTGGTGAAGTTTCTGGATGAGGTGTGTTCGTTGCCGCGTGAGCAACTCAAGGCAGGCTAACGGGGCGCCTGTCACGGCCCAATCTCACAAGCCGAACTCGGTCAACTGTGGGAGATTCTATGGTTTTGGGGAAGCCTCCAAAACCGCTTTCGACTGGTATTCGCTCAGGTTTTTCATGAGAGAAAACGCGATGCGAGCCAGCTTGCGGGCGATGATGACCAGGGCCTGAGTCGTTTTCAGGCCTCTGGCCAAGTAGCCTTCATACAGGTATTTCCAGGCTTTTGATTTGATGCCTGCTGACGCCGCGTTATGCAGCAACCGTCGTATCTCAGAGTCTCCTTGCTTACTCAGTGAGCGGCGTCCGCTCATTTGCCCTGATTCAGACACCCTCAAATCCATTCCCAAGAACGCGATATACG